>CAMDBU010000124.1 GCA_945889495.1 Syntrophobacter sp. SbD2 | reverse complement strand
CGGCTTCCACCATCGTCAGCTCATTACGTAACGATCGTTGTATGATGTCTAGTCGTTTCTCGTCTCTCATCGTCAGGGTTGTCATCCTTCCACCCTGACATATTCACGTTGCCGTTAGACCCTGACAGATTCACTTTGCTACAACAAAGTGGCGCTTTTGTCTTGACCCGTCCAGGTTGAGCCCTTAAACTTTGGCCTCCATGCTCGCTGAAGTTCTGAAGAATCGCTATTTGATCGCCGGCGCGGCGTTGCTGCCCATCGCGGTCGTGCTGATTTTCTTAGCCAGCGGGCGGGAAAATCTGCGGCTGCCATGGTTGCAACGCAAGGACAGCGCTGAACTATCGAGCGCCGACGCTATCGCCAAGATGAAAGTCTCCTTGGCCCAGGATCGCCGCCAATTAGCCGAGCTCGAGCGCGAGCAGTCGGCGCTACGCGTTGAAGTGATCCGCCAGCGCAAACTCTTGCAAGAAGGCGCCATCGCCAAAGAGCAAGTGCAGCAGACCGAGCAAGCCTTTGTTGTTCTGCTCAAGCGCGTCCACGCCATGCGCTACACCGTCACCGAGACCGACATCGCCATCACCGAAGCGATCTTGGGCGAAAAAGTTTTACGCTTGCCGATCTTGCCGGTGGGTGGCTTTAGCCAGACCGCCGAGCTGACGCGCTTTAACGGAGCGTTCAAATGGTCCATCGCCGAAGCGCCCAGGGTGGAGAAATTTTTCACCCAGATGTTTGGCCGGCGCTTGCCGGTCACCGCTTTGGGGCAGTCCGAAACTCATAATCGCTTGGGCTTCAATCATCGCGATGCCATGGACGTCGGTCTCCATCCCGATAGCGGCGAGGGTCAGGCGCTGATCGATTACCTGCGCAAATCCGGCATTCCGTTTCTCGCCTTCCGCGGCGCGATTCCCGGCGTCGCCACCGGGCCGCATATTCACATCGGCCAGCCGTCGGGCCGGCTGGCGCGGTAGCCTGGATACCGACGCGACCGCTAACGGGCAGCCAGGCCCGTAATCTTTGTCATTCCTGTCAAACGGGGGTTTCGGTTTCTGCCTTCGCTGTAGTTCCTAGAACTATTGTCAGTCTTTCTGCGCCTTCGTGCCGTTTCAATCAGCGGCATTCCGGTTGCTCTGCCTAACTGCGACGACGACAGAAAGAAGCAACATAGTAATTAACCATTGGAGGCTAACATGGACTTGATGAAACGACTCTTGCAGGAAGAAGATGGCCAGGGACTGGTGGAGTACACCATGGTGATCATGCTTGTGGCGATGGTGTTCTGGCTCGGTGTCCGCGATACCAACATCGCCGGTCATTTGGTTAACGCGTGGACGAAGGTTACCACCTGCGTCACCTCGCCTTTCTCTTGTACTGCGTAATTCTTCGCGGCGGCTGCGCCGGCACGATTTCCGGTCCACCTGGGCGTTGGGATAAAACACGCCCAGGTGGCCGGCGATTGCCGGTCTCGGTGGTGATTAATTCGCTTCGATACCGAGCTTGCGCAGTAGATCTCTGATGTGGGTAACCGGGATGGCGTAGGAAATGCCGCTCGGTTTCTGAATCACGGTCTCTTTGCTTTCCTGGACGAAAACTTTGTTGATGATGCCAACCACCTGGCCGCTAATGGGATCATAGAGCGGGCTGCCGCTGTTGCCCGGATAGGCGGTGGCGTCGAGTTGGTAGACGTTGTAGGGCGCGGTGAGGCGGGCGACCAGGTTTTTTTCCAGCAGCTGGGCCGATAGTTGGGGAATCGCAATCGGCGCGATCGCCGAGATGATGCCCCGGTGGGTCACCGCGTTGAGACCCAACACCATGCCGATGGGAAAGCCGGTGAAGGCGTAGATTTCGCCCTCGCGCACAAGTTGCGCCTTGCCTAAAGTGAGCGTTGGCAGCGGCCGCCCGGTGATTTTCAATACCGCTAGATCATGGTCGCGATCTTCACCGATTTTGCTGGCTTCGCGGATTTCCATCTGATTGGTGTTACTGGCGAACACGGCGATCATTTCTCGCTTATCGGTGTCAAGCTTGTCCGGCAGCACATGGGCGTTGGTGACCACGTGCAGACCGTCAGCGGTGACGAACCCAGTGCCGCGGAATACCGAAGGCGGCCGGCGAGTTTTCTGAAAGGTGCCGATGGCGACCACCGCCGGCTTGATCTTCTCGATGGTGTCGGGCAGGGAATTGGCGTCGGCCGCCCAGCAGATATAGGGCATGACCGCGCTGGCGAGCAGCGCGCGGCGGAAGGTTGCGGTCCAAGAGCGAATCATCAGCCTCAGAGTTTAGCGCGCCACCCGGAGCGCCACAATAGCAGCTTGACCCAGGGTGGCTAAGTTCATAAACTTTGCCAAATGTTGCTACTTCGGGCGATACCATGACTACCCGCCATCGAGCCGCCGCGGCGCTGTTTATCTTCTCAATACAGCTACACGCATTGGCTTTCGCTCAAGCGAAGCGAAGTCAACCCTTGGCCGCCACCGATGCCGAGCTGGCGCGTTCGCGCACCGAGGTGCTGGAAAAAACCAAGGAGACTCGTGCTGGGGCGGAAAAGCTCTTGGCCCTGCATGAGGCGGAATTGAAGCGTATCACCGAGGAGTACGAGCGGCGGCGCGAGCTTTTTTATCAAGGCTTGATTTCGCGCACCGAGGTGGTGCAGGCGGAGCACGCGGTGGCGCAGACCATGATGCGGATTCAGGATGATAAACGGTTTCTCGCCGAGACCGCCACCGCGCTGACCGAATTTACCATGCGCGACGAGCTCTTGCGTTTGCCTGGGTTAGCCTTGGGAGGTTACAGCGAATCCGGCACATTGCTGCGTTTTAACGGCGCCGCCGGTTTTACCTTGGCCGAGGTTAGCAAGATCGAAAAACATTTCACCCAGACCTTTGGCCGCAGTCTGCCGATTAGCGCGCTCGGTCAGACCTCCACCCATGACCGCATGCGCTTCGATCACCGTAACGCCATCGATGTGGCGCTCCATCCGGAGAGCGCCGAAGGGCGATCGGTGCTCAACTACTTGCGCCAGGCGGGCATTCCGTTTATCGCTTTTCGCGGCGCCGTCGCCGGCGCCGCCACCGGAGCCCATATTCACATCGGCAAACCTTCGCCGCGTTTGTAATAACTTTTCAACTTGCCGCTGCCGCCGGTTCGCCGCGGTTGCAGCACGGCGGAGATTTGGTTAAGTCATCTACATGGCACAACCGAGTACACCGCAGCCGGCTTCGACGGTGGTCTTAGCGCGGCCGAGCGCTGACGGCGCTTTCGAGATCTTCATGAATCGGCGCCCGGATAAAATGGACACCTACGCGGGTGCCTACGTGTTTCCCGGCGGGCGGGTGGAAAGCGCCGATTGGTCGGCGCCGATGCTCGAATTGGTTCGAGGTATTTCTCCAGCCGACGCTCAACAAAAGCTCGGCAGCGCCTTCGAGCCGGCTGCCTGTTTGGGCTTTTGGGTCGCCGCGGTGCGCGAGTTGTTTGAAGAGGCGGGCATCCATTTTTTTGTCGAGCAGGATGACGCCGCGGCGCCGGCGGACGGCGGCGCGCTGGCCGAGCGGCTTGCGCCCAAGCGCGCCGAACTGCAGCAGGGCAAATACGATTTGCCGGCGCTGATGGCGGCCGAGCGGTTGTATTGCGATGTCGGCCGGCTCAACTATTTTTTTCACCGGATCACGCCGGAGCATTATCCGGTGCGCTTCGACACCCGCTTTTATCTTGCCGCGTTGCCCCAGGGACAGGTTCCTTTGCATAGTTCGGAAGAGGTTTCCGAGAGCGTTTGGCTTACGCCCAAGGCGGCGTTGGTGCGCAGCCAAGAGAGTAACTTCCGCATGATGCCGCCGACCATCGCGGTGCTGCGCACCCTGGCGGAGCATGACTCTTGGAGCGCTTTGGCTAACGCATTTCAGTTGCGCTGACGGGCGCCCGCCAGTGGCCATAACAATTGCGCCATGCGGCGCGCCGCGACGTGACAAATTCGGCCTAAACCGGCTAGTCAACTGCGCGCAATTTCAACCAGTTATTCACGAACACCGCCAGGCACCACAATTGCGTTATGGGATCGCTAAGTTGACCGTGAGGGGCGCGGCGCTGAATTGCCCAAAAATTTCGCCGATGGTATAGTCATGAAGGTTACTGGGGATTTTCTCTTACTGACTGCTACCATGGTTCGGCGAAACTACCGCGTTAGTCGTGGGAATCCTAAATCCGTCAATCGAGAGTGGTTATGACTAGCGCATTGGCCGTGACTGGGACGATCGCATACTTTTCCATGGATGTCGCCGTCGACTCCAACATTCCGACCTATAGCGGCGGTTTGGGAGTATTAGCCGGCGACATGTTGCGCTCCGCTGCTGACCTGGGATTGCCCATGGTGGCGTTGTCCTTGCTCCACCGCAAAGGTTATTTCGACCAACATCTGGACTCCCAGGGCAATCAAATCGAAAGTCCGGTGAGCTGGTCGCCGGAGCAGCACTTCAAACGGTTGGCCGAGCGCGTGACTCTGACCATCGGTGGCCGGCCGGTGGGAATCGCCGCCTGGCAATATCTTTTTACCGGCGTCACCGGTCACACCGTGCCGCTGATTTTTCTCGACGCCGACTTGGCTGACAACGACCCCAACGATCGCAGCTTGACCGATTATCTTTACGGCGGCGATGAGCGCTATCGGTTATGCCAGGAAGCGATCCTCGGCATCGCTGGCGTGCTGATGCTGCGCGCCTTGGGTTATCAAGACATTCGCGGCTTTCACATGAACGAGGGTCACTCGGCGCTGGCAACTTTGGCGTTGTTGGAAGAATCGGCCGGCGCGCCGACCGGCCAGCGTTACGGCGAAAAGGCGGTGGAGGCGGTGCGCCGCCAATGTATTTTTACCACCCATACGCCAGTGCCGGCGGGCCATGATCGGTTCGCCAGCGAATTGGTTTACCAAGTGCTAGGCGAGGAGCGCGCCAGCGCGCTGAGCGCCCTTCAAGTGATGAACGGCGCTCTCAACATGACCGAGTTGGCGCTGCGCTTCTCCGGCTATGTCAACGGCGTGTCGATGCGCCATGGCGAAGTGTCGCGCGACATGTTTCCCAATCATCACATCGAAGCGATCACCAATGGCGTCCATGCCGCCACCTGGACCGCCGCGCCGATGGCTGAGCTGTTCGATCGTATGTTGCCCAAATGGCGCGCCGACAACGGCTTTTTGCGCTACGCCGTGGGGCTGCCGGTGGCCGAAGTGCGTTTGGCCCATGCCCTGGCCAAGCGCGAATTACTGCGCCAGATCCGTTGGCTCACCGGGGTGCAGTTGGACGACCAAGTTTTCACTTTGGGATTTGCCCGGCGTGCCACCGGATACAAACGCGGCGATTTGTTGTTCACCGATATCGATCGGCTCAAACAGATCAGCGAGCGCGGACCGATCCAGCTGGTCTATGCCGGCAAGGCGCACCCGCGTGACGACGGCGGCAAGGCGATCATTCGGCGCATCTTCGAAGCGGCGGCATCGCTGACCGCCCAGGTGCGCGTGGTTTACCTTGAGAACTACGACATGGCGCTGGGTAAACTGCTTTGCTCTGGCGTCGATGTTTGGCTCAATACGCCAATGCGGCCTCAGGAAGCCTCGGGCACCAGCGGCATGAAGGCGGCGCTCAACGGCGTGCCGAGCTTTAGCGTGCTCGACGGCTGGTGGATCGAAGGGCATATCGAAGGCGTGACCGGTTGGTCGATTGGCGATGAACTCGATGGCGCCAACGATTCCGCCGCCGAAGCCCAATCCATGTACGACAAACTCGATCAGGTGATCCTCCCACTGTACTATCACGCGCCGGAAAAATTCGCCCAACTGCGGCGCTCGGCGATCGCCCTCAACGGTTCTTTCTTCAATACCCAGCGCATGCTGGCGCAGTACTTGCGCCACGCCTACGCGCCCTCGACCAACGGCGCGGTCACGGACTTCGACTAATTCAGCTGCGCCGCCGTTGGTTCACTCGGTGATAATCACTACTGCCCGGTTTCGATAAAGCTCCGCAGTCGATCGTAATAGGCAGCGCCACCAACGATGAAGGTATCGTTATGGCCGGCGCCTTTGATCGGATAAAATGCTTTGGGTTCTCGGCCCGCGGCGAAGACCCTTTGGCCCTGCTCGAAGGGAATGATTTCGTCACGGTCGCCATGGAGCACTAGTAGCGGCGCGGCGATTTGGCCGACTTTTTCCAGATTGTCGAATTTCGCACTGAGCAGTGGTGCGATCGGCAGCCAGGGCAAAATAACCTTGGCCATCTCGCTTATCGACACGAAGGGGCTTTCCAGAATGACCGCCCGGCTGTGGTGGCGGCTGGCGATTTCCGCCGCCACCGCGGCGCCAAGGGAGCGGCCGAAGATGACCAGATCCCGGCTCTCGACTTTAAGTTGGCGCCGGACAAATTCCATGGCCGCTTCGGCGTCGAGATAGACGCTGGCCTCCGACGAGTTGCCGGGACTGCGGCCATAGCCGCGATAGTCGAAAATGAAAATGCTGATGGCGCTCTTGTCGTGTAGCAGCTTGATGTTCTCCACCCGGTCGCCGATGTTGCCGGCGTTGCCATGGAACCAAACCATGGTGGCAATGGCTTGCGGGTGGGGAATGAACCAGCCGTTGAGACGGACGTTATCCGAGGTGGTGAAGTAGTGATCCTGATAATCGAGCCAGACATCGCGCGGCGTGCGCGCGATCACGGTGCTCGGATGAAAGATCAGCCGATTTTCCCAGCCGCAACCGGAAAGCAAAGTAATAAGGATCGCGAATAAGCCCCCAGCGCGAAATCGTCGCCGGCTTGCAGAGGTTGACCTTGGCACGGGTTAGTTTGAGGTTGGGCGGGCTGGCGTCAATGCTTCTGTTCGCCGCGCAGCTTCCACTCTAGGCCATCGATGATGCACTCGACGCTGGCCTGCAAAATGTCGGAGGCGACGCCGACCGTGCCCCAGCGCTGGTCGCCGTCGGCGAAGATCGCCAATACCCGGACCAGCGCGCCGGCGCCATGGCCTTCTTCATCGCTGGCCACGCCGTGCAGGAGCCGGACGTCGAATTCCTCCAATCGGACTTCAGATAGTTGGGGATAATGTTTTTCCAAGATCTTGCGCATGGCGTTGTCCACCGCGTGCACCGGACCGCGCCCGCCGGCCGCGACCAGCTCTTGATCGCCAAATATCTCGATCAGCACGGTGGCCTCGGTTTGGCTACGCTGGGTTTCGCTGGCTTGAAAGTCCACTTGCGCGTCGATTTTGCAGCGTAGCACGCGAAACGGTTTGAGATAGTCCTGACGCTGCCTGATGGTCATCAATTCAAATGACGCCCAGGCGCCGTCTAGGCGGAAAAAGTCTTCTTTCAAGTCTCTGGTCATGAGGTGCTCCGGTTTCAGCTGTTGCTTTGGGCGCCATTATAGCGATCGAAGGAAAAAGCGCCAGGCGCATGGCCGACCGCGGCGGATCCAACCCACCGCGAGAATAACTTTGCAGCAACTCGCAACTCTGGTATCCTTTTGCCATGCCAATCGAAAACCAGCCGCCGGGAAATAGCTTGCAAGGGTATTTTCTCCAAGTGGTGCGTCAGAGTTTTGGCCAAGTGGGGATCTACGACGCCACCATCGCCGAGTATGTCGCCGATGTCTTGGCCGACTTCGCCCGCGCCGACAATCTCTACAAGATGCGCAGCGGGGGCGGGCGTAGGATCGACAGCGTAGTCGAGATGCTGGCGCGCGCACCAGCGGTGCCGGCCGACGAAGCCGATGTCTTGCGCCAACGTATGTTACGCAAGTACGTCGGCGATTACGCGCTGTTCATGAGTGGTGTGTTTCGCCAGCATATCGAAGGCAAGGGCTCCCTCGATTATTATCTCAAAGAGGGCAGCCGCTCCTATTGGACGGTTTCCGAACTCGATCTGGCGCTTTACCGCACCGGTTATTATCTCTACCAGGAGCTTTCGACCAAGTTCGAGTTTTACTCTGGCGCCCTCGACTTCATGCGCAAAGCCTATTTTGCCGCGGCGCCGGGCGAAGAACCCTTCGCCGGTTTCCTACGGCAATTCCAAGGTTGGATGAAAATCAACTTGAGCGAGAATTGAGCGCCCTTGATCGGTCATCAGCTCCCCTCCGCCGCGCCCGTCACCAAGGCGACATTCCTCCGCGCCGCATTGCTGCGGGCGGCGCTTGGCTTGCCGCTGGTGGCGGCACTGTTTTTTTACAACATTTATTATTCCCATCCGGCTAGCCCATCGTTTCCCGTCGAGGTCAGAGTCGAGGCCGGCGACTCCTTCGCCACGGTGACGCGCAAGTTGCGCGAGCAACAGGTAGTTACCAACGGGATATTCTTTTCCCTATGGGCGCGTTTGCACGGGCTGGAGAAAAAAATCCACCAGGGGCTCTATCGCTTCGACGCCAACGCGGCGCCGTGGGAGGTTTTGGAACGGTTGGTCAGCGGCAAGGGGATTTTTCACAGCGTGACCATTCCCGAGGGGCTAACGGTCAAGGAGATCGCCGACCTCTTGGACAAAATGCAAATCGCCAAGCGCGAGAAATTTCTCGCCGTCGCCGCCGATCCGAGCTTGCTTACGGCCCTGGGGCTCGGTGATCGCGGCCTGGAAGGTTATTTATTTCCCAGTACCTATCACTTCACGCCGGCGATGCCAGAACGCGATATCATCGTCGCCATGGCGGAACAGTTTCGGCGGTCGTCGCAGCCGCTATTGGCAAAGAAATCGCCGGCCACCGCGCAGCTGAGCTTTCACGATCTGTTGACCTTGGCGTCGATCGTCGAAAAAGAGACCGGCGTGGAAGCCGAGCGCGGCCTGGTCGCCGCGGTGTTTCACAACCGGCTCAAGCGTCAGATGCCGCTGCAGAGCGATCCGACAGTGATCTACGGCTTGAAAAATTTCACCGGCAATCTAACCAAAAAAGATCTGCGCGACGACAACCCGTACAACACTTACCGCATCGGCGCGTTGCCGCCGGGGCCGATTTGCAATCCCAGTCTGTCGTCGATCAAAGCGGTGCTCCAACCGGCCGATGTGCCGTATCTTTATTTCGTCTCGAAAAACGATGGCACCCATGCGTTTTCCGAAACCCTCGAGGCGCATAATCACGCGGTCAAAACCTACCAACCGGTGCGCGAGCCGGCGCGGTCGCAAGCTAAGAAGGCCTTGGCGAGCCATCGTTAGGGCCAGGGTTCAGCTATCCCAATCGAGATGTTATAGTTGTCGTGATGTCGACTCCAATCCATGGCGCTGACCGGGCCAAGCCGGATGATTTGGTCGGTCAATTGACGGCGCGCATGGGCCGCCATGTGCTGTGGGATTCCTTGCTACTGGTTTTGCCGCCACTGATTGCGGCGCTGGTGGCCGGTTATCTCTGTTACCGCGTTGGCTGGCTGACCCGCCTGAGCTTGGCGCTGGCCGCCGCGGCTTTGGCCGGGATGGCGGTTTTGGCGGTAATGCTGCGCTACCGGCCACGCTTGCCGTCGATTGCCGCGGCGGCGCAATTGATCGACCGCCAGGCCGATGCCAAAGAGCGTTTCTTGACTTTGGCCACGCTGACCAGCGCGCCGGCTGGAGAGAATTTTCTCGCCCGCTTGCGCGCCGAGGCGGCCGGTTTCGGCGCCCGGGTTCAATTGGGCCGCGATTTCCCCTACCGAGTGAAAAAATCCTTTTATCGCTCCCTAGCGCTGTCCTTGCTCGCGGCGCTGTTATTGCCCTGGCTGATTCCGCCGGCGGATTCGCTGATTCGGCCGGTGAGCGTGGCCCAACGGCTACGCCAAGTGGCGGCCAAGATGGCGCAGAAAGAATCGCTCAAAGCGCTGGCCCAGGAAGTCAACCAGCTCGCGGCCAAGCTCGAAGATCCGAAAGCGACGCCCAAGGAGAAACAAGCCGCCGCCGAAGAGCTTGAGAAAAAGATCGAAGAGCAAAAAAAACAAGAACAAGATAAAGAAAACCAAGATTTGCTCAGCCAAGCGGCAAATTCACTCGATGGCAAGGAGCAACAGCAAGCGGCCGGCGGCGACCAACAGAAAAAAGACCAAGATAAGGGCGGCGGTGGGATTCAAAGCAATCTGCCCCAAGAGGGCAAGGGCGAAGGTACCAAGCAGAGCGACGGCGGCGGTTCCGATGGTAAAGGTGATCAACAGAGCGCGCAGATGAGCAACGACATGAAGCAGGGCAAGTCGGCCCAGGGCAACCCCAAGGAAAAGGGCGATGAGAAAAATTCCCAGGGGCAGGGCGATGCCAAGAGCGACCAACGGGACGCCAACCAGCCGGGCAAAGAACCGAGCAACGAAAAAACCGCCAAGTCGCAGGGCAAGGAGAAGGATGGCGCGGGCAAATCGCCGACGTCGGAGGAGCTGCCTCAGGGCGGCGCCCCGGCGGAGCGTTTTTACAAAGCCGGCGAAGGCAAAGACGGCGGCATCAAAGGCAAGGGCTATGTGACCGTACAGCTGCCCGAGGATGTGGCGGCGGAGAGCAAAGCTGACGGGCAAACCAGTCAAGCGACTAAAGAAAGTGGCGCCGGCAAACGCACCCGCGCGCAACTGCCGGTGAGCAATCAACCTTTGCCCGCCCATCTGCCCGATGCGCCCAAGGAAAAACAACCGATGCCGATCGAGTACCGCGGTATCATTCGCTGATTTTCTCAAACCCCGCAGCTTGCTGCGGGCACCTGTAAACGGGGTTACCAAAGGGGGCGGAGCACCCCTTTGCGCTATTGTAATAGTTGGCGGGGTTTAAACCCCGCTCACGATATTTACTCGATTGGAAAGGGAGTGGGATGGAGCCGGAACAGTTTTTACAAACCTTCAAGCGCATCGAAACCGAGGTGCAACAAGTCATCGTCGGCAATAAAGAGCTGATCCGCAAAGTATTGATCGCGTTTTTCTCCGGCGGCCATGTGTTGCTCGAAGGCGTGCCGGGATTGGGCAAGACCCTGCTGGTTAAGTCATTGAGCCACGCCCTCGGTATGTCTTTCAAACGCATTCAGTTCACGCCCGACCTGATGCCGTCGGACATCGTCGGCACCGAAGTGTTGACCGAGACCAATGGCCGGCGCGAGTTTCAATTCAAAAAGGGGCCGATCTTCGCCCATGTGGTGTTGGCCGACGAGATCAACCGGGCGACGCCCAAGACCCAATCGGCGGTGTTGGAAGCGATGGAAGAAAAGCAGGTGACGGTGTTCGGCGAGTCGCATATTCTCGAGTCGCCGTTTATCGTGTTGGCAACCCAGAATCCGATCGAACTCGAGGGCACCTATCCATTGCCGGAAGCCCAGCTCGACCGGTTTTTCTTCAAACTCTTGGTGCCGCCGCCGGCACCCGACGAGCTACGGGAAATTCTCAAGCGCACCACCGGCGTGACCGTCAGCGATGCGGCCAAGGTTTTGCCCGATGACGGCGGCAAGCTGGTCAATGAGATGAAACAGCTCTTGCGCCAGGTGCTGATCGCGCCGCCGATCGAAGACTATGTCGTGCGCCTGGTGCACGCCACCCAGGGCAATGGCCAGAATAGCGGCGGCGCCGGTTCGATCAAGCAATATATTCGCTTCGGCTCGAGCCCGCGCGGCGCCCAGGCGGTGATCCTCGGCGCCAAGGGCAATGCGCTCGCCGACGGCCGCGTGCATGTGAGTTATGAGGATGTCGAAACGGTAATCGTCCCGGCGTTACGCCACCGGATTATCTTGAACTTCCAAGCCGAAGCCGAAAACGTCAGCGCCGATCAAGTGGTGGCCGAGGTGATGAAGCAGGTTAAGCGCGGCTAATCATTTCCAATCGGTTGATTGAACCTGCGTGAAAATCTTGCCCAGCGGGCCAATTCCCAGGTTCCAGCGAGTGATACTATCGGTGACGACACTTTTCGATCGGCGCCTGACGCGCATATCAATTTATTCGGCGATCACGGTGCTGTGGTTGGCGGCGGTTTGTTACCGTTGTTTTCCCGACCCCCAGGGAACCGATTTCTACCCGCTCTGGATCGGGGCGCAAGAACTACTTCATGGTGGCGATCCTTACGGCAAGGAGACCGCGGAGCTGCTTAGAAACACTTGGCTGGTTAAGCTGAAAGGGGTGCAGGTTGCGGATGTCATCGGTTATCCGCTACCGGTTCTACTGCTGATCACCCCGCTAACGATCTTCCCATTGGAAATCGCCGTGTATGTGTGGTTTGCGCTGCTGTTAGCCTCGGTGGCGATCTTCGCGCTCGAAGTCGGCGGGGAGACGTCTGGAAACCCTCGTCATACCGATGTTGAGCTATCCGCTGGTGCACGCATTGACGATCAAAACCACCGCCGTCCTTTGGTTGGGCTTGGTCGGCCTATTGGCCGTGGCGATCAGGAAAAACTTTGTCACAGTCGCCGGGCTTTGCATTGCCTTATTACCGGGTAAGCCGCAAACCGGTTTGCTCTTCAGTGTCGTCGCAGTGTTTTGGGCATGGCGCAACAATCGAGCGATTTTGCGCTCAGCGTTTATCTGGGTTCTCGTGCTCTGGGGTGGCAGCTGGGTATTTGCGCCGAATTGGCCGTTATCGTGGTGGTCCACCGTGCAAACTTATCGGCAGCAGGTACCTCTTGTGTGGTTTTTACCCGAAGGGGTAGTACTATTGTTGTTTTCGCGGTACCTGTCGGCAAAGGCGCTCACCGCGGCCGCTCAGGTGATTGCTTTTCCTCTGAACGACATTTATTCGAGTTTGCCATTGTTGGTTGGCTGGCTGGAGATCGGTGGCTGGTTGGCCGGATTTTCGGTTGCTTGTTCGTGGCTTGCCGTGGCGTTTTTTCCCAACCCAAATCATCCGGCGGCGCTCTGGATGACGGTTCTCCTGCCCTACTGTGGATGGGTATTATTGCAGCGCTTTATGAGCTTACGTCGAACCCCACTGGCCCGCGCGCAAAATTAGACGCACCGGTTGCCGCCTACCATGGGTTCCGCATAGGCGGCTTTATTATTGGATCTTGTTTTTGATCGCCGGAATCGATTTCAAATAATCGGCGATCGCCAGAGCGTCTTCCTTGCGCATGTCTTTATAGCCGTGGGGCGCGCCCTGGATGACTTCCTCCATCAACCCCTGAACGTTGTCAAAATCAGGCTTGGTGCCTTTGAGCAAGAGCTCGGCGATGTCGTCCCGTTTCCAATCGCCGATGCCGGTTTCTTTGTCCGGCGTGATGTTGGGGATCGCTTGGCCCAAGGGGCCGATGTTTTTGCCGGCGCCGGCCATGTAAAGGCTTTTATTGGGCACGCCGATGGAGTTGCGCGGCGTGTGACAATCGCCGCAGATCGCCACGTGATCGGTTAAATACTTACCCCGTTCAATGCCGCCCTTGGGTGCCGTGGCCGGCGAGGTGTAGAAAGTGCCAAACGCCTGGAGCCAAGCCGCGGTGCCCAGGCTGCGCGCCAACGGCGGCGACTTCAAGTCCGGCGTGACTTTTTTCACCGGCTTCAACGACCGCAAGTACGCCACTAGCGCGCGCAGATCGTCCTGGGCCATGCCGGAGTAAGCGCCGTAGGGCATCACCGGCAATACTCGGCTGCCGTCCTTGCGCAGACCTTTAATAATGCCGTCGATGATCTGCTGATCGGTCCAGCCGCCCAGGCCGGTGTCTTTGTCGGAAGTTAAATTAGTGCTGTAAACCGTGCCCAGCGGGATCGGAAAGGCGCGCGCGCCGGCGTTGTGGGTTCCCTTCGGTTCGGTGTGACAAGCGCAGCCGCCGGCGACGGCGAAAATATATTGGCCGCGGGTGACCAGTTCCTTTTGATCGGCTTGAGCCTGGGCGAGAGTTGGCAGACCCAACAGGAGCAGCCAAAAGATTAGAAAAAAAGTTTCGTTTTTTAATGCCCGCATGAAGTCTCCTTAGGAGTTGAGTTGGCCACGGATTCTTCGATCTAAAAACTCCAGCGTCTGATAAAACATTTGATTGACCGGCGCCGGTGTTCCGGCGGCTCGCAGCGTTTGCACCACTATGCCATTGAAGGCTTGGTATTCAAGCGGTTTTTGGGCCTCCAAGTCTTGCAGCATGGAGGGTTTGAATGAGCCCATGGCGCGGGAAATCGTCATGATCTCTTCGAACTGTTGGCGGCGCAGTTCGATCTTGCGCGTGGCCGCCGCGGCTTGCACCTCGGCCATACAGTCGAGCGCCAAGGCGGTCAAACTCGCCGACTCGACAATCTGTTTGACGTTGGCGCGGGCCAAACAGCTAAGCGCGCAAAAGGGCGCGTTCCACAGTAACTTGGTCCACTGCACGCGGTGAATTTCTTGGCTCAGTTCGCAGGCGATGGCGGCGTCCATGAGGGTTTGCCGGACCATTTCGCAGCGTTCGCCAAGCACTCCGTCGCTCGCTCCGAAGATGATCCGGCCGCCGTTGGCGTGGCTGATCATTCCCGGTGCGGCCACTTGCGCGCCGATGTAAACCACCGCCGGTAGGATCTGTGCCGGCTTAAATACCCGCGCCAGTTTTGCCGGATTGTCGATGCCGTTTTGCAGCGACAGGATCGTCGTGCGCTCGGCCACCAGCGGTGCGATCTGCGCGGCGGCGGCTTCGGTGTCGTAAGACTTAACGCAAAATAGCACCAGGTCGACGGCGCCCAGCTTGGCTGGCTCGTCGGTGAACTGCGCGTTGGTAATATGCAGGTCGCCGTTGGCGCTGGCGACCCGCAGGCCATTAACCTTGAGCGCCGCCAAGTGCTGGCCGCGGGCGATGAAGATCAGCTCATGGCCGGCGGCGGCCAGTCGCGCGCCGAAATAACCGCCCACCGCGCCACTGCCCATAACCGCAATTCTCATCTTTGCTATTAACTCCCGGCAAAACTGTAAGCTCGACCCCGTGGCTTGTCAATTTGTTCCCGGCAGCGCTTTTCCCGCGGGTAGTTTAAGCTTGGCGGGCGCTATGTTATAGAAATCGGTCATGGAAAAGATCGATCCCCAATCGGATCATTTGGCGCTGGAGAAGTATCAACCGGGCGCCCAGGTCAATTACAAAGGCAAGCTCTATGCGATTCAGCTCCGCACCACTCTGGCTTCGGGTGAGGCCGCGCTGGTCTTGCAAAGCGACAGCGAGCAGTTCGTGGTCGGCGCGGGTCAATTCCTGGCCGCCGTCGCAGCTTAGATTCATTAATCATTAAATCATCAGGAGTGCACCATGGCTAAAGTTCGTTTGACGTTATCTTGCTGGGACTATGACCGCACGCGCGCGTTGCAAGACGGCCGGGTCGAGGTCGAGGGCGTCGACCTGACCTACTTGCCGCTGCGCGTCGAAGAGACCTTCTGGCGCATGCTGCGCTACGGCGAGTTCGATGTCGCCGAGATGTCCACCGGTTCTTTTCTCATGTCGCGCGACAAGGGCGCGCCGCGGTTGATCGGCATTCCGGTTTTTCCGTCCAAGACTTTTCGCCATTCGTGCATTTACATCAACACCGACTCGGGCATCAAAAAGCCCGCGGACATGGCGGGCAAGCGCGTCGGTGTTCCCGAATACCAGATCACCATGGCGACCTGGGCGCGCGGTATCTTGCAGCATGAGTACGGCGTGTTGCCGGAAAAGATGAAATGGTTCACCGGCGGCGAAGAAACCCCTGGGCGCCAAGACAAGGTGCAGCATAAGCTGCCGCCCAATATTGACATCCAAGCGATCCCCGGCGACAAGACGCTCTCCGGCATGCTCGAACGCGGCGAGATCGACGCCATGATTTCGGCTCATATGCCGTCGCCGTTCGTGCGCCGCCATCCCAAAGTGCAGCGCTTGATCCCAAACTTCCGTGAAGTGGAAGCCGACTATTTCAAGCGCACGAAGATTTTCCCGATCATGCATACGATTGTCATCCGCGAAGAGTTCTACGAACAGCACCCCTGGATCGCCCAGAGCCTGTTCAAAGCGTTCAACGAGTCCAAACGGATCTGCCAGGAGGCGATGTACGAGTTCTCGGCGCTCAAATACATGATGGCCTGGTCCATCGACGAGATGGAAAAGGAGCGCGAAGCTCTCGGCCCCGATCCCTGGGCCTATGGCCTGGAAGCCAACCGCCATATTCTCGAGACTTTAGTTCAGTACACCCATGAGCAAGGTTTGATCAGCAAAAAGCTCGACGTCGATTCACTGTTCGCCAAGAGCACCCTGGAGGAATTCAAGATCTAAGCTTGTGCCAGCGAGCTGATTAGCTAGACTGAAGCCATGGCCGACGAAAAAGCTCCCGCATTCGAAGAAACCAAATGGTGGATCGACCGCCGCGCGATCAAGGAGCGCGACAAGTCGGCCGCGCCACCGGTGCGCGGCATCATCGAGAAATGGGCCGTCGATCTCCTGGCCAATTACAACCAGGATGAAGCGGCGAAGAATCTCGTCGATATCAATCTAAAATTTTTCAAGGAGCTCCAAGTCGAGCCCGGCCAATGGGGCTACTACTCTCTCGACATTGGCAAGTATCCGCCGGACAGACTGGAGCGTATCAAAGCCGCGCTGCCGCTGCCGCCGGGAGCGCGCGGCATCGTCATCGATGCGGGCTTCTCGGTACGCGTCATGATCACCGGCGAGCCGGTGGGCGAGCGCTATGTCGATATTAACTTTCTCGACACGCCGTCACTGGATTTTTGGGTCAAAGGGCAATTGATCGAAGAGCGCGTCTTCGGCAACATCGGCGAAGCGCTCAAACGCATCCGGCCCGAACTGCCGAGCTACGTGATTCCCACCGAAGATTCGCGCTGACGGGCAAGCCGCGGCGCTGTTCCAAAACTCAGTTTAGCTGACCACTGGTTAGTGGCAGCCGCAGGTTTGCGGCGTGCCGGTGCAGACCGGACCGCTGGGCGCTGGGTCGCCGGTGGATGCCGGCGCGGCGAAGACTGACAGCTGCTTCTGGACCTTTTTGCTACTGCATTTCGGACAGCTGATCTTCTCTCGGGCGGACATGACGATGGTCTCAAAATGCTGGTCGCAGCTCTGGCAGTTGTATTCGAAGATGGGCATGGGCGTCCTCGCTTCGCTCGGAATTTCACATCTCAAATTTCAGATTTCAAGTTGTCGGTCCGCAGTTTGAGATTTGAAATCTGAGATTTGTCATCCCGCTGGGCTACGCGTGTTTGGCTTTGGGCTTGGCGGTTTTGGCCGCGACCCGCAGCGGTACTTCTCTTGGGATCGGCACCAGAGAGGTTACTTCCAGGCCGTAACCGCGCAGGCCGACCAGATGTTTTTTATTATTAGTTAAAAGCCGTATCTTGCGCACGCCCAGATCACGCAGGATCTGTGCACCAATACCGTATTCCTTGAAGTCGGCCTGATAGACGAAGGAGCGGTTCATGTCCTTCTGCTGTTTACCTTCGACTTTGGGATAGGCCATCATGGCCGGGTGATGCGCTTTCTGTTTAGGCTGCAAATATAAGATCACGCCCTTGCCGGCTTTGGCGATCATCTCCATGGAGCGCTGGATCACCGCGCCGGTGTTGAGCAGCTCGAAGCCAAAGACATCGCCGGGAATATACTTGGTATGGACCCGAACGAGAGTTTCTTCGTTGGGCGAAATCTCTCCCTTGATCAGCGCCAGGTGCTCGCTCTCATCCACATGGGTGTTGTAGACGATGGCTTGGAAATCGCCGCCGATGCGGGTCGGCAGCGGCGCCGACGCGGCCTTGTAGACCAGCGAGTCGTAGTTCAAGCGGTGTTGGATCAGATCGGCGTTGGTGACCATCTTGATCTTATGCTTTTTGGCGAACCGCATGAGGTCGGGCTGGCGCGCCATGGTGCCGTCGTCTTTCATGATCTCGCAGATCACCCCGGCGGGCTTCAAGCCGGCGAGGCGGGCGAGATCTACGGAACCCTCGGTCTGGCCGGCGCGCACCAGCACGCCGCCGTTGCGCGCGCGCAATGGGAAAATGTGGCCGGGCGTCGCCAGATCTTGCGGCTTGGCGTCATCGGCGATGGAGTCGAGGATGGTTTTGGCTCGGTCGCCAGCGGAGATCCCGGTGGTGATGCCCTGGGCCGAGTCGATGGAAACCGTGAAGGCGGTGCCGAACGGCGAAGTATTGTCCGACACCATCATGGCCAAGCCCAGATGGCGCACCCGCTCCTCGGTCAAGGTCAGGCAGATCAAACCGCGTCCATGGGTTGCCATGAAGTTGATCGACGCCGGGGTGACCTTTTCGGCCGCCATGCAGAGGTCGCCTTCGTTTTCGCGGTCCTTGTCATCGGTGAGGATGACCATACGGCCGCGGCGGATCTCGTCAATCGCTTCTTCGATGGTCGCTAGTGGCATGGCCGGTTAATTTATCACCTTGCGTGGTGGGGTCAACCGGCGCGGCGGGAAGATAAAATAGAGTATAGGGCACCTCTAGAAACTCCAGCTAATTTTGGGCGGCAGACTTGACAAGATTGCGATTAGGTTTTTCATAGTGAGGAGGACGCAACGATCGCAGAGCGAGGAGCCGCATGAGCAAACCGACGAGACGAAAGAAGGAGAAGGGTTTTTT
>CAMDBU010000123.1 GCA_945889495.1 Syntrophobacter sp. SbD2 | reverse complement strand
AAAAAACCCTTCTCCTTCTTTCGTCTCGTCGGTTTGCTCATGCGGCTCCTCGCTCTGCGATCGTTGCGTCCTCCTCACTATGAAAAACCTAATCGCAATCTTGTCAAGTCTGCCGCCCAAAATTAGCTGGAGTTTCTAGAGGTGCCCTTGAGAATAAAACTCTCGTCGCCGGTCACATGATGGCATTCCAACACATCGCCATAGCGAAACATCTGTCGGGCAAAGGCGTCAATGCCACTCTGGTTGCCGATCGACACGCCAATGAACGCGGTAATGTCCTTACCGATCTTCTTGCTATCGATGAGCGCCTGGTAGCCGCGAATCACTCCGCTGGCTTCCAGCTTCTTTACCCGCTCCATAACCGCCGGCGCCGACAGCTCCACCTCATCGGCGATGTCCGCCAAGCGCTTTCGACCGTTATTTTGCAGAATATAAAAAATTTTTAAATCTATTTGGTCGATCAAGTTAAAATTCTTAAGCCTTTCCACTGATTAGCTTAAAAATTTTATGCCATCTCAAAAAAATCTTGTCAAGGGAACGGAGCCGAGATGCCGCCGATTTGGCGGCATAATTGGCAGAATTTTGATGCTTAGGGGAAGGAAGGTTAACGACAATCGCCGGAGATTTCGCCGAATGACGCGCAATGCCACGCGCGGCAAAGGAGCGCCAGAGGCGCAACCGGGATTTCAGTAAATCCATCGCACCCGGCAACGCCAGTCTGGAATAACCTAGACCACGACTTACATCATCTGGATATCTACCGCGGGTTTGGCCTCGGTGTCCAGAGCGCCGTTTAACCATGGGCACTGAACGCTCAACTTAGGATTAGTTTTAACCACTTGTTCAACGATCTGACGCGCCCGGGTATCGGCGGGATCGGCGTTAATCGCCTCGACCAGCACCCAGGCCGCGCCGATCAAGTTGCCCTGTCCCTTGAGGCTGATGCCAAGATTGCGAAATGCGCTAGCCCGGGTCCAATCGATATCGATGGCGGCGCGGCAAAATTTTTCCGCTTCGACATAGCGATTGAGCTGGTTCAGGCAAAAGCCGATGTTGTTGTGCAACACATACTTGACCTTGCGCTTCTCCGGCTGCAGCGCCAGCGCCGCGTTGAAATGCTCCAGCGCACCAGCAAAGCGTTTTTCGTCGGTGGCGATTTGCCCCAGGGCCAAATGACAGTGGGCCTTGTTCTCGCTGTTGCGGTTGGACTTAATGAACCCGTCCAGCAAGTCGATTGCCTCGCTGATCTTGTTGATGCCGCGGTAAAAACCGACCACGAAAAGCATCCAACGGAAATACTCTTCTTCGGTCGTCGTGCTGTTTAACCGCTGCAGCAAGAGCCCTTCGGTATCGAGTCCGGTCTCCGGTGCCGCAGTCGCTTCAGTTTTCTTGTCAGTTGTGCTCATGGGAAGCCATATAGAGCAAGCTCAATACCAGTTCGGCTGAGGCCTGAACCTCCCAATCGCGCAGAGGATTACGTACCTGGCCCCGCAATACCGGGAACTAATGGGAGAAGCGAATGTTAACGCCATGAAAGAAGGCGGCGTAGCCCGAAGCATCCTTCGCTGATTTTACTAACGACGCCTCTTTCACAGACAAAACCCATCTCTAGTCACGCGAATTTCTGTCCGGAAAGTTTACAGTTACTCGATATTTTTCCTACACACTCTGTCCATAAATCCATTTGCCGGGATTGATCGCGTAGTCATCGTAGGAACCGGGCGATGTGATGCCGGGAATCTGCGGGATCCAATCCTCGCGCAAGAGATCATCCGGATCGCCATACTTGGCGGCAAGCTGGCGCACTTCGGGATCATCGAGTGCCGTCAGTCGGCCGTCGCGAATAATCGTGTACTCCTTGCCGCTCTTGGTCGTAATGTCGAAGGTCGGGAACAGCAAGTGAATATGCAGATGGCCATAGAGGATGCCGTTTTCGCCGGCCCATTTTTCTTCCGCCGAGCGCCACAGCGTGCCGAAGCCCATGTGGATCACGCCGGAGCGGCGCCGCTCCCACTCGAAGCCACCGGAGGAATGTTTCTCGATGCCGCTGGGGCGCATGATTTTCGGATTCGTTCCAATCGCCACTTCCCAGAGATAGAACAAGCCGGGGCACGGGAAGCAGGGATACTTGGTGTCGCGGCTTTCATCGAGCAGGGTGCGTCAGCCATCGCCGTAAGCGGCGCCGCCGTAGACTTTGACAATCTGGCCGCCGTCGAGTTCGACTTTGACTTGGGGAAACGCTTTGGAGAAATGGCTGGTTCGTCCCGGCGACCACGCCGGCGGCGTCTTCCTTGGCGATGATCGGCGGCACCGGATGGCCGAACAGATGACCGTTGCGCGGCGTCGAAGAAAAACATTAGCGCGTGCCGTCGTAGTATTCGTCCCAATAGGTCCAGGAGATATCCGTGCCTTCGGCGTCGGTAAGCCGTGCGCGTCCGCCCCGGCCATATTCCCAGATCGGCTCCCAGGTTTTTTTGTTGATCAGCAAATGAAGGTCGAGCGGATAGGTCGTCGAGTGCTGCAGGAAATGTTCGGCGCGCAGCCAGGGAATCTGCTCGTCGCGAAATTCGGTCTGCGGAATCGGCCCACCCTTGCCGTGAATCAGTAAATCGTAACCGCCGCGCAGTGCGAAGTTCTCAATGTACGGCATACCCTCCCAGCGCCGCGGCTTGTTGTGCCACGGTTCGCGCCGCATGATCACGTCGACTTCATCGGTGTAATCGAACAGTCGATCGGGCTCACCCATATCGGCGACCAGCAAATCCACATGCGCCCCCTTCTCGCGCAGCGCGGCGGCAACGGCGTGAGGCACGTCGAGATCATACTCGCGGTCGATGGCGCGGAATCGAATCGCTCAATCCAACGCCGTCATCGGCTGTGTCGCACATGACTCCCCCTTGTCATTCAGCTGCCCGCCGACTCAGTTTCGTAATCGTGCTCGTCGCTCGTGCTCGTATCCGGACGAACACGAACACGAACCACGAACACGAAATATACATCGACATGCCCAACTCGAATAACTTACCGAGGCTCACACACAATTCGCCTTCACCCACTCGACGATCTCGCAGCGCTTGGCGAACCACAGATCGGGGAACGACTTGGCGTACTTGATGCAGTCGTCGTAGACTTTGCCGGTGGCCGGGAAAGCCATCTGGCAGTGCATCGCCAAGGTCAGCATCTTGGGGTCGGTCTGCGACTCCTCGTAAAGCAGATCGAACTCGTCTTTGAAGGAATTGAAGACATCGCGCGCGGTGATGCCGCGGCGGTACATGCCGGTGTCATTCAAGCCGCTCACGGCATTTTTGTACGGCACGATGATCATGGTCTTGCCGTTGACCACGGCGGGATAGGGATTGTCGTCGTTCACCGCATCGCCGTGCCAAGCGAAACCTTCGTCGGCGAGGATGGCGAGCGTCCGCTCAGTATGGCGCATGCCGGAGGTCAGCCAACCCGTCGGCCGCACGCCGGTAAAATCCTCGAACATCTTGGCGCAGGTGCGGATCTCGTCGCGCTCCCCTTCCGCGGTCAGCTGGGTGAGCTGGATGTCTTCGGCATAAGAATGGCCGACGATCTCATGGCCACGGTCGAACACCGCTTTGACGGCTTCGGGATAGCGATGGATACACAGTGCGTTGGTGTTGAACGACGCCTTGACGCCGTACTTGTCGAGGATGCGCAGAATGCGCCAGATGCCGGTGCGGCCGCCGTAATCGTTTTCACTGGCGGTGCGGCAGTCGTACTGGGAGACGACGTCGTCTTCTTTGATTGGATTAGACCCACCGACATGGTGCGTGCGCCGGTGCTTGGCGTTGGGAATCTCGGTCCAAGCTTCCAAATTCCCCGCCAGCGCGATCGCCATACGCGCGCCGTTGGGCCATTTGATCTTGAGCTTCTTCGCCTTGGAATATACGTCATAAAAATTGTCATGCTCGGGCATCATGATTCGGAAATCCTCCTCGCATCGTCAAGCAAATTTACTAACCGCTGATATATGGAAATCGCGCCAGGGTGTCAATGAAAACGGCATGGCAAGCGCTCGTCCTTGGTTGGACGCGACGCCATTGGCGTCGACCACGACCGGTCTCCCATGTCGGTTGCACTATCTATCTTGCACCTTGCTCGCTGATCCCCATCACCGAAGCTGCACCGCGGCTCCGCGGTCTACTCCAACATGTTTTATCCCGATGGCGGCACCGCGCTACCCTCGACCAACTTGATTGCTTCGGTGCTTTGAAGGATAAAACGCTCTACGCTATGCTTCCGGAGGTGGTGACGACTTGCGACGCCGCAACACAAGACCGTTCCGTGATATGCCATGGAGATCTTCGGAATCCTGCTCTCAGTTCCTGCCGCGTTTATCGCGAGCACGTTGTACGCGTTCTTGGTACGATGGCTGACGTCGATTTACCCATGGTCGTTGTCGCCCACAATTGCTGTGTCCATCGCCGTGTTGGTCGGGCTCGTGTTGGAGTGGTGCATCTTGGGGGCAGTAGGCGCTCAGCGCAGCGTTGAGGTCATCGGCCCGGTCTTCTATCCGCTCCACTTGGTCGTTTTTTTTCTAAGCATTCCGGCGCTCGCCAATATTTTAACTCTTAGGAAACCAGGCGGCGGTTTGTGGAGATCTTTGGTTGTTGGTCTATTGTGCGCCGCGCTTGCGCTGCCGGTAGTTATTACACACATCGCTGTCTCTGAGACGCTCTACGGGATCGACGGCTCGGGAGGACCTATTGGGAGCTAGTTGAAGTAATGAACTGATACCGACCGGCTTAAACCCGATGCCAAAAAGGTACGCCTCCGGCTCACTATACTCGCCACCGACTTAGCCGCGGAGCGGTGAATAAGAATGTTCTAATTCAAAGCGCCGCTCCACGATATCACAGCCCTAAACTCTATCTTCAGTATTTCACCGCCACCAAATACAATCCCTCCGGCGGTGCGGTGTAGCCAGCCTTGGTGCGGTCGCGCGCTTCAAGCAACTCAGCGAAGGACTCCGCCGTGCGAATGCCACGACCAACATCGGCGAGGGTGCCAACGATGTTGCGCACCATGTGGCGCAAAAAGGCCGTGCCTTCGATGGTGTAGACCAATAGATCGCCACGCTGTTCAATCGCGGTCTGGTAAATAGTTCGCACCGGTTGGAGGGCGTCGCAGTTGGCGGCGCGGAAGGATGAGAAATCATGCTCGCCGATCAAGCATTCGATCGCCTTGGCCATCGCCTGGACGTTCAACTCTTCATGGACATGCCAGGCGCGGTGGCGGTAGAACGGCGACGGCGTCGAGCGGTTGAGGATCAGATATTCGTACACGCGGCTGCGGCCGTCGCGCCGGGCGTCGAAGCTGTCGTCGACGATTTCCACCGCCTTGACGGTGATGTCCCAGGGCGTCAGCGCATTGAGGCCGCGGAGAATTTTGTAGGGATGAGAATCTCGCTCGGTAAAAAAGTTGGCCACCTGCCCGAGCGCATGAACGCCGGCATCGGTGCGGCCCGAGCCGGTGACATGGGTCGGCGCGCCGACGAAGGTCGACACCGCCTTTTCTAAAACTGCTTGGATGGAAATGCAGTTGGCTTGAACCTGCCAGCCATGGTACTGGGTGCCGTCATATTCGACGGTGAGTTTGACGTTCACGGATCGGGCGGTCTCGGGTCTAGCGTCTGGGGTTTAGAGTTTTAGCCGCGCGCCTCGTTCGATACTTCCATCACCCCGACGATCGCGACCAGTCTTAAATGTAATCGCGGATCAGGATCTCGGCGATCTGCACGGCGTTGAGCGCCGCGCCTTTGCGCAGATTGTCGGACACCACCCAGAGATTGAGGCCGTTGGCCACCGACTTGTCTTCGCGAATCCGGCCGACATAAGTCGCGTCCTTGCCGGCGGCTTCGATGGCCATCGGGTAAAGATTATTCGCCGGTTCGTCCTCGACGATGATGCCGGGCGCTTCGCGGAGAATCCGCCGGGTCTCGTCGGCCGACAGCTTGACGTAGGTCTCAACATTGACCGATTCCGAATGGCTGCAAAACACCGGCACCCGCACCGTGGTCGCGGTGATCGGCAGATTGGGCTCGCCCAAGATCTTGCGCGTCTCCTCGATCATCTTCCACTCTTCCTTGGTGTAGCCGTCGCCCATGAAAACATCGATGTGAGGAATGCAGTTGAAAGCGATCTGGTGCGGAAATTTATTCTTTTCGATCTCCTTGCCGTTAAACAGCGCCGCCACCTGCTGGCTCAACTCTTCCATCGCTTTGCGCCCGGCGCCGGACACCGACTGATAGGTCGACACCACCACGCGCTTGATGCGCGCGTTGTCGTGAATCGGTTTCAAGGCGACGACCATTTGGATCGTCGAGCAGTTGGGATTGGCGATGATGCCGCGGGTAGTGTAGTTGGCGATCTCCTTGGCGTTCACCTCGGGAACCACCAACGGGATATCCGGCTCCATGCGAAATACCGAAGTGTTGTCGACCACCACGGCGCCGGCCGCCACCGCTAACGGCGCGAACTCGCTGCTGACGCTGCCGCCGGCGGAGAACAGACCGATATCGATGTCCTTGAAGGAATCGGCTTTGAGTACCTGCACCGGCAGCTGCCGGCTTTGAAACGGCAGGAACTGGCCGACGGATCGTTCGGAGGCGAGCAAACGTAACTCGCCCACCGGGAATTGCCGTTCGTCCAACACTTCGCGCATCTGTTCACCGACCGCGCCGGTGGCGCCGACGATGGCGACGTTATACTTTTCCTTTTTCACGAGACTTCATCCCTTCGCGATTTTGTCGCGCACCAACTGACCCATCTGCTTGCAACCGAGCAATTTGCAACCGGGCTCCTGAATGTCGGCGGTGCGGTAGCCTTCGTCGAGGACGACTTCGACCGCCTTGTCGATGCGGTCGGCCGCCGCGCCTTGATCGAGGGAATGGCGCAGCATCATGGCGACGCTAAGTATAGTCGCCAGCGGATTGGCCTTGTCTTGACCGGTGATATCGGGCGCGCTGCCATGCACCGGCTCATACATGCCGACCTTGCCACCGAGACTAGCCGACGGCAGCATGCCGATGGAGCCGGTCAACATCGCCGCCTCGTCGCTCAAAATATCGCCGAACATGTTGGTGGTGACCACGACGTCGAATTGGCGCGGATTGCGAATCAATTGCATGGCGCAATTGTCGACCAGAATATGTTCCAACTCGATGCCGGCGTAGCCTTCTTCTTTTTTGTGAACCCGCGTCACCACCTTGCGCCAGAGTTCGGTCACTTCCAACACATTGGCCTTATCGACCGACGTAACCTTCTTACGCCGTTTGAGCGCCGCCTGAAACGCCACATGGGCGATGCGCTCGATCTCCGGCGTGGTGTAAACCTCCGTGTTGACGCCGCGCTCGGTGCCGTCGGGTAGCATGGTCACGCCTTTGGGTTCACCGAAATAAATCCCGCCGGTGAGCTCGCGCACCACCAGCATGTCGGTGCCTTCGACGACTTCCTTCTTTAATGTCGACGCCGACGCCAAGGCGGCAAATAATTTCACCGGCCGTAGGTTGGCGAACAGACCCAACTCCTGGCGCAGCGCCAACAGCGCGCGCTCGGGCCGGATCGAGTAATCGAGTCCGTCCCACTTGGGGCCGCCCATGGCGCCCAACAATACCGCGTCGCTCTGTTTGGTGAGATTCAAAACCGCGTCGGTGAGCGGCTTGCCATGGGCATCGATCGACGCGCCGCCGACGATGCCGGGTTCGAGATTGACGGTGAAGCCGTAAAGCTCAGCGACTTGCTTGAGCACAGCCGTACCTTCGCCCATCACTTCTGGGCCGATGCCGTCTCCGGGTAAAACCGCGATGTTGTAGTTCATGGTCCCTCTTTTTCCACCGCCTGGCGATAGTGCTTTCGTTCTTCCAATTTATTGAGCGCGTTAATATAAGCCAGCGCGCTCGCCATAATGATATCGGTATGCGAGCCTTGGCCCGACACGCGAATGCCGCCGTCCTCGATCAAGCAAGCGACCTCGCCCTGGGCGTCGGTGCCGCCGGTGAGCGCGTTGACCGAGTAGCGCACCAGCTGCGCCTGGGAACCGCTGATCTTGGTGATCACTTTGTAGCAAGCGTCGACCACGCCGTCGCCCGCCGCATGGTCCATTTTTTCGCCGTCGCCGACGCGCATCTTGACCGTCGCCGTTGGCACTCCGTCAGTGCTCGAATTAACGTTCATGTAGAGCAGCGCGAACTTGTCCGGCCGCCCTGGCATGCGCAATACTTCTTCGGCGACCACCGCTTCGATATCTTCGTCGTAGACGTTTTTCTTCTTGTCGGCCAGTTCTTTGAAACGCACGAAGGCGCGGTTCATGTCTTCCTTGCTCAAGTTGAAACCCAAATGCTTCAAGCGCTCGTCGAAGGCATGGCGGCCGGAATGCTTGCCCATGACCAGCTTATTGCCGGGAATGCCGATGGATTCCGGCGTCATAATCTCATAGGTCTGCTTATGCTTGAGCACGCCGTCTTGATGAATCCCGGCTTCATGGGCAAAGGCGTTGTCGCCGACGATCGGCTTGTTGATCGGGATCGCGATGCCGGTCACTTGCGACAGCAAACGCGAACTCGGAAAAAGCTGCTCGCTATGAATGTTGGTGTCAAGGTCGAGATAGTTTTTGCGCGTGCGCAGCGCCATCACCACTTCTTCCAGCGAAGTGTTGCCGGCGCGCTCGCCGATGCCGTTGATCGTACACTCGATCTGACGCGCGCCGTTATGCACCGCGGCCAGCGAATTGGCCACCGCCAGCCCCAAATCGTTATGGCAATGGGCGCTCCAGATCACCCGGTCGCCGCCAGCGGTGCGCTCGATCAAGTTGGCGATCAGCGCGCCGAACTCCGACGGGATCGCGTAGCCGGTGGTGTCGGGCACGTTGAGGGTTTTGGCGCCGGCGCGGATCACTTCCCGGAAGATTTGAATCAAGAACTCCGGATCGCTGCGCGAAGCATCCTCGGCGGAGAACTCGACGTAATCGGTAAACTGCTTGGCGAAGCTCACCGCTTTGACCGCCGCTTCGATGACCTGCTCGCGGGTCATGCGCAGTTTATGTTTCAAGTGAATATCGGAAGTCGCGATGAAAGTATGAATGCCCGGCTTGTTGGCACCCTCCACCGCTTTCAGAGCGCGGCTAATATCGCCCTCCTGGGCGCGCGCCAGGCTCAGCACCCGCGGGCCTCTGATTTCGTTGGCGACCCGGCGCACCGATTCGAAATCGCCGTCCGACGACGCCGCGAAGCCGGCTTCGATGACGTCGACACCGAGTTTCTCCAGTTGGCGGGCGATCACGACTTTTTGTTCCACGGTCATGCTCGCGCCCGGCGACTGCTCGCCGTCGCGCAGCGTGGTATCGAAAATCTGCACGACATTGTCTTTGGCTATCTGTTCCATTTTTTGCGTCTCTCCCTTGATCGTCGTCCGCTGGCCCGCCCGCAAATGAAAACTCCCGCGGCATGGCCAACGGGAGTTTGTTTCACCTTTATTTGAGCCAGGAACTTACGACAAAGCTTGCGTCGCCTCCCGCCTCAACTCCCGCCGGTGCTTGAGTTTAGTTAAGCACCATAACAAGGGTCCAGATAACGTATACAGTAAGGTAATAGTGAAAAACATAATATGCCGCTCAGCGATGACTAGTGTAATCAAAATCACGCCAAAAAGAAACATCCACTCCGGATGGCGCTTGCGCATGTCGTTATTTTTCAGACTGAAGTAAGGCAGATTGCTCACCATCAAAATCGCCAAACCGTAAATCACCATGAGAAAAGTGTAATGGCGCGTCGGCGTGCCCTCGAAGCCCATGTAGTAATACAAGATCACCGACGAAGTGATCATCTGCGCCGCCGCCGGAATCGGCAGACCGACAAAATGGGTTTTGGCCGGTCCCGCCGCCTGAACGTTGAAACGCGACAAGCGCGCCGCGCCGCAGACGACATAAGTGGCCGCCGCTAGCCAACCCCAATTCTGCCAAGGCACCAGAGCCCAAATATAAACCAACACCGCCGGCGCGACACCGAAGGCGACGACATCGGCCAAGGAGTCAAACTCGACGCCGAATTGGCTAGTGGTGCGGGTCAAGCGCGCAACATAACCGTCGACACCGTCGAACACGTTAGCGAGCAGAATCAGCAAAGCTGCGTTGACATACTCGCCGCGAAAGGTCGCGATGATCGAGAAAAAGCCGCACATCAAATTGCCGGCGGTGAACAGGCTAGGAATCAGGTAAACGCCCTTGCGCAGCTTCTCCGCCGGCATGCGCTGGCGCAGGGTCAAGCGCGGCCGGTCACGGCGCCGGCGCAGCAAGCGCACGTTGGCTTTTTCCTGTGGCCGCTCGGGCTCTGGAGCATTCATCGCGCTCATGGGAACCTCCCGATGATGGTCTCCCCGCCTTTGACTCTTTGCCCCTCCACCGCTTCGACGCGGCAACCCTGGGGCAAATAAATATCGGTACGCGAACCGAACATGATCAAACCGAAACGCTCGCCGCGGGCCAGCTTATCGCCAGCCTTGGAGCGGCAGACGATGCGCCGGGCGAGCACGCCGGCGATCTGCACCACGCCCCAATTGCGCTCGCGATCATCGACCAAGCGCAACGCGTTCTGCTCGTTCACCCGCGAGGCATCCTCTTTGTAGGCGGCGAGAAACTGTCCGGCCTGGTAGCGCACATCGTTGACCCGGCCGGCCACCGGCGCGCGGTTGATATGAACATCGAGGGGCGACAAAAAAATGCTAATGCGCGTTGCCGCCTCGCCGAACATGCCGTCACGCTCGGCGGGCGCGATGGTCACCACCCGGCCGTCGGCCGGTGAGACAACCAAACCTTCGCCGCTGGGAATCACCCGCTCGGGATCGCGAAAGAACGCCGCCACACCCAAGGTAACCACCAGCAGCGCGATCCCAACGACCTGCCAACCGAATAACAGCGCCAGCAACGCCAACGCCGCGGCCATGAGGATCAACGGCCAACCTTCTTTTGCGATACGCATGGTGCGGGTCGAGGGTGGTCTGCCCCCGAACTAGTTCTTGCTGCGATCGACCAATCGGTTCTGGCCCAGCCAGGGCATCATCGAGCGCAAACCGGCGCCGACTTTTTCCAACGGATGATTGGCCTGTTCTTTTCTGAGCTCGGTGAAGTGCGGCGATCCGGCTTTGAACTCGTTGATCCACTCCTCGGCGAATTGGCCGGACTGGATATCCTTGAGGATCTTCTGCATCGCCTGCTTGACCTCTGGGCCGATCACCCGCTTGCCGCGGGTCAAATCGCCATACTCGGCGGTATTGCTGATCGAGTAACGCATGTTAGTCATGCCGCCCTCGTAAATCAGATCGACGATCAGCTTCACTTCATGGACGCATTCGAAATAGGCCATCTCCGGCGGATAGCCGCCCTCGATGAGGGTTTCATAGCCGGCTTGAATCAGTGCGCACAGACCGCCGCAGAGCACCGACTGTTCGCCGAACAGATCGGTTTCGGTCTCGTCTTTGAAAGTCGTCTGGATCACCGCGGCGCGGGCGCCGCCGATGGCGCTGGCGTAGGCCAGGCCGATCTTGGTGGTGTCGCCGCTGGGATCTTGATGCACCGCCAGCAAGCAAGGCACGCCGCGGCCTTTTTCATATTCGCTGCGCACCAAGTGGCCGGGCCCCTTGGGCGCGACCATGAAGACGTTGACGCCCGCCGGCGCGACGATGCGTTTGAAATGAATATTGAAACCATGACCGAAGGCCAGGCAGTTGCCATTTTTCAACCCTGGGCGAATTTCACTTTCGTAAGCATCCCCCTGCAATTCATCGGGCAACAAGACCATGACGATATCCGCCATGGTCACCGCCTCAGCGGTTTCGAAAACTTTTAGGCCGGCATTCTCCGCCTTGGCCCAGGAGCTGCTCCCCTTACGCAGGCCGACGACGACATCGACGCCCGAGTCGCGCAAATTATTGGCATGGGCATGTCCCTGGCTGCCGTACCCGAGCACGGCGACTTTCTTACCCTTCAACACATTGAGATCCGCATCGCGGTCATAATAAACTTGCATGGAATGATTTCTCCTCTGATCTTTAGGTTTTCTACTATGCCGATTGACCCGCGCTAAGTCAACGACAAGTATCTGGAACAAAACAGGAATTAGATTAACGGCGAGACTCTAGCCAAACCTATGTGGCGATCCACGATTACCCTAAACCAGCGAACTGTCAGCGCCCTCAGCCAACCCCTTACTGCCAGCCGATCGGTTCATAACCCTTTTCGCGCAGGCAGCGGTTGACGAAATTTTTGTAAATCGCCGACGGATTTCGCTTACTCGACAGGCCATCGATCAAGCCGCGCGTCGCAGCTGCGGCGCCGCTTCCAGCGGCGCCAACGGCGGCGGCGGTGCCGGCGCGGCCGACGATGGCGCCGCCGGCGGCACCAGCAGCTGCGCCAACCGCCGAGCTAGTCGCCACCCCTTGCGCCGCGCTGCCCACGCGGCCGTCCGACGCGACGTACTGCTCGGCTTGTTGCATGCACTCATCGGTGGCCCGCGCGGCCATGGAACTACCTAAGCGCTGGAACTGCTCGTTGGGATAAAGCACCGGTCTTTGGCTGGCACAACTCACCATAGCCAGTAACGCCAACGCCAACAGGGTCAACTTTTTCATAATCACCTCATGTCGAAAACTGGTCTATCAAACACGCCACCTCCGATTAGACGCAAGAGCCCGGTAAATATACCGGATTTGCCTTGAATGTCTCACGAGCGCCATGCTATTAATCAGATAAAGTTAGTAAATTAAACGGAGGAGGACAGGAGAACTTATGAATAACGTCAAGAACATTTTCTTAGGCGCGGTGGCCGCGGCATTTCTAATTTCTGCGGGCGCTTGCGACAAAGCCAAAGAAGCGACCCAGGGCGCAGCCGAAAAGGCCGGTGCAGCGGTTGGTCAGGCTGTCGATCAGGCCAAAGACAAAGCCGGCGAGGCGATGGAAAAAGCTGGCGATGCCATGAAGGACGCCGGCGATAAAGCCAAGGACGCAGCGGCCGGCGCCATGGACAAGGCGGTCGATAAAGCGAAGGAAGTTGGTAAGGACGCCGTCGACAAGGCCAAGGAAGTTGGTAAGGACGCCGCCGACAAGATGAAAGACACCAAGAAGTAATCACACCCAGGGCTCGCGATAGAGAGCCGCCTTGAAAACCAAAGGCCGGTCATGTACGCACATGACCGGCCTTTGTGTTTCCCCAAAAGATAAAATTCGGACTTACGGCTTGAGCAGCGCTGGCTCCCGGCGCGGCGACGCGGTGCGGGTGGTCTCGCGCGCGATGGCGATGCGGCCGGTGCGAATCAAGTCTTTGATCCCCAAGGGCTTGAGCATGCTGATCATCGCTTCGACCTTGTCGACGTCGCCGGTGATTTCAATAGTATAGGTCGTCGGCGACGAGTCGACGATCTTGGCGCGAAAAATTTCCGCGATGCGAATCGCCTCGTCGCGATGCTCCGGTTTGGTGTTAACCTTAATCAACACCGTCTCCCGGTCAAGAAAGTCGGTTTCAGTGTGATCGACCACGCTCAACACCTCGACGACTTTGTTGAGCTGCTTCATGATCTGCTCGATGATCCGATCGTCGCCGATCGTGACGATGGTGATCATCGAGGTCGTCGGGTCCAAGGTGGGCGCCACCGACAAACTCTCAATGTTGTAGCCGCGGGCGCTAAACAGCCCAGCAACTCTGGCCAGGACACCGAATTTATTCTCGACAAGTACCGATATGATATGTTCCATTCGCAAACGACTTCAGGAAGGAAGCACTCCCTCGCCTTCATCGACCTTTCTCTTACGTGCTGTGCCGCCCTTGCGCGACTGAACTAGTTCCGCCGGATCTTCCAACATCATTTCATGCTGGGCACCGCCGGCGGGAATCATCGGATAACAATTTTCAAAGGGATCGGTGTGGATATCCATCAGCACCGGCCCTTTGTGCCTGAGACCTTCTTTGAGTACGTCATCCACCTCGCTGGGTTTCAACGCCCGCAAGCCCTTGATGCCGTAGGCGTCAGCAAGCTTGACGAAATCGGGCTTCTTGCCGAGCAAGCTGGCGGAATAACGGCTCTCGTAGAACAAGTCCTGCCATTGACGCACCATGCCGTGGACGCCGTTGTTGAGCAGAACGATTTTCACCGGCAGGTTATGCTCCGCCGCCACCACCAACTCCTGCAGGTTCATCTGGAAGCTACCTTCGCTGGTGATACACACCACCTGGCGATTGGGAAAAGCTACCTGCGCGCCGATAGCGGCGGGAAAACCGAAGCCCATGGTGCCCAAACCGCCGGAGGTCAGCCAGGTGCGTGGCTTCTTACCTTTGAAATATTGCGCCGCGAACATCTGATGCTGGCCGACATCGGTCGCGACGATCGCTTCATGCTTGGTCAGCTCGTAGAGTTTTTCCACGACATACTGCGGTTTGGTGATTTTATCGTCCTGCTTGTAGACCAATGGATGTTCTTTTTTCCATGCGTCGATTTGCTTGAGCCAAGGCGAGCGGCGCGCTTTCATCGCCGCCGGATTGCCATCCATGGAACGCAACACCACGTTCATCTGGCGCAACACGGATTTGACATCGCCGACGATGGGAATATGGGCGTGAAAAGTTTTGCGGATGGAAGTCGGGTCAATGTCGATGTGAATCACTCGCGCTTCGGGACAAAACTCCGACAGCTTGCCGGTGACGCGGTCGTCGAAGCGCGCACCCACGGCGATCAACAGATCGGCCTGGTGCATCGCCATGTTGCTCCAGTAGCCGCCGTGCATGCCCAGCATGCCCATGGACAGTTCATGGGTGCCGGGGAAGGTGCCGAGCCCCATCAACGTCATGGTGACGGGAATCTGGGTAATCTCGGCGAGTTCACGCACTTCATCCGATGCGTCGCCAAACACCGCGCCGCCGCCGACGTAGATCACCGGCCGCTTGGCGCTCATGATCGCTTCGGCGGCCTGGCGAATCTGCGACTTGTCGCCGCCGGTGAACGGACGATAGCCACGCAAATTGACTTTGTCAGGATATTTGAACTCGGTCTTCGCGATGCTGACATCCTTGGGGATATCGACCAACACCGGTCCAGGGCGGCCGCTCGTAGCGATATAAAACGCCTCTTTTATCGCTTGGGCGAGGTCGTTGACGTCTTTGACCAAGACGTTGTGCTTGGTGCAAGGACGGCTGATGCCGACGTTGTCGGCTTCCTGAAAGGCGTCGTTGCCGATCAAATCGGTGGACACCTGTCCGGTAAACGCCACCAGCGGCACCGAATCCATATGGGCATCGGCGAGACCGGTGACGATGTTGGTCATACCCGGTCCGGAAGTCACCAAGACGACGCCGGCCTTGCCGGTCGCTTTGGCATAGCCCTCGGCCATATGCGCGGCGCCCTGCTCATGGCGCGTGAGAATCAATTGCAAATCCTTGCGCTGGCACAGCACATCGAAAATCTTCAGCACCACGCCGCCGGGCAAACCGAAAATGGTTTTCACCCCTTCGCGGCGTAGCGATTCGCAAAATATTTCCGCCCCCGTAATCTTCATTACGACTCCTTAACTCAATTCGTCCGACTAGCGGTGTCGACTCACCAGCTCCATAATTTTATCGCGGCCAGCGAGCTTCAATTTCTGAATCCGTTTCATTTCGATTTCTTCGTCGGCGGAGAGATGGCTTTTATGTTGAAAGCCAGCCAGCTGCTTCTCCAACGCCTGATGCTCGTTATAGAGTTTTTTGAGTTCCGGTTCTTTGTCCAACAGGGAGACAATCGCCGATTCTTCGTACTGTTCCATAAACGCGGCCTCCTTTTTTAGAAAGACGTCACTCTGAGCGCGCTCAATCTAACTTACGGTCAATTCAATGTCAATGTGGTTTCTCTTTATTATTTCAACGGGTTAGGAAGACTTACCGGAATATTTCCGAGGGCTTGAGAGGCGCCCAAATAGAGTGGTTGCAAGGTACCCAAATCAGCGCCAAGAGTCTCGTAACAACGACTTTGCGCGAGCTCGGCGACCGCTGCCGCGGCATTCTTGCAGCTACGCTCGTCGATAATTTCCGCCCGTCCGTGGAACATCCGAGTGAGCTCCTGGCGGTAGCGCTGCGCGCCATTGCCGACGAACTTGACGGCATCAACCCCAGCACCGATCACGCTGGCGAGTTCGCCGACGGCAAGCGCTCGATCGTCGGAGCGGCGCGCGAATTGCCCATCGCTGCCATGAAATAGCGCGGCATAAACTTCCTCTTTGCGGGCATCGAGCAGCGCGCAAATCGGCCCAGAGGAGTTTGGCAAACTCGCCGCCCGCGCTTCGAGACTCGACATGCCGACCACGGGCAGTTGATGATCGTAGGCGATCCCCTTAACCAGGGCGAGACCGATGCGCAGTCCAGTGAAGGAGCCGGGACCGATGGAGATTGCGATGGCGTTAAGATCGCTGAGCGTCATCCCTGCGCCGTCGAGCAGCGATTGAATCAGCGGTATAACCGTTTCCGCGTGGTTGCTTTTGACCGCGCCGGTCAAATCAATTTGACCGCGCGGTGGGTAGGTCGCGGCCGCGAGTAATCGTCCATCTTCAAGAAGCGCAACGCTGGCCAGAGCCGTAGCGGTATCGAGGCCGAGAATCCTCATCCACCAACCTGTTTTTCGAAAAAGCGCGCGATGTCGTTGTAAAACGCGTAAACCATCAAAAGTCCCAACAGCCCAATGCCGACCGTCTGCGCCCGCTCACGCACTTGAATCGACACCGGCTTACGGATCACCGCTTCGACCAGAAAAAACAGCAAATGGCCGCCGTCAAGCACCGGCACCGGCAACAGATTGAGTACGCCCAAATTGATGCTCAGCACGGCGAGAAACGCGAGGAAGCTGCCGACCCCTTCTTGGGCCTGCTGGCCGGCCATCTGGGCGATCAAAATCGGCCCGCCGATATTTTTCGGCGAGACATCGCCCATGACCATTTTGTAAAACCCCATGATCGTGAGCTTGATGTACTCCCAAGTTTGGCTGAACGCCTTGAACACCGCCAAACCCGGCTTGCCCTTTTCAATCGATACCTGGCTGCCGATACCGATCATCCAATCGTCCTTGCGCTCGCCGAAAACCGTGCGGCCTTCTTTGCGCAGGGGCTGAACCGTGGTTTTGATCGATTCCTCGCCACGGCGAATTTCTAAATTGAGCGGCTTGCCTTGGCTCGCTTTGATGGTTCCCGACAGATCATCCCACTCGACAATCGGCTTACCGTCGATGGCGACGATGCGATCGCCCTTGGCGATGCCCGCCTTGTCCGCTGGAGAACCCTTCTCCACGCCGCTCACCAGCGTCGACATCACCGGCACGCCGTAGAAAACGAATACCGGCAAGAGCAGCAGCACCGCTAAGATCAAGTTGAAAGCCGGGCCGGCAAACACGATGGCAGTCCGTTTAAACAAACTCTTATGGGCAAAGGAACGTTCGCGGTCTTCGGCGCTAACCTCTTCGGTGGGATCTTCGCCAATCATTTTGACATAGCCGCCGAGCGGAAAGGCGCTCAAGGCGTACTCGGTCTCGCCTTTTTTGCGAGCGAATATTTTCGGTCCGAAGCCGACGGAAAAAGTCAGCACGCCGACGCCGGCCCATTTGGCGATGATGAAATGGCCAAATTCATGAAAGACGATCAGCACACCTAAGCCGATGATCGCCGAGCCGATCGAATAAATTAGACTTTCCATCGCACACCTCTTGATAGATAGCCGGCGGACTAATGAACGTAGCTTGACGCCACCATGCGCGCCCAGCGGTCGACCTCGATGACCTCATCGACATTCTTGGCGTGCTTGCTTTGGTGGCGCTCCATGGTTCGATCAATTATACGATGTATTTCACGAAATCCTATACTGCCCGCCAAGAAAGCCGCCACCGCCACTTCGTTGGCGGCATTGAGCACCGCCGGCATGGTGCCACCTTCGTTAAGCGCGGCGTAGGCCAAAGCGAGGGCGGGAAAGCGCTTGTGCTCCACTGGGAGGAAATTAAGCTCGCCATGCTCGGTCAAATCGAGCGGTTCCCAGCTGCCTTTGAGACGATGCGGATAGGCCAAAGCGTAGGCGATCGGAATCCGCATATCGGCGATGCCCAACTGGGCCATGATCGCGCCATCTTGATAACGCACCATGGAATGGACCACGCTTTGGGGATGGATGACAACCTGAATGCCGCTGGGCTCCATGTCGAATTCCCAGCGCGCCTCGACGACCTCCAACCCCTTGTTCATCATGGTCGCCGAATCGATGGTGATCTTGCGGCCCATTTTCCAATTGGGATGTTTGAGCGCCTGCTTGATGGTCACGTTGGCCAAGTCCTTAAGCGGCGTGCGCAGAAACGGCCCGCCCGACGCGGTTAAAATCAACTTGTCCACTTCGTCCCGTTCATTGCCTTGGAGACATTGAAAGATCGCGCTGTGCTCGCTGTCCACCGGCAACAGCCGCACGGCTTTTTTCTTGGCCGCTTTGACGAATAGCTCGCCGGCCATGACCAGCGCTTCTTTGTTGGCCAGGGCGATCTCCTTACCGGCCAACAAACCTTGCAGCGTCGGCATCAAGCCGGCGGCGCCGACAATCGCCGCCAGGACGACATCGACCTTGGCTGCTGTGGCGACAGCGATGGCGCCGGCTTGGCCGGAAAGAATCTCGACTTTATGTTTGCCCAATAGTTTGCGCAGCGGCGCGATATCTTCGGCACGCTCGATGGCGGCCAACGGCGGCGAAAATTCTTTAATCTGCTGCGCCAACAGCGGCAGATTGCGCCCGGCCACCATGCCGTGAATTTTGAAGCGCTCGGGAAACTCGCGCACCACAGCCAAGGTGCTGACGCCGATCGATCCGGTGGAACCCAACAGGGCGATTGTTCTCATGAATGGATAACCTTCAAATAAAAAGTGTCGTAGCAACGTCAATCTGTCATGTTAACGGCAAGGCGAAAATGTCAGGTCGGTTTGTTGGTAGCAGCCTCCAAGGTAGAAATCGGACCGTAGCGGAACCCCTGCTTCTTAGCTGGCGTTCGGTATAGGCCAAGTGTGTGCGTCG
>CAMDBU010000122.1 GCA_945889495.1 Syntrophobacter sp. SbD2 | reverse complement strand
TGCGGCTTCCACCATCGTCAGCTCATTACGTAACGATCGTTGTATGATGTCTAGTCGTTTCTCGTCTCTCATCGTCAGGGTTGTCATCCTTCCACCCTGACATATTCACGTTGCCGTTAGACCCTGACAGATTCACTTTGCTACAACACAGCAATCTCGAAGGTGGCCTCGGCGCTCCCAGCTGTGCCCACAGGAAGATTGGCGTTTGGATGGATTGCTTCCATCTGGTCACGGGCACGGCAGGCGCGTTTAAGCACTCGCGAGTAACCGGATTTTCCAGAACCATTGTCGCCATAGATGACGGTCATTCCGGTTGCGCTGAACGGAAGGCGCCGATTCTCTGCAATCGCGTTGACGTGCCGCATATTCTTCATGGCAAGCAGCGCGACGTGAGTCGTTACCTTTTCTGGTGCAGGGATCTGATCAGCAGTGAGCGGCTTGGGCTTGCGGCCCTTGGGGTCGGGAATGCCGTGCGCAACCTTGAGCAGCGCGAATAAATCATCCTGGTCTTCTATTGTCAGAGTTTGCTTAGCAAGCAAGCGCGCCACCGCATCGCTTTGCCATGTCGGAAGACTCTGCGACCAATTCAGAATCTCTTGCAGTAGCGTCAAAGCAGCCTCTTTTATGTTCGCGGACCAATCGAAAAACGATCACAAAGCTAACAACTAATTTACAGACCAGTCTTTGTCGATATTAATATCGGCAAATGCCGCATTCAAGAAAAACGCCATTGCGATAGAGGGGAAACTTGGCCAACCATATCATGTCGCGTTAAATACCTAATCACAGAACGTCTTGAGCTGTTTGAACCTCTGTTCGGTAGCCTCGCCCGCCACTATCTCTTATACAGCTGCTTAACGAACCCCGTCGCTTCCACTTCCTGCACCAAGCTCGCATCGACATAGCGCCGCGGATCGGCGCTGGCGGCTTTCGGATCGCGCGGCGCCATGTCGTCGAGCAGGGTTTTCACGCCTTCGGGTGTGGGTAGCAGGTTGTCGGGATAAGCTGCGGTGTAAGTCTGCCAGGCGCGCTCCAGAGCGGTCGGGTCGGTGATGCGCAGATATTTGCCCCAGATCGCTTTGGCTTCTTCTTTGTGGGTTTTGTTGAAATGGTTCGCTTCGATCATGGCGCGGGTGAATTTCAGTAAGAGCGGCCGTTTGGCTTTGACGATGGCTTCGCGCGACAGGACCGCGTTCCACCAGAAGGGAATCTTCAGCGAGCCGATGTCGAATAGATGGCGAAACCCCAGTTGCAGCGCTTGGTAGACGAATGGTTCCGGCATGATGGTGAAATTGATCACGCCCTTTGTGAGTGCGGCGAAGCGCTCAGGGTTGCCGCCGGCGGTGATGATCTTGGCGTCTTTTTCCGGATCGATGTTCAACTTGCGCAGTGCAAAGCGCAGCCCCATGTCGGAGGTGCTGCCAATGCGGTTGACGCCGCCGATCTTGCCTCTGAGTTGATCGACGCTGGTGATGCTTTGTTGCGCCAGGATGTGGTCGACGAAGGTGCGCACCATACCGAGGATCATCACCGTGTCGGCGCCGGCCAGGCGCGAGCTGACCAGCGTCGTCACGGAGATTGCCGAGACGTCGATCTCGCCGGCGAGTAGGGTTTGCAGGACGATGGGGCTGGCGCTGATGCTGATAATTTCGGGCTCGACGCCGTATTTTTGCATCAGCTTCTTTTCCTGCAATACCCAGATGGCGGCGTTGGCCGGACTGGCGCCGGCCCAGGCGATGCGGATGCGCTCCTGGGCGAAGGAGTCAGCGGTTTGTAGAATCAAGACGAGAAGCGCGCTGCAAAGTTTGATTGTCATGCTCCATCCTCGCTGGTTACCCGTTCTAGCAGTATGCTGAAAATCCGTCAGAGTCCTTCGACAAGCTCAGGACGATCGGATCGGAGTTTGCAATCATTGGGAAACGATCCGTTCATGCTGGGCTTGTCGAAGCATGTTCCACTGTTTTCAGCAGTCCCGTTAGGTTGTCATCCTGAGGTCGGCGGAAGGTTCTCGTCTTCATAAGTAACATCCAAGACGAGATTCCTCGCTGGCGCTCGGAATGACAACCATCGGCTTAGCTCGGCATTTCCGCCAGCAGCTTACCGTAGCCTTTGATCTTATGGCGCAGGCCGAGGCTCAGTTGCGTGCCCCAGGCGCGCGCCGGGCCGGCGTGGACAACCGTTATGCCGGTTTGGTTTTCCAAGCGCTCGACGATCTCGACTGACTTCCAGGCCGAGCCGAGCATGTAGATGGCGTCAGCGTTTTTGTGCTTGGCGGCGACGCTCAACATGAATTCTAAAACTTTCTCCGGCGGAATCTTCGGCACGTCGGCGAAGGCGCCGCCGATGCCTTCCATGCCGAGCACTTCGAAGCCGGCATCGGTGAAATACTTGGCGAAAATGTTGTTCATCTTTTCCGGGAAGTAGCTGGCACCGACGAACTTCTTGACGCCGAGAGTGCGAAACGCCCTGACGTGATTTTGTCCCGAGGTCCACATGGGGACGTTGTACTTCTTCTCCCAGCTGCCGATCAGTTCCTGTTCCTTTTGATAACCCAACAGCATGAACGGCGGCGCGCCGCTTGGGCGCACTAGATTGGCGCCCATCTTGGCGAACTCGGCGGACTTGGCCTCGTAGCCCGGCATCGAGGTGCTGAACTCTTCCGGCGTGCCCTGAGTGAAGTTCATGGTCGAGGAGAGGAGCTTGATCTTCGCCGGTATCAAAGTGTCGAGGTCGAGTTCCTGTCCCGCTTCCGGACGATTGGTCGGTCGTACGGTGCCGACGAGATATTCTTTTTCGCTGTCTGCCATTTTGCTTTTCCCCTTTCGCTATCGTGGCGGCGATCTAATCACTTCCAGGTTGTCGCGGTCAAGGGTCATTGGCTGGACAATCCGCCGGCTTGCCGCTAAGTTCGCGACGTGGCGACAATTGACTCAGGCGCACAGCGCATCGGTGTTATCGGCTTGGGACGCATGGGCCGGCCGATGGCGAAAAATATTCTAGCCGCCGGCTACCAGCTAACCGTTAATGATTTGAATCCGGCGAGTGCCGACGAACTGATCGCCCTGGGCGCGGCCTTGGCGCCGTCGCCGCGCGCCGTGGCCGAGCAATCCGATATCATCGCGCTGGTGGTGGTCGACGACGCCCAGGTCGAGCAGGTGCTTACGGGTGAAGGCGGTGTCTTTGCCGGCGCCAAGCCCGGCGCCATAGTGGCGATTCACAGCACGGTGCTGCCGGCGACGGTTAAGCGTATGGCGGCGCTCGGCGGTGCCAACGGCATTCACGTCATCGACGCGCCGGTGAGCGGCGGCGAGGCTGGCGCCCGTGAGCGAGCGCTGTGCTATATGGTCGGTGGCGAGGTTGAAGTCTTAGCGCGCTGCCGAGAGCTGTTTACCACTTCCGCCAACGAGATCATTCACATGGGCGAGTTGGGCAGCGGCGCGGCGGCCAAGTTGATCGTCCAAGTGGTCACCTGCCTCAACATGCTCGCCGCCAGCGAAGCGGAGTTGCTCGCCGACAAGGCCGGGCTCGACTTCGCCGCCATGCAGCAGGTATTGAAGAACAGTTCGGGGCAAAGTTTTGTCGCCGATCACTGGCTCGACCGCTTCAAACTGGCGGACGATGCGCTGGCGATCCGGCAACGGCGCACCGAAGTGTTTCAGAAGAGTTTGCTGCCGGCCTTGGATTTGGCGCGCCAGCTTGGCGTATCTCTCGATGGCGCCAAGTTAGCCGCGCGCTTAATGCCGCGGATCATGGGATTGGAAGAATCGTGAGCTGCAAACAATTCGGACAATGCTTCGACAGGCTCAGCATGAACGGAATAACTGCCATCACTTCAAAATCGATCCGTTCGTCCTGATTCCTCGACGGGCTCGGAACTAAAGGCCGTCGAGGAAGCCTGCCGTGAGGCTTCTCGAACGGTCGAAGGACTCCGAAAAGAGGTTTTAGCAAGATGCAGATCAAACCGCTTGATGGAGAAATCGTGAGAGTCGCCTCGTTATTAATACTGCTGCTGGCCGCCGGCGTTGCCAAGGCGGAGACATTCAAAGTCGCCATGCCGAGCACCACCCAGGCAGTGCTGGCGTTCACCATCGCCCGCGACAAGGGCTATTACCGCGCCGAAGGTTTGGACGTCGAGCTGATCCTCATGAGCGCGCCCAATGCCAGCCGCGCTTTGTTGAGCGGCGACGTTCAAGTGGCGACGGTGGGCGGTGCCGGCATGCCGCCGGTGCTGCGCGGTTCGCCGATGAAGTTTTTGTTTACCACCTACAACCGAGCGATGTTCTGGCTCTACGCCAAGCCGGAGATCCGCGATGTCAAAAGTTTGAAAGGCAAACGGGTCGGTGTCTCCGGCATCGGCAGCGGGCCCGATACGTTGCTGCGCGAAAGCCTGCGGCTGCACGGTCTCGACGCTAATCGAGATGTGACGATTCTCAGCCTCGGCGTCATGCCGACGATTTATTCCGGCTTGCAAAGTGGCATCGTCGACGCCGCCATGCTGGCGCCGCCGGTGACTTTGAAAGCGGAAGAAGCCGGCTTTCGCGAGCTGGTGGCGTTCCCCAAGCAGGATTTAGTCGAGCTCCAAGGCGCGATCCTGGTGCGCGACGCGCTGCTCCAGGCCGATCCTGGCCAAGTTGAACGCTTTGTCCGAGCGACCTACAAAGGGTTTCTTTTTATCCGGGAGAATCGCGGCGCGACGATTCCAATAGTCGGGCGCTATTTACAGTTGAGCGAATCTCAGGCGGCCAAAGCCTACGATCAAGTGGTGCGCCCGGCGCTGACCCAGGACGGTACTTTGAATCCGGACATGCAGGCCAAGGCAGTGGAGCATGTGCTCAAACGGCTGGAGCTGAAAGAAGCGCCGCCGCTGGCGAAAGTCTTCGACTTCAGCATTGCGCGCAAGGTTATGGCGGAGTTGCAGGCGAAGGGATGGAAGCCGGGCGCTTGATGGGGGATGGGTTTAGCCACAGAGCGCACGGAGATCACAGAGAATAGGATTGGGAGTCGGATTATCTCTCGCAAAGGCGCAAAGGCGCCAAGTTCGGTGAGAGATTTTTGTCCTAAGACCTTTGCGTCTTTGCGCCTTTGCGAGAGTAATTCCGAGACGGGACTATTTCAAATATGGCACTTAAACTGACCATGACTTGCGCGGAGTACGATCGCAGCCGGGCGTTGATCGACGGCGTGGTCAAGGTGCGCGATATCGATTTAGACATTCACGTCAACTCCGACGACCGCAGTCGGCAGCGCGATATTCGCGACGGCAAGTTTGACATCGGCGAGTTTTTTACCGGCATTTACATGGCCGACTTGGAGCATAAGACGCTCGGCCTGACCGCGCTGCCAGTTTTCGTCAAGCGCATGTTTCGCCACTCGTATATTTACGTCAACAAAAAATCTGGCATTCGCACGCCGCGGGATCTCCACGGCAAGCGGGTTGGCGTGCAGACTTGGTTTACCACCACGGCGCTCTGGGCGCGCGGCATTTTAGCTGACGAATATGGCGTCGATCTGAGCCAGATCGATTGGGTGGCCAATTGGAACGAGCGAGTGGGCAACTGGCAAGCGCCGACTTGGCTCAAGTTGACGATCGCGCCGAGCGGCGCCAAGATGCATGACCTGCTCATCTCCGGCGCGGTCGACGCGGCGATCACCACCGAGACCTGGGCGCCCTTCGGCCACTCGGATATCGATTTTTTGATTCCCAACTACGCCCAGGAGGAGCGCGGCTATTATGGCAAGACCGGTTTCTTTCCGATCCAGCATACCTTGGTGGTGAAAAATTCCGTGTTGGAACAAAATCCCTGGGTCGCCATGAGTTTGTTCGACGCCTGGCAGGAGTCCAAGCAGGTGTGTTACCGCTGGCTCGACCGCCAGCGTGTCCACGCCACCGGCTTGTGGTATCGCGCGCTGTGGGAAGAGGAGCACGCGGTTGGCGGCGCCGATCCCTATGTCTGGGGATTCCAAAAATCCCGCGCTGAGATAGACAAGATGCTCGAATATTGTTTGCGCCAGGGCTTGGTGACGCGGAAGTTTCAGCCGGAGGAAATGTTTCATCCGAGCACGCTGGGAACGTGAAGAAAGGTAAGGAGTGAAGGGTAAGGAGTGAAGGGTTCTACCCATCAGGCCCCAGAAGATTGTCGGATCGAGGTCGATTATGGATTTTGCTGAATTTGTTCACACTGGACCGGATACTTTGGCCGGGCGCTATTTGCGCCGGTTCTGGCAGCCGATCGCTTGTTCCCATGAGCTCAGCGCCGGCCAGGCGTTGCCGGTTCGCATCTTGAGTGAGGAGTTTACGCTCTACCGCGGCGCCGGCGGGACGGCCCATCTGGTCGGTAACCGCTGCGCTCACCGTGGCACGCAGTTGTCAGCCGGCTGGGTCGAGGAAGACTGTATTCGTTGTTTCTATCATGGCTGGAAATACGACGGCGCCGGGCGTTGCGTCGAGCAGCCGGCCGAGGGTGAGAGCTTCGCCGCCAAGGTGACTATCCCAAGCTATCCGGTGCGCGAATACATCGGTCTGATCTTCGCTTATTTCGGCGCCGGCGAAGCGCCACCCTTGCCACGCTATCCGTTATTCGAAAAGCCGAATATTTCCCTCGACGTCGCCGGCCTCAAGCGGATTTGCAACTACTTCAACAACATCGACAACTCGCTGGACAACGTCCATGTGCGCTTCGTGCATCGGCGCCACCGCGACACTTCGGACGATCATGTGGTGCAAGGCGATCCGGTGATTTCGGTGGAAGAGTCGGACTGGGGCGTGCGCCGCTACGTCAAATATCCCGACGGCAAGGATCTGACATTTTTCTACGGCATGCCGAACATTAATTTTATCAATGGCCAGGTGGTCGACCCGGTGATCAAGCGCGCCGACGTGATGGTTTTCAAAGTGCCGGTGGACGATGAAAATCATATTCACTTCGAAGTGCGCGCCATCGCGCTTAGCGGTGAAGCCGGCAGTGGCTGGATCGCGGAGCGCCGCGCTCAGCGCCGCGAGGAGGAAAAAGACCGCGCCGATCTCGTCCGGGCGATCCTCGCCGGTAAACTGCGCTTGAGCGACATCGATCCCCAGCGTATCGATTTCGTAATGTTGGAGGATGAGATCGCCCAGACCGGCCAGGGACCCATCGCCGTGCGTGGCAACGAACACTTGGGCCGCAGCGACCGCGGTGTCTTTCTCCTGCGTAAAATCTGGGAGCGCGAACTGCTCAATCTCGCCGAAGGCCGGCCACTCAAAGCCTGGCAATACCGTCCGGACATGGTGCCGACCTATCCGGAAGGGTAGATGCGGGCTTTGTGCCTGTTCACTGATAAGCGAGGTAAAGACCGATTCTTGATGTCATCCCGAGCAGCGCGAGGGATCTCGTCTCGGGCTGTGACTTTCGTAGAAGAGATTTCTCGGCTTGCCTCGGAATGACAATCACTGCGACGATCAGTAGAGCGGCTTGCCGGTCGGATTGACCGCTTTGACCTGCATCACCACGTCGGTGGTGTGTTCGCCTTTGTAGCCGCGCATCAGGTTGCCGGCCAGGACGATCTCTTGATCGAAGTATTTCTCCTGGGTTTTGACCATTTCCGGCGGAAAAAGTATTTGCACAAATGAGACGTTGGTCACCGATTGGTTGTTGACGCTGCTCGCGGTGTTGGCTTTGACGCGGATCGGCGACTTGAGGATCAGTATCGCCACTTCAACTTTTTCATCCTTATCGGGATTTTCGCCGTAGCTCGGTTGGCCATACTTTTGAATCCTGATTAGTTTGCCCTGAATCCGCGCCACTGAAGGATGGAAAGCGAGCCATTCCGACTCTTGGGCCGGCAGCGGCGCAGTCGCGAGTAGGATCAAGAAAACCATCGCTAAGCGGCATTTAAGGACCAGCGTCATGACCAACTCCCCATATTAGTTTTCTTCCGCCGGCGCGCCGCCGGATTTGGCCAGATCTTCGACTTTGATTTTGTCGACGTTGAGTTTGGCGGCGGCGGCGCTCATGCGTTCGAGCACTTCATCGAAGTCCAAGGGCGCGGCGTCCTTGGGACGGAAGCGGATCGGATTGATGCGCGCCACCACGAAGCTTTTCAAGTACGGACTGGTGAGTCCTTTGGCTTTGAGTGCATCGACTTTTTCGACCACGGTTTTGTCCAAGTCCATCAAAGCTTTGGCGCGTTCGCGGCGAATCTCCATGGCCGCGCCGAGGGATTTTTTCAAAAAAATATCCGAACGGCGCAGGATCGGATGGTAGGCGCCGCCGCTGAAGCGGCCGTTTTCTAAATAGCACAGACCGAGAGTGATCAGCGCGGCTTCTTCGAATTCCAGCGCGTAGCTCTCTTCGGTGGCGTCGTCGAGGGTTGCCAGCTCCTGATACATGCGGATCACTTCGAGCGCGCGCTCGCGCAGGTTGTGAGCCTTTTCTGTATTCAACGCGAGTATTTGATAGGCGGTGGCGGCTTCGGGGACGACGATGGCGATGATCGATGTGGCGCCCAAGGTTTTCATCGCCTGCAAGCGGTGATTGCCGTTGGGCGTCCAGTAGCGCGTCGGGCTGTCTTTGACTTCCTTGCGCACGGTGACGATGGGATCGAGAAAGCGGCCAAGCTTGGCGATGACGCCTTCGAGCTTGCGCGCGTGGGTGTCGGACAGATTGCGTTGATAGGGCGTCGGTTCCACCTGATCGATGGGCAGGGCGGCGATGATCAACCAATGCTCGCCGAAGGGCTCGCGATAAGTCGTTAAAACTTTGCCACCGTCGGCGTCGATGGCGGCTTGCAGTTCGTTTACGTTCGCGGGCGGCACGGCTGATAAGATTTCTTTCGCCGCGATGCCGGTCGCCTTGCCGGCGAGCTTGCGCCGCTTGCGCGGGCCGGTGGATTTCTTCTTGGTTTTCTTTTCAGCCATGCGCGTTGCTCAGATGATTTCGTCACCGTGCAAGTGGCGCTCCACCGCCTCAGGGCGTATGCGATACGCCCCTACACAGAATCCGAAATTTGCGCCCTTTGCGTTCTTTGCGGCCATTCTTCTTCTTACTGCCGCAACCGCCGGATTGTCGGCATCGCCACGGCGACGACAAGCGCCATGCCGCCGACCATCAGGCCGCCGAAGGCTACCGCCACCGGCGCGCCGGCGAACTCGGCGATGGCGCCGGAGATCAAGCCGCCAATCGGCATGAGCTCCCAGGCTAATCCATGAATGCCCATGACCCGGCCGCGCAGTTCGTTGGGCAAATTCATCTGCATGATGGCGTGAATCGTCGTCATGTAGAACTGCCCGGCCATGCCCAGGGCGAAGGCGGCGATCAGCGACAGCGGAAACCAATTGGACAGGGCGAATAATATTAACGTCGCGCCGAACACCACGGCGCCGTTGATCGCTTGCAAGCCTTTGCCGCGGAAGTGACTCAAGTAAGCCGCGAGCAACACGCCGGCCAGGGCGCCGCCGCCGCCAGCGCTTTGCAGAAAGCCGAAGCCTTGGGAGCCGACATGGAGCACGTTGCGCGCGAACACCGGCATCATGATGACGTAGGACATGCCGAACACGCTATTGAAAAAAGTCATGCCGATGAACACCCAATAGATCTCGTTCCGGCGAATGAAGCTCAGCCCCTCGGCCATGTCTTTGAGTAGGCCGCGGGAGGTCGACACCACCGGCTTGCCGTCGAGATCGATGGCAAGCCACAGGCCGATAGCTAGCGCCGAGGCGGCGAAACAAACCAAGTAGGTCGGCCCGATGCCGACCCAATAAATCAACATGCCGGCCACCGCCGGGCCGACGAGTTTATTCAATTGCCAGATGGTGCCGCCGATGGCGACGGCGTTGGCGATGTCCTCTTTGGGCACCATCTGCGGTAGCAGCGCCATGCGGCTCGGCCGGTCGAAGGCACGTACGCAGCCGGTGAAAAAGGCCAAGACCATGACCTGCCAGAGGGCGACCCAGCCGAGCATGACCAGGGCGGTGAGAATCAAAAAAATCAGCGTTGAACCCGATTGGGCGAGAATCATGATGCGCTTGCGATCGGCGCGGTCGGCGATGGCGCCGCCCAGGAGCGTCAGCGCCACCGTGGGAATCGTAAAGGTCAAGCCAGTGAGGCCAAGCAGCAGGGGAGAGTTGGTCAGTTCGAGCACCAGCCAGCTCTGCGCCACCGCTTCCATGTTCTGCGCCAACACCGACGCTAGCTGACCGAACCAGTAGAGTCGGTAGTTGCGATGCTTGAGCGCGCTCAGCGATTGCATCATGCGCTGGCTGCCGGAAATCGCGCGCGGCGCCGACGCCGCTATAGGTTGTGCGGTTGATTTACTCATGAGGGAATTGCCGGCCATTGTTTCCTAATTCGGCGGTGCTGTCAAAACGAGTTAGGATAATTCACCGCAGAGGCGCGGAGGACGCCGAGTTCCGGAAAATCATTTCTTCATCGAATTCCTCCGCGTCTCCGTAGTTCGGCAAGCTCACTACGTCCTGAGCCCGCCGAAGGACGCGGTGTGATCTCCGGCTTTTTCGCGAAAACAATCGTATTGAAGTCAATCGGCGCCGCATATTGCTGTCGCGCTCGCTACCTTTTATGATCCACCGACATCCAAGTTGAAAGGCAAACTCTCATGGCTCAGTACGATTACGATCTATTCACCATCGGCGCGGGCTCGGGCGGCGTGCGCGCGAGCCGGATATCGGCCTCCTTCGGCGCCAAAGTTGCCGTGGCCGAAGAGCGCGATCTCGGCGGCACCTGCGTTAATGTTGGCTGCATCCCGAAAAAACTTTTGGTCTACGCGTCGCACTATGGCGAGGACTTCGACGACATGCCGGGCTTCGGCTGGACGGTGGAGCGCCATTTCGATTGGGCCAAATTAATCGCCAATAAGAATAAAGAAATCTCCCGCTTGAACGGCATTTATCGCAAGATCCTCGCCGACGCCGGCGTGACCCTGATGGAAGGCCATGCCGAAGTGGTCGATCCTCACACCGTCGCCGTCGACGGCAAGCGCATCACGGCGAAATATATTCTGGTCGCCGTCGGCAGCTGGCCGTCGGTGCCGAAGTTTCCCGGCTCGGAGCACGCGATCACCTCCAATGAAGCTTTTTATCTGCCGTCTTTGCCCGAGCGGGTCATCGTCGTCGGCGGCGGTTATATCGGCGTCGAGTTCGCCGGCATCTTTCACGGCTTGGGCGCGCGGACGACCCAGCTCTACCGCGGCGACTTGTTTCTAAGAGGCTTTGACGACGACATTCGCAAGAGCCTGGCCGACGAGATGCGCAAACGCGGCGTCGATCTGCGTTTTAACCTCGATATCAGCAAGATTGAAAAACATGGCGACGGTTTAACCGCGACGCTGACCGATGGCTCGGTGCTCGATGCCGAGCAAATCCTCTACGCTACCGGCCGAGGCTCGAAGACCCCCGATCTCGGCTTGGAAAAAGCCGGCGTCAAGCTCAAAGCCAATGGCGCCGTGGTGGTGGACGAATATTCCAAGTCGACCATTGATAGCGTCTACGCCATCGGCGACTGCACCGATCGGATGATGTTGACTCCCGTCGCCATCGCCGAGGGGATGGCGCTGGCCAATACGCTGTTCAATGACAAACCGACCAAGCCGAGCTATTTGAACGTGCCGACAGCGGTGTTCAGCACGCCCAACTGCGGCACCGTGGGTCTGACCGAAGCCGAGGCGCGCGGCCGTGGTTACGAGATCGATATTTATCGCAGCACCTTCAAACCGCTACGCCACACGCTGAGCGGCCGGGACGAGCGGACCATGATGAAGCTAGTGGTGGACCAAGCGAGCGACAAAGTCTTGGGCTGCCATATGGTCGGCCCCGACGCCGGCGAGATCGTCCAAGGCCTCGCCATCGCGCTCAACTGCGGCGCTACCAAAGCGCAGTTCGACATGACCATCGGCATTCATCCATCGGCGGCCGAGGAGTTCGTCACCATGCGCAGCAAGGCGGCGAGCTGAGCTCGATTCGCGTTACAGCTACTGCGCATTGGGGTTTGGGTGCTATGGTTCGCCAGTCGATGCCGGGGCAGTGGCCGGTTAACCGCGTCTGCAAATTTGTTTTTTTGTTGCTTGTTTTCGGTCGCCAGCTGCTGCATGGTTAGAACAAGGGTTGGGCTTCACCGCTATTAGGTTCTCGCCTTCTTTGTACTTCCGGTTGGCTAAGCGAGATAGATCAGAAACGAAGCTTGGTTTGAGGCGATTGGCTTTGGCGGGGAAGACAGCGAGCGACGGAGCCCCCGGTGTGTCGTTGTAAAATAGCATGGCTAAGCGACTAAAAATTTGCATCATCAATCCCAAGTTCGAGCCTTCCTACTGGGGCTTCGACTACGCGTTGCCGCTTTATCCCGGCAATAAGAAATCATCGATGATCAATGGCGCCTTGCCTTATCTGGCCGGTCTGGTGTCCGGTCATGAGATTCGCCTGCTCGATGAGAACGTCGAGGAGATCGTTTGGCCGGAGCTCGCCCAGTTCGATATCGTCGGTGTCACTGGGATGAATGTGCAGAAGCTGCGCATGCGCGAAATCTTAGTCAAGCTCCGCGAGATGAAAGTCTTTACCGCCGTCGGCGGTGCCTATGCTTCGGTGGACGAGGGCTATTTCGACAATCTCTGCGATGTCTTGTTCACCGGTGAGGCTGACGAAACCTGGCCGGAATTTGTCCGCTGCTTCGCCGAAGGAGGCAACTACGACACACTCTATAAGCAAGCCAATCCCACCGACATGACCAAAGCGGCCAAGTCGCGCTACGACCTGCTGAAGGTCGATCGTTACGCTTCCGGCTCGCTGCAATTTTCCCGCGGCTGTCCGTTCCAGTGCGAGTTTTGCGATATCATCGTCACCTTCGGCCGCCGCCCGCGTACCAAACGGCCCGAGCAGGTAATCGAGGAGCTGGACGAGATGCGCCGGGTGGGCTTTTATTCTTGCTTCATTGTCGACGACAATTTTATCGGCAATAAGAGGGATGCCAAGGCGCTGCTCAAGCTGATCATTCCCTGGCAGGAGAAGCATGGTTATCCGCTGCGCTTGACCACCGAAGCGAGCGTCAATCTCGCCGACGACGCCGAGCTGTTGGAACTCCTGTACCGGGCTAATTTTCGCTCGGTGTTCATCGGCATCGAGACGCCGCGCGAAGCGTCCCTCAACGAGACCAAGAAATATCAAAACACCCGGGGCGATTCCCTGGCCGCCAAGCTGGCGCGCATCCGCAACGCCGGCATGGAAGTGAGCGCTGGGTTTATCGTCGGCTTCGACAACGACGACGCGACGATCTTCGAAGACCAGTACCGCTTCATCCAAGACAACGGCATTCTCCTGGCGATGGTCGGCATGCTAACGGCAGTGCCCAAGACGCCGCTCTATGAGCGCCTGGAAAAAACCGGCCGCCTGCGCCTCGATGATCCCAACTGCAACATCGTACCAGCGCAATTGACGCCGCAGGAGCTCCAACAAGGTTATTGGCAGCTACTCAAGCGCTTGTACGACCCCCAGGCATTCTTAGACCGTTATTTTCAGATCAACGCTTATCCCGACTTCAAAGAACGGCGCGCCGAGATCAGCGCCCGGGCCAACGAAGGCAAAGCCTTGCCGACGCTGGTCTATGGACTGCTGTTGCTGAAAACTCTGCTCGTGGCGCTGATCAAAGAGCGCAGCTTGACAACCATCGGCGCGGTGTATTTGAAAAACTTCTTCCAGCGCAGTGTCAAAGTGCGCGCCGACATCATCGGCTTCGCCCAGTTCATGAACCGCTGCGTCACCCACTGGCATTTTTATAAATTCACCCAAGAGGGCACGGCGGGGAAGCTGCGGTTGTTCAATTCTGGATGAGCTGCAAAGTTCAAGGCGAGCTCTGATCACATGCTCCGGTCCAAACTCCGATACTGAATCGCCTCGGCGATATGATTCGATTCGATATTCTCTGCTCCAGCTAAATCGGCGATAGTCCGGCCAACCTTTAGCACTCGGCTATAGGCCCGCGCGCTCAAGCCCAATTTATTGATCGCGGTCTCCAACAATTTCTCGGCATCTTCTTTCACGGCGCAGTAACGCTTGATCTCTTTGGCGCCCATCTGGGCGTTGCTGTGCAGCTTGGACTTCTCGAAACGTTGCAATTGAATCTTGCGCGCGTGATTCACACGCTCGCGAATGACGCTGGAACTTTCCCCGGCGTCTTTGCTGGCCAACTCTTGATAACGCAGTCCCGGCACTTCGATTTGAATGTCGATGCGGTCGAGCAGCGGGCCGGAGACCTTCGATCGGTAGCGCTGGATTTGCAGCGGCGTGCAGGTGCATTCTTTTTGTGGATCGGTAAAAAATCCACAGACGCAGGGATTCATCGCGGCGATCAACATGAACCGTGCGGGAAAATTGATCGAGCCCATGGCGCGGGAGACGGTGATATTGCCGTCTTCCAGCGGCTGGCGCATGACTTCTAATACATTGCGGCGGAACTCCGGCAGCTCGTCGAGAAACAAGACGCCGTTGTGGGCCAACGAGACTTCGCCGGGCTTAGGCACTGTGCCACCGCCGACCAGGCCAGCGTCGGAGATGGTGTGATGCGGCGAGCGAAACGGCCGGGTGGCGATGATCGCTTGACCGGCGAGGGTGCCCATGACGCTGTGAATTTTGGTCGTCTCCAGCGCTTCGGCCAAGGTCAGGTCGGGGAGGATGGTCGGCAACCGTTTGGCCAGCATGGTTTTGCCCGAGCCGGGTGGACCCACCAGGATAACGTTGTGGCCGCCGGCGGCGGCGACTTCGAGGGCGCGTTTGACATGCTGCTGGCCTTTGACGTCGTTGAAGTCGGCGTCGTACCGGGAGTGCTGGCTAAATAGATCGTCGAGGTTGGCACCGGTGGCGGCGATGGCGCGGGTGCCGTTCAAAAACTCCACCACCTGGGGTAGATCGCGCACGCCCAAGACTTCGACTTCGCTGACCACGGCGGCCTCGGAGGCGTTTTGCTCGGGCAGGATCAAGCCGCGGACTTTTTCTTTCTTGGCCGCCATGGCGATGGACAAGGCGCCGCGCACCGGTTTGACCGTGCCGTCGAGGGAGAGCTCGCCGATGAGAAAATAGTCGTCGAGTAAATTCTTTTCTACAGTTCCTTCGGCGGCGAGGATACCGATGGCCATTGGCAGGTCATAGGCCGAGCCTTCTTTTTTGATATCGGCGGGGGCCAAATTGATGGTGATGCGTTTGGCGGGAAAGGTGTAGCCGCAGTTTTTCAGCGCGGCGCGGATGCGGTCTTTACTTTCCTTGACCGCGCCTTCGGGCAGACCGACGGTGGCCAACTGCGGCAAGCCGGAGGCGAGATCGATCTCGACTTCGACGCGCAGGGCATCAATGCCATAGAGAGCGGCGCTGTTGACCTTGGCGAGCATGACCGCTGAAAAGCTAGCAGAGGTGGACCCGCGAGCACAAACGGAATTTTTCTGAATGGATAATGGGGGCAACTCGTGGTCGTGATCGAGGCTCGTGCTCGTCCGGTCAAGAACACGAGTCACGAACACGAGCAACGAGTTAGAACTTATCTTTCTTGAACGACTTCAGGGACGACGGACGGCCGCGCAGGACATCGTCGCCGGTGACGCGGTCGAAGACATGGACGCCGTGGTTATGCAGCAGGGTGGTTTGCGACACCGCGCGCTTGGCGCCGGCGCGGCATTGGTCGCACTTCTTGAGCGGCCGGTCTGAGACCTTTTGCAGCGCTTCGAAGCGGTGGCCGTTGGTGCATTCGTACTCGTAGAGCGGCATGGTGCTACACCAGCTACCATATCGATGTCGCGGTCTCAATCTTGGTTGTTCTTGCCGTGAAAAATAATTCTTGGTATAAGACTTCATGTTTGCTTTGAAACATTCCGTGCATCCGCTCAACCCAGGCCCAGGTCTGGGTTTTTTTTTACTTCGGCGCGGGGGTGACCTATGTTAGAGCAGGAAGTCCTGCCCGTCGGTTTAACTTTCGACGATGTTTTGCTGATCCCCGCCGAGTCGTCGGTGCTGCCCAAAGACATTGACGTGTCGACGCGCTTGACCGATCGCATTCGGCTGAGCATTCCGCTGGTCAGCGCGGCGATGGATACCGTCACCGAGTCCAAAACCGCCATCGGCATGGCCCAGGAGGGCGGTCTCGGCATCATTCACCGTAATCTGTCGGTGTGGGCTCAGGCCGCCGAAGTCGAGAAAGTAAAAAAATTCGAGAGCGGCATGATCGGCGATCCGATCACCATCGCGCCGGATCAAAAAATCTCCGATGCCCAGGAGATCATGAATCAATACGGCATCTCCGGTCTGCCGGTGACCCAGAAGGGCAAGCTGGTGGGGATTCTCACCAATCGCGATTTGCGCTTCGAGCGGCGCTTGGACCGCAAAGTCTCCGAGGTGATGACCAAGGATAATTTGGTGACCGTGCCGCTCGGCGTGGATATCGAGACCGCCAAAGAACTGCTCCATCAATACCGCATCGAAAAGCTGCTGGTGGTCGACGACAAATTCGAGCTCAAGGGGCTGATCACGGTCAAAGACATTCAAAAAACCATTCAGTATCCCGGCGCCTGCAAGGACCAGCGTGGCCGGCTGCGGGTCGGCGCGGCGGTGGGGGTGAGCGATTGGGAGCCGCGCGTCGAAGGTTTAGTCCGCGCGGGCGTCGATCTGATCGCCGTCGACACCGCCCATGGTCATTCGAAAAACGTTCTCGATGTGGTCGGCCAGATTCGCCGGCGCTATCCCGATCTGGATATTGCCGCCGGCAACGTCGCCACCGGCGAAGGCACCACGGCGCTTATCGAAGCTGGCGTGAACGTCGTCAAAGTCGGCGTTGGTCCCGGTTCGATTTGCACGACGCGGATCGTTTCCGGTGTCGGCGTACCGCAGATCACCGCCATCGGCAGCTGTGCCAAGGCGGCGGTGAAGCACAACGTCGCCATCATCGCCGATGGCGGCATCAAGTTTTCCGGCGATATCACCAAAGCTTTAGCCGCCGGCGCCCATTCCGTCATGATCGGCAGCCTGTTTGCCGGCACCGAAGAAAGCCCCGGCGAGACGATTCTTTATCAAGGCAGGACCTACAAAGCCTACCGTGGCATGGGTTCCATCGGCGCCATGGGGCAGGGCAGCCGCGACCGTTACGGCCAGGCCGACGTGATGGACTCCAACAAACTGGTTCCCGAAGGCATCGAAGGCCGGGTGCCGTACAAAGGATCTCTGTCGTCGAATATTTTACAGCTGGTCGGCGGCCTACGCGCCGGCATGGGTTATCTCGGCTGCAAGGAAATCGCCACGCTGCACAGCAAAGCCAAATTCATGCAGATCACCTCGGCGGCGCTGCGCGAAGGCCATGTGCATGATGTGTTTATCACCAAGGAAGCGCCGAACTACAGAATAGAATGATTGTCGTCCTCGATTTCGGTTCCCAGTACACCCAACTGATCGCCCGCCGCATCCGCGAGTCCAAGGTCTACTGCGAGATCCATCCATTCAACGTCGCGCTGGATAAAATCACAGCGCTTAATCCCAAGGGCATTATCTTGTCCGGCGGGCCAGCGAGTGTCTATCAAGACAACGCGCCGAAAGTAGCGCCGGAGCTGTTCGCCTTGCCGGTGCCGATCCTCGGCATCTGTTACGGCATGGGCTTGGTCAATCTGCAGTTCGGCGGCAGCGCCGAGCGCGCCGACCGCCGCGAGTATGGCCCGGCGGATTTAATCATCGACAACGACAGCGATCTGTTCCATGGCTTCGCCATAGGCGCGCCCACCCAGGTGTGGATGAGCCATGGCGATAAGATGACGAGCTTTCCCCAGGGCTGGGACATTCTGGCGCATAGCAGCAACTCGCCGATCGCGTCCTTTGCCGATCCGAGCCGGCGCTTTTTCGGTTTGCAGTTTCATCCCGAAGTAGCGCACACCGCGCGCGGCCGCCAAGTGTTAGATAATTTCGTTTTCCGCATCTGTGGCGATAAACCTGATTGGACCATGGAGCATTTCATCGACAGCTCGGTGCAGAAGATTCGCGACCAGGTCGGTGCCGGCCGGGTGCTCTGCGCGCTCAGCGGCGGCGTGGACTCATCGGTCGCCGCGACCTTGATTCACCGTGCCATCGGCGAGCGTTTGACCTGCGTGTTCGTCAATAATGGTCTCTTGCGCAAAGATGAAGCCGAGCAGGTCTGCGGGTTGTTCGTTGAGCGCTTCGGCGCGAGCTTTCGCTATGTCGATGCCACCGATGCGTTTCTCGCCGATCTCAAAGGCATTGAGGACCCGGAGATCAAGCGCAAGCGCATCGGTTACAAATTCATTCAAGTTTTCGAAGAGGAAGCGCGCAAGTTGGGCGAGATGGAATTTTTGGCCCAAGGCACGCTCTATCCCGATGTCATCGAGTCGGTGTCGGTGTTGGGGCCGTCGGCGACCATCAAGTCGCACCATAACGTCGGCGGCCTGCCGACCAACATGAAATTCCAACTGATCGAGCCGCTGCGCGAGCTGTTCAAGGACGAAGTGCGCGTGCTCGGCAAAGAGTTGGGCCTGCCCCACGACATGATCCAGCGCCAGCCATTTCCGGGACCAGGGTTGGCGATCCGCGTGCTCGGCGAGGTTACGGAAGTGCGTTTGAAAGTCTTGCGCGACGCCGATGTTATCGTGCTTGACGAGATCAAGGCGGCCGGGCTTTACGAAAAGGTCTGGCAGTCGTTCGCGGTGCTATTACCGGTCAAAACCGTCGGCGTGGTCGGCGACGAGCGCAGTTACGAAAATGTCGTCGCCCTGCGCGTGGTCGACAGCCAGGACGGCATGACCGCCAACTGGGTGGCGCTGCCGTTCGAAATACTCGGCCGGATCTCCAACCGGATTCTCAACGAAGTGCGCGGCGTCAACCGGGTGGTTTACGACATCTCTTCCAAGCCGCCCGCCACCATCGAGTGGGAATGAGCCGGCGCTAGCCAAATCTACTCAGACATTTCGCCCTAGCAGCCCGTGGTAGAAGTCCGATTTTCACAAAACGCTAGGCATCAGTGCGAGGCGGTGACGAGAGATCATAAATATTCTCCGATCGAGTCCTCGGCGCCGATGAGCAGCGACTTGGTCACGTAGTCGCACCCACAGAGCAA
>CAMDBU010000121.1 GCA_945889495.1 Syntrophobacter sp. SbD2 | reverse complement strand
GCCGCGATTCAAGCCTATGTCGACTATCACAACGATCATCCCAACCCCTTTGTCTGGACCGCCAAAGCTGAAGACATTATTGCCAAATATCGTCGTGCCAAGGCGGTCCTTAATAAACTCCAAACAGCTTGAGACACTACACTAGTTCGATGTCTGCTTGCGAGGTCTGCCGCGTCTTCTTTTGAAAAGCGTGCAGCACATAGACCGCATGCTCGAACTTGGCCACGTAGATCACACGGAACGCGCCTGTTTCGTCGCGCACGCGAAGCTCATAGGCGCCTGGCCCCACGCTCGGCATGGGTTTGAAATCCGCTGGTTCTCGCCCCACTTGCACCATGAACAACTTGTACCCAGCGCGTCGACGCGCTGACTCCGGAAATCTTGCCAAGTCCTTGCGGGCCGTGCCAACGAAGCGCGCCGCCTTCATGGTAGAAAATTATATGAACATTCGTATAAGGGTGCAAGGGTAGATAAGCAGCGTGAGAACGTGACGGGTTTCGAACTCGGTGCCTTGCCAGCCCGACCGAGTCGATATATGACCTAGAGATCATTCCAGCCAAAAATTTAGGAGCACATTCATGGAATCCACCAAGACCGTCACCGTTCAGGTCGAAACCGTCGGCCAAGCTTATCTCGAAGTCTTGCGCGCGCGCGGGATCAAATATTTTTTCGGCAATAGCGGCACCGACTTTGGGCCGATCATTGATGCGCTGGCGCGCTTTGGCGCGGAGAAGAAGATCCATCCGACGCCGATCACGGTGCCCCATGAGTTTGTCGCGGTGAGCATGGCGCAGGGTTACGCGATGATCACCGGCGAGCCGCAGGTGGTGATGGTTCACGTCATCGTCGGCACCGGCAACGCTTCGGCGGCGATCATGAATGCGTCGCGTTTGAATGTTCCCATGCTGTTTTCCGCCGGGCGGACGCCGCTGACTGAAGAAGGGCAGCGCGGCAGCCGGAGTAATTTCATTCACTGGGGCCAGGAGTCCTTCGATCAGGGCAGCTTGGTGCGCGAGTTTACCCGCTGGGATTATGAGCTGCGCAATGGCGATCAGGTGGAGACCGTGGTCGATCGCGCGCTGGAGATGGCGCTGGGCACGCCGCAAGGGCCGGTGTATTTAACCCTGCCGCGCGAAGTGCTGGCGCAGAAGATGGACTCGATCACGATACATCCCAATCGCAAATCCCAAGCCGAGGCGTTGCAGCCGAGCCCGGCGTCGATCAAGAAGACCGCCGAGCTTTTGCGGAGCGCGAAAAATCCGCTGATCATCACCGGCCGCTTGGGCTCCGATCCGACGGCGGTGAGCGCCATGGTCAAATTCGCCGAAGCGTGGGTCGCACCGGTGGTGACGCCGGCGAGCCCGTTCGTCAGTATGCCCAACACCCATGACTTTTATCTCGGTGTCAGTTCGTCGCCGTATGTGAAAGACGCCGATGTTATCGTCGTGGCCGAGTCCGACGTGCCCTGGTATCCGCAGCAGGCCAAGCCGGCGGAGAGCGCCAAGGTGATTCAGATCGCGCGGGATCCCAATTATCAGGATATTCCGATCCGCAACTTTCCCAAGGACATTTCCATCGGCGGCGATCCGAAACTGGCGTTGGAATTGTTGGCGGAGGAATTACGCAAAGGGCCGCGGGATGAAAAAGCGCTCGGCGAGCGCGCGGAAGCCATTCGCGCCAAGCATAAAAAATATCGCCAAGAGCTGATGCAAAAGGCCGAGCAAGGCGGCAGCCATCGGCCGATCAGCCACGCCTGGTTGGCCTACTGTGTCGATCAAGTGCGCGACAAAGACACTGTCGTTCTTAGCGATCATGGCATCGGCAGTGAAGTACTCAACATCAGCGAGCCCGGCGCCTACTACGGCGGTTCACCCGCCGGCGGCTTGGGCTGGGGCATCGGCGGCGGTTTGGGCATGAAGCTGGCGCACCCGGAGAAAACTTTCATCGTCACCGCCGGCGACGGCACTTACATGTTCAACAATCCGACCGCCTGCCACTTCGTCTCCGAGGCCTACAACCTGCCGCTGTTGACGATCATCTGCAACAACTCGATCTGGCACGCCAGCAAGGCGGCGACCCAGCAGGTGATGCCCGACGGTTGGGCCGCGAGCACGGGCAATTTCCCGCTGACCGCGTTGGAGCCCTCGCCGCGTTACGAGAAAGTCGTCGAGGCCCATGGCGGCTACGGCGAGATGGTCGACGATCCGCAACAAGTGCTGCCGGCGCTCAAGCGCGCGCTCAAAGTGGTCAAAGAAGAAAAGCGCCAGGCGGTGCTGAATGTGATCTGCGGCAGTCATTAATTCGAGACCGCAGGCAAAGAAGAAAAGGGATTTTTCACCGCGGAGGACACAGAGAGCACGGAGGAGACGAGGCGGAATCGGATGATTTAACCACAAAGAGCACAAAAGGCACAAAATCGGAATCAGGAATTGTCGGGGCCGGTTTTAACCCCGCTGCAGTGTTGCGCGCGCGAGTCGGCGATAGCGCGATTGAAGCCCAATCGGGAAATTGTCCATTGCCCATTATCAATTATCCATTTCTTGTTCTTGCTTTCTAAAAGGAGTCTCTCCATGTCGATCATCGACGCTGACGCTCATGTCATCGAGAGCGAGCATACTTGGGATTATTTGACCGAAGCGGAAGCCAAGTTCCGCCCGGTCATGGTCGCTAGCCCAGACGGCCGGCAACAATTCTGGTTAATCGATCGCCGGCCGTTTCCGCGCGGGCCGGTCAGCAGGGAACTACCGGCCGCTTCCAGCGAGATGCGCCAGATCGAGGCGCGGTTGCGGCACATGGACCAGCTGGGTGTCGATGTCCAAGTGCTTTACCCGACGGTCTTCCTAGCGCCGCTGACCAATCGTCCGGAAATCGAGGTCGCTTTGTGCCGCAGCTACAACCGCTGGATGGCTGAGCTGTGCGGCAAGAGCGAAAAGCGCCTGCGCTGGGTGGCGACTCTGCCGGTGCTCAGCATGGAAGATACCTTGGCCGAGACTCGGTTCGCCGCTGACAATGGCGCGGTCGGCCTGTTCATCCGCGGCCTGGTCGAAAATCGTCTGCTCAGCGACGCTTATTTTTACCCGCTCTACGCGCTCGCCGCCGAGCGCAACATCGCCATCTGCATCCATGCCTCCACCGGGGATTTCGACTGGATGAATCACTTTGAACGGGAGAGCGGTTTTGCGCTGTTCAAACTGCCGGTGCTGATCGCCTTTCACACGCTGGTTTACAAAGGTATTCCCGCCATGTTTCCCAACCTGCGATTGGGCTTCATCGAAGTCAAAGCACAATGGGTGCCCTACGTGATTCATGAGCTGGCGCGGCGCTATAAGACCCACGGTTTAAAGGGGCCCAGCGATATCATGCGCGAGAACCGCCTGTATGTTGCCTGCCAAACCGACGATGACTTGAGTTACGTTTTGAAATACGCCGGCGAAGATAACATCGTCATCGGTTCGGACTACGGTCACAACGACACCTCCGCCGAAATTGAAGCGCTGAAGAATATCCGCCGCCACGGCGACGTGCCGGCGGCGCAGATCGACAAGATTCTCCATGACAATCCCAAGGCGCTGTATAACTTGTAAGGGGTAAAGGGTGAGGTGTGAATAGTAAGGAGTAAGGGGATTCGGATGAGCATGGTCGATTCGGCGGGGCTAAATTTGATTCTTCGCGTTATGAGAATGTTTAAACGAGTCTTTTTCGCGGTCGTTGCTTTACTTGCGACAACTGCCGACTTCGCCGGCGCGCAGGGCAATTGGCAGGCGGAGTGGGACAAGACGGTGCGCGCGGCGGAGGCCGAAGGCCAGGTGACGCTGTACGGTTGCTGCTACGACTATGACCGGGTGCTCGAAGTTTTTCGCAAGAAATATCCCAAGCTCAAAGTCTCGACCCTGCTGATCAACGGCGGCCAGCTGGCGACCCGGGTGCTGGCCGAACGGCGCGGCGAGAAATATCTGGTCGACGTCATCAGCGCCGGAGCCAACTCGCTCCATGACGCGTTTTACAAATCCCATGTCCTCGAACCGATCAAGCTGGCGCTGCTGCTGCCCGAGGTGGTCGATCAGTCGAAATGGTACGACGGCGAGCACCGCTATATCGACGCCGAGCGGCGCTACATTTTCGCCTTCAACGCCAACTCCCAGGCGGGGCAGATCATTTACAACGTCAAGCTGGTCAATCCCGGCGAGTTCAAATCCCACTGGGATTTGTTGCAGCCCAGGTGGAAGGGCAAGATTTCTTCCCTCGACCCGACCACTTTCGGCATGGGCGCGGCGCTGCAATATTTTTATTATAACTCCGAGCTCGGCGCGCCGTTCATCAAAAAACTCTACGGCGAAATGCAGGTGACAATCAGCCGCGACGCGCGCCAGATGACCGACTGGCTGGCGGCCGGGAAATTTCCCATCTGCATTCGCTGCAACGCCGCCGCCGAAGTGGGCAAGGCGGTGCAGCAGCATCTGCCGATCGCTTACTTCGACACCGATGAATGGAAAGAAGGCGGTAGCACCAGCGCCGCCGGCGGTACCCTAGGTTTGGCGGCGCGGGCGCCACACCCCAACGCAGCCAAGGTGCTGATCAACTGGCTCTTGTCCCGCGAAGGGCAAATCGCGATTCAAAAATTCGGCCGCCCCGACGCGCATAACTCGCGGCGCATCGATATTCCCAAGGACGATGTCGATCCGACCAACCGTCTGGACCCGGCCAAAAAATATTTGGATCTGGCCAAACCCGAGTACCAAGATCTCTCGCCGATCTTCAAGCTGGTTAAAGAAGTCTTGCCGCAGAAGTAATCTCGCTCCGTGATTTAGAGAACCGCCGGCGCCGCCATGATTTCGCCGCACCTTTTGCAGGTTCGGAATTCCACACTGTCGAAGAATCGCCGGTAGGCTTTTGACACCGGGTCTTGGGCGTAGTCGTCGACGACGAATTGCTCTTCGTGCAGCAGCCCGTCGCACTGCGCACAGTACCAGTGGAAATTGTCGATCTCGCCGGGGCGGCGTTTACGTTCTGAGATTAGTGCGAAGGCGTCGGGCGGGAAGCGCGGCGAGTGGGGCGTGCCGGCGCGGGTATAGATGAGGGCGCCTTGGGCGATCACCGCGATGTCCTCTTTTCCTTCCGGCGTGCGGTAGTGCAGGCGCATCTCGCCTTGGATCATGTACATGGTCTCGTCGCTCGGGTTGATGTGAAACTCGCTGCGGTATTCTCTACCGCGAGCGACGAAGGCGAGCGTGTCGTCATGCTGCCATAGGACACTGACGTGGCGGCCGGAGGCGGTGAGTTCGTTACAGATCCCGGCGAGATTGACGATCGGCATGGGGTTCATTGGTTTCTCCATGGTTGCACGGATCAAGATTCGGATAGTTAACCACGAAAGGCACGAAAATTACCAAAGGGATGACGGGAACTCATTTCGCCCGCGCTACCGACGATTCAGCGGTAGTTTTGCGTTGTCGTCGGCATTGGCATAACAATGATGTTGCCACTTCAGGTATTTGCCTAACTTCATGCTTACACTCTCGTCAGTGAAAACGCTCCGTTCGCTGCGCCATCGAAATTTCCGCCTGCTCATGACCGGCGCGTTGGTGTCGAGTTCCGGCGACTTCATGCAGAACGTGGCGCAGAGCTGGTTGGTGTGGCATTTGTCGCAGTCGCCGGTGGCCATCGGCGTGATCGCGGTGTTCGACACCCTACCGCGGTTGTTGGTCGGCGCCGTGGGCGGCGCCATCGCCGATCGCTTCGACCGCCGCCGCGTGTTGGTGATTACTCAGAGCTTGGCGATGTTGCAAGCGTTCGCCTACTGGTTGTTGGTCGAGTTCGAGGGCATCGAGCTCTGGCATATTGCGCTCTTGGCTTTCTTCCTCGGCGTCGTCAACACGATCAATCAGACGGCGCGCCAATCCTTGGTCAATAGCCTGGTGCCCAAGGAGGAACTGCTCAACGTCATCGGCCTGCAATCCTCGGTGTTCAATTTTTCCAAAATCATGGGACCGTCGGCCGGCGGTTTGATCATCGCGTACGTCGGCATCGCCGGCTGTTTCCTCATCAACGCGCTGAGTTTCGTCTATCTGATTTTCAATCTCTACCAGATGGAGCTGCCGCCCAGGGAAGCGCGCCGCCATGAGCATGGGATTTTCGCCGATATCCGCGAGCGTTTTTATTATCTGCGCGCCAACCGCCGCATGCTGTACATCGTCGGGATTTCCTACGTCATGGCGCTGTTCGGCGCGCCCTACAACCGCTTCGTGCCGATGTTCGCGACCAACGTGCTGCATGTCGGCGCCACCGGCTTCGGCATGCTCATGTCGGCGCCGGGCATCGGCGCCATGATGGCGTCGTTGACGCTGGCGTCGGTGGACAAGCTGCGGGTCGGCACGCGCTCGATCTGTTTTTGCGTGTTGGGCTTCGCGCTGTCGTTGACGCTGTTCGCTTTCTCCCATTCATTTATTTTGTCGATTGGGTTTTTGGCCATGGTGGGTTTTTGCCAGGTCGGCGAGCGCGCCTTGACCAACGCGGTGATCCAAACCGGCGCGCCACCGGAGTTGCTCGGGCGCGTCCTGAGTTTGTTTTTCATGGACCGCGGCTTGTGGTCACTCGGCGGTTTGATCATCGGAAGTTCGGCATCGGCCATCGGCATTAACTGGAGCTTCGCGATTTGCGGCGCGGTCTGCACCGCCGCTGCGACCGCCTTGTTGCTGGTCAGCAGCCGCCAGCGTAGCGAAGCGTTGCGTCATGAAGCCGCGCCCACTGTAGAACTGGTGGCCGTGGAAAAGAAATAACCGCGGGCACGGCGCATCACTCCGGCAGCGCTTGGCCTTTGGTTTCGCGGGCCCAGATGAGGATGATCAAGCCGACGAAATAGATCGACCCGATAGTGGCGATGGCCGGGGCGAAAGCGCCATGGGCGGAGGTCAGCATACCGGCGAGGAGCGGCCCGGCGGCGGAAAAAAAGCGCGCGAAATTGAAGCAAAACCCCTGGGCGGTGGCGCGGATGGCGGTGGGAAACAGCTCAGGAAAGTAGATCGCGAAGCCGCTGGTGACGCCGGCGGCGAAAAATCCCATGACCGGCGATGCCATGACGGCATGGCTGAATTGCTGGGCGAAGAGAAACGTCGTCGGCACCGAACAGAGGGCGCCAAAAAAATAAATCAGCAGCGCGGTCTTGCGGCCCCAGCGATCGGCGATCAGCGGCATGCAGAGACAGCCGGCGATGCCGCCAACGGTCAACGTCGCGGTGATCAAACTGACCTGCGGAATCACCGCGCGGGTGCCCTGGGCTTGGAGCATGGCGGCGATCCAGCTGGGTACCCATTGAACGGCGCCCTGGTAGCCGAAGGTCGCGACCACCGCCAGGCCGATGCCGACCAGCAGATCGCGGCGCACCGCGGGCGCGAACAGTTGCGCGAACGGATTGCCGGTCTGTTTGGCCCTGGTCCAACGCTCGGGTTCCTCGAGGGAGTGGCGAATGTAAAAGGCGACGATGGCGGGCAATATGCCCAGGGCGAACACCCAACGCCAACCATAGGGACCGATGAACAGATAAAGCGCGATGGCGAGAAAAAAGCCGATACCGCCGGAGGCTTGCATGATGCCGGCGGCTTTGGCGCGGGATTTTGCCGGCCAGGTCTCGGCGATCAGCGCGGCGCCGGCGGCCCATTCGCCGCCGATGCCCAGGCCGGTGAGGAAGCGGTAGATCGCCAGTTCTTGCCAACTGCCGGCGATGCTGCAAAGTCCGGTGAATACCGCGTAGACCAAGATCGTGATCGCCATGGTTTTCGCCCGGCCGTAGCGGTCGGCGATGGGGCCGAAGATCAGCCCGCCCAAGGCCCAGCCGATCATGAAGATCGCTAGGACGATGCCGCCGTACCAACCGATGACCGCCGGCTCGCTGGTGCCGAGCAAGTCAGTCATCGCCGGGAACAAGATGATGGCGTAGAGATAGCCGTCCATGATGTCGAGCGCCCAACCGAGGCAGGTGCAGTAGAGCACGCGCCATTGGTAGGGCGTCACGTCGTGATACCACTTGGATTCAGCCATTGTCGTGCTCAATTGCCACAACCGGCTAAAAAAGGCAACGAAATTGAGTGAGTGCGGGAACTATTGCCGGGCCTCTGCCGATCCTCAAGTATTAAAAATAGTTTATTGACACGGTTTCACGACCTGGCTAAGCTTGCGCCATTGAGAACGTATTTTCTTCAGGAGGATATTTTATATGTCGATTGCCAAGCGTAAATCAGTTGTCGCCGCGATAGCGTTTTTCGCGTTCTGCGGATTGAGCCAAATCGCCCTAGAGAGTCTGGCGGATGCCCGCGCCGGCGGCGGCCGCTCCGGCGGCATGCGCGGGTCGCGGAGCGCACAGCCACCAAGCCGTGCGACCTCGCCCCAAAAGCAGGATGGCATGGCCGGGCAACAGATGCGCCAGCCGGCGCCCATGATGCCGCAATCGGGCGGCTTCATGCGAGGTATCGGCACCGCGGTGCTCGGTGGCTTCTTAGGCTCCATGCTGTTCTCCGGTTTAGCCGGTGCGACGGGTATGGGCGGTGGTATGGGCGGTGGCATGGGTGGCAGCGGGTTTGGCATGTTGGAAATTCTACTGTTTGGCGGCTTGGCCTATTTTCTCTACCGCAAGTATAAAGCTTCCAGAACGCCGGCTCTGGCCACTGGCAATGGCTCGATGCAGTATCAAGACACCTCGTATCAGGCACCGACCGCGAGTTACGGCAGCAATCCGCCGGTGCAGGAGCCGCTGCCGTTCAATGGCATCGACTACCGCTCGTTGACCATGATGGACCCGAGCTTCGATGCCAACAAGTTTTTGAAAATCGCGCAGGATAGTTTCTTTAAAATCCAAGGAGCCTGGAACAAGCAAGACCTCAACGCACTCCACAGCCTATGCGGCGGCGAATTGATGCAGAGTTGGGAGACCGAGATAGCCCAATTGAAACAACGCGGCCAGCATAACCGCATGGATAACATCGCCCTGCGCGAAAGCGAGATCACCGAAGTCTGGACCGAGAACGGCGCGGACTTCATCACCTTGCGCCTGCACGCCAACCTGCTCGACTTCACGGTGGACGACAAGAGCGGCAATGTGGTGAGCGGCAGCGACAGCGATCCGGTGGAGTTCGAAGAGTTCTGGACATTCAGCCGGCCGGTGGGGCCCAATGGCTGGAAATTGACCGCGGTGCAGCAGGCCTAGTTCTAACTCACGGATAGAAAAGCAAAACCGGCAGTGCGTGGCTCGCGCACTGCCGGTTTTTTATTTGATCGAGCGGCAGTTCTGCTTCGCTTGGTCATATGCGGGCGCTTCAACTCGGCTGCTCAGGATAAACCCCGACCGCGATTCATCCTTCAACCCGTCCGCCACCCCTGGATTCCCGCCTGCGCGGGAATGACGATTGAGCGAATGTCGCCTTACTTCAATAGTTCGATATAGCCAATCCCTCCCGACAGATTGCCGGACCACCAGATGCGATTGGAATTACTCGGGTCGACTTCGATGCGGCGCGCGTCGGACTCGGCGTTGGCCAGCGGAAACTCGGTGAAGGTCTCGCTCTTGGGATCGAAGCGCGCCATCTGGTCGACATGTTGCTGGCTGAACCAGACCAGTTGGCTCTTCATGTCGCCCTGCACCGAGTAGAGGCCGGAGTCATGGGTTGGCGGCGTGTAGACTTTCATCTCGGTGGTTTTGTAATCGATCTTCATCAATCCGCCGGCGCCATGCAGTCCGACCCAGATGTTGCCCGTGGAATCCATGCCGCCTTTGCGTGCCACCGGATTTTTCACCGGGATCGGAAACTCGTCGATCTTGCCGGTGGCGGGATCGAGGCGGCCCATTTGGCTGATGGCGTTTTCGATGAACCAGACTTTGCCGTCGCCGGAAAATGCCATGCCGTAGGGGTTGACCGTGCGGCCCCGTTTGACCCCGGCAGGCACGTCGTAAACCGTGAACGCTTTGGTCTTCGGGTCCAAGCGGATCACTTGGTTGGCGGCGATGGAATTGAGCCACACCGTGCAGTTGGGATGGACTCGCATGGTGTTGCCGCTGGCCGAACCGTTTTTCAACTTGGGCAATTCGAAGACGGTGAATTCTTGCGACTTAGGATCGAAATTCAACCAGCGCCGGTTGGGGCCGCCGTCGATGAACCATAATTTATTATCGGCGCCGCGGTTGATGGCGTTCAATCTATTCAATGGCGACGAGCCCGGCGGCGGGACAAATTCAGAATAAGTCAAAGCCTTGCCGTCGAGCCGGCCGATCTTGCCGCCTACTCGTTGCGTCACCCAGCCGTTGGCGTCGCCGTCGACGGTGACTTCATGCGGCTCGGCGCGGTTGTTCGGCAGTTCATATTCGACGGCGATGTATTTCAGCGCGTCGCCGGTCATCAGAGTCCGCGGCAAGCGGCTATTGGGATCGGGTTTGGGTTTCGCCACTGCGCGCTCGTTGGGACCATAGTTGGCGAACATGTAATCGAGCAGCACTTTGGCTTCGCTCTCGGTCAAGTCTTTGGCGAGCGTCGAGCCTTGCGAGTAGGCGCGCATGTTTTGAATGATCTGACTCGAGCGGTTACGGTCGGTGCGCACGCGGATTACCCGTTGCGCGTCATGGCAGGAGATGCATTTGGTTTTGATGATCTCGCTGCCTTCGCCCTCGGGCAGCGGCGGTAGCCGATCTGACGCGGCGGCTTCGTCGCCTTCGCCGACCTGTTCGCCGGGCAAGCGGCCGGGCCAGGCGGGCGCAAGCTGCGGCGCGCGGGCGACGGTCAATGCCAAGTTCACCGAAGCCACAGCGCCGGGTGCGACCTCGGCCGGCGCCGAGCGCTCGCTCTGCAAATCGCCACCGACCGCTTGCGCGGTGTACTTGCCGCGCGGCAGGGTGTTGATGGAATAGCTCCCCTGCTCTTGGCTGATCACCATGAAAGTAAGCCGGCGCTCGGCGTTGTGCAGCTTCACAAACGCGCCCACCACCGGCGCGTCCTTGACCACGCCCTGCAAAATCCCGGCGCGGTCCTGAGCGTGAAGCCCAGGCGCGGCCAAAAACGTCAGTGGAACCAGCAGGAGAAATATTTTCTTCAAGACCATCATCTGTCCCATGATCATGCTCCTCATCGATTCGATAATTATGCCAAGCCCATTGCCGCCCCGCAAAATTGTCGCGACGTTAGCGCGAAGTTCTTCTCATCGTCAAAACGATTATGGTTGGTCGGCGGGGTTTTCAGTTGACGGTCGGTGCGCTTTTGCATAGGTTCGGCCAGACAACGGCGGGGGAAGTCAGAAGGCAGAAGTCAGGAGTCAGGAGGATCGGATCGGTAGTCTGCGCTGTCAACTTCTGAATTCTGGCTCCTGACTTCTATCCGACCAGGAGGTTCCCATGATCATTCTTCATGTGACGATACAGGTGAAGCCGGAGCATGTCGCTGAGTTCTTGGAAGTGGCGCGTTATGACGCCGAGCATTCGGAGCGGGATGAGCCGGGCTGTTTGCGCTTCGATGTGATTCAGGACCGCGACGATGGCATGCGGTTTTACTTTTATGAAGTCTATCGCGATGAGGTGGCGCTAGCCGCCCATCGTGAGACGGCGCATTTCAAATTCTACGCCGAGAAGACGCAGCCCTGGTTGGCGGCGCCGCCGGAGCGGCGCTTTGGCAAAAACTTGATTCCCGCCGATGGTGCCTGGCGGTGACTTTGTAACGTTTCGGAGATGGGCCGCAAAAGACGCAAAGGACTCAAAATCGGACATCTGTTTCGGAGTGCATATGGATTGTCTTCGGTACTTAGTTTGGTTTGTGGCGCTTGTCTTCGGTTTGTTCAGTCCGGTCGCGCACGCGCAGGAAAAAGTTCGCTTGACCCATAGCGCTTTGGAGACCAGCAACGCGGTGTGGTTCGTCGCCCAGGAGCTGGGCTTTTACAAAAAGCACGGACTGGACTCGGAGCTGCTGTTTATTCCGAGCACTACCACCAGCGTCACCAGTCTGCTCGCCGGCGACATGCAGGTCGCCAACGTGTCGGGCGGCGCGGTGGCGAGCGCGGTGTTGGCCGGCGCGCCGGTGACGATCGTCGCCTGTTATCTCAACTCCTTGCCCTACGAATTGGTTGTCCATGAATCGATTCGCTCGGCCGAGGAGCTCAAAGGTAAACCGCTCGGCATCAGCCGGCTGGGCAGCGCGTCGGATGTGGCGGCGCGGGCGCTCTTGCGTGGTTTGAACTTGGAGCCGGACAAGCAGGTGCCGATCATGCAAGTGGGCGGGTCGTCGGAGCGGGCGGCGGCGTTTCGCGCCGGGCGCATCGCTGGATTCCCATCGCCGCCGGGGATCATTCACATGACCAAAGGCATGCCCTATCGCATCTTGATCAGTACGGCGGACTTCAAGCAGCGTTTCGAGTTTCCTTATATCTGCGCGGCGACCACCAAACCCTATTTCGCGCGCAATCGCGAAACCGTCAAGAAAGTCATCATGGCCCATATCGAAGCGGTGCATTTCGTCAAAACCCGCAAGGACGAAAGCAAAAAAATCATGGCCAAGTACGCGCGCAACAACAACGAGGACTACTTGGAGTCGGCTTACACGGCGAGCGCCAAGCTCTATGACGTCGTGCCGCTGGTGACCCGGCCAGGTGTGGACGTTCAAATCCGCGAGGCGATCACGACCGCGCGCAAACCCGGCGCGCAATTGCGCTTCGAGGATATGGTCGACGACAGCATCGTCCGGGAGTTGGACAAGAGCGGTTACATCGACAAGATTTATAAGCGCTGAATGGCGGCGGCGCGAAATTCATCATTCCGGTGCCGACCGGCATCCATCCTGGTCCCCGCCCCGCCTGGATTCCGGCCTGCGCCGGAATGACGGAAGGCGGTCGTCGAATTCCACTGATAAATTCACATATCCGGCGGTCTCACCAATCGCGCAGCAGCCGCTGCGGCCGCCAGCGGTTGGCCCGGTGGGCGCGGACATATTCATCTCTGGTGAAAAATTTAATCAGGGCGACGCCGGCGATGAAGCCGCCGATATGGGCCCAGAAGGCGACGCCACCGGTTTCGTTGGCGGAGTAGAGGCCGCTTACGAGCTGGATGACGAACCAATAGCCCAACATGGCCCAGGCCGGTAGCGCTATTGACGTGAAGAAAATAAAAATCGGCACTAGGGTGTAAACTTTCACCCGCGGGTAGAGAACTAGATAGGCACCCATGACGCCGCTGATGGCGCCCGAGGCGCCGACCATGGGGACGATGGAGTCGGGATTGGCGATCACCTGGCCCATGGCCGCGGCCAGGCCGGTGATTAGATAAAAGCCGATAAATCGCAGCCGGCCCATGGAGTCCTCGATATTGTTGCCGAAGATCCACAGGAACCACATGTTGCCGATCAAATGCATCCAGCCGCCATGGAGAAACATCGATGTCACTAGGTGTGAATACTGACGGCCGGGATCGGTCAAGCAGACAGTATCTTGTCCCATGGGAAAGCCTCGGCCGGGTGGCAACAGCCCAGTGAGCTCGCCGGGGATCAGCCCCAGGTTGCACACCGACTTGGCCAGCGGCAGGTCGGCGCCGGCGCCTTGGAGCACGAGCCAGCTCAATATGTTCAAGCCGATGATGGCGCCGGTGACGATGGCGCGCCGCTGGGTTTCATTTTCATCGCGGTAGGGGATCATTAGTTCTTCCTAACCCAAAATTGTCCAAAAGCCGAGAGTGTACTTAGCGTTGACTGAGCGACACCAAGACTGCGCACGGAAAGGTCGCGCGCGGCCAGCGGTCGCGAACTGGCAAGTGACATTTTAGTACGGCGCGGCAAACCGTCGACGCGATCTACCGTGGTGGCACCAAATCGATCATCGGCCGCGCCGATTCCTGCGCACCTTTCCCAATTCGAACCCTTAAGCTCCAGATCGCCGCAGCCGTTATTTGACAATCGCGCTGGCCGCAGGCTTGCTGATGTTGGCGGCGGGGGGAATCGAACGCTATGCCGGATCAAAAAGAGAAACTCGGGGATAAATCTAGGCTGGACCGCGCATCACAATCAGAGTCTAACGCCGACGCTGCGACCACGCTCGGTGTCATTGAACTCCATGACCTCAGGACTGGGCCGGACGCGGAATTTCGCCGGATCGAGGGCCAAGTCATCGGCTTGGGTCAGGAAATCAGCCAGCTGCGCGGCGAAAATCAAAGGTTGATGGCAGCCAATCAAAAACTCGACGCCGAGCTGCGCGACGTCAAAATGTTGCTCAGCAAAGTCCAAATCACTGAGCTGCGCAGGTTGGAGAAGGTTAGTACTTGGTTGCGTCGCTAAGCTTGCCGTTTTCAAGATTGTTCGCGGTTTAGGTCCCGCCGAGTGGGACTGGCGCTTGCCGCGTCTTGCGCGGCGGTCACAAAGCGCTGGACAAACTCGCCCATTCGCCATAGATAACCCAAACATATTCTCTGTTGGGTTGGCACGATTGGGGGAGCTATGGGGACAAAAGGGCGGGCGGCGATTTACGTCGAGCCGAAAAAGCCGCTGGTGATCGACGAAGTGGAATTCGCCGATCCCGGCGCGGATCAGGTCTTAGTTAAATTATTCGCCAGCGGCGTCTGCCATTCGCAGCTTCACACCATGCAGCGGCCGGCGCGCAAGGGGCAGAGTCTGCCGGCGCTGTTGGGCCATGAGTCCACCGGCGTGGTGGTCGCCAACGGGCGCGACGTGCACCATGTCAAAGAGGGCGATCATGTCATCACCACCTGGGTCGACCGCGACAGCGCGACCACCGACCAGCCGATGGTGACCCACGCGCTCAACGACCGCGCGCAGTATCACGCCAACTGGAAAGGCCAAGATGTCATGCATTCGGCGGCCACCTGGGCCGAGTATGCCGTGGCTCAGGAGCGAGTTGTCCTACCGCTGCCGAAGGATTTGCCTACTGATGTGACAGCGATCGTCGGCTGCGCGGTGATGACCGGCGCCGGCGCCATCGTCAATACCTTGCAAGTGCGCCCCGGCGAGTCGGTGGCGGTGATCGGCGCCGGCGGCATCGGCTTGTGCGCGATCTCCGCCGCGGCGGTGGTCGATGCCTATCCGATTATCGTCGTCGATATTGACGACCAGAAGCTCGCCTTCGCCAAACGCATGGGCGCGACCCACACGGTGAACGCCAAGGTGGTCGATCCGGTGCAAGCGGTCAAAGAGATCACCGGCGGCGGCGTCGACTTCGCGATCGACGCCATTGGCCTACCGCAGACCCAAGAACAAATTCTCCGTGCCGTGCGGCCGGGATATTCCGGTTACAAGCGCGGCGGCACGGCGCTGCTCTTGGGTATCACGCCGCCGGACGCCAAAGCGGTGCTCGATACCAGCCTGTTCATCGGCAACCGCACCTTCATGCGCACCAGCGGCGGCGACTGCAAACCGGACCGCGACTTTTCGACCTTCCTGCGCTGGTACCGCGACGGCAAATTGAAATTGCACGAGTTGATCACCAACCGCTACAACCTGGAGCAGATCAACGACGCGGTGGACGACTTGGAGCATGGGCGAATCTTGGGGCGGGGCATTTTGACATTTGATTAACATCGGAAGAATGGCCGCAAAGAACGCAAAGTACACAAAAAATGAAATCCGATGTAGGGGCGAATTTTTTTTCGCCCTGACCGCAACAGAGGAGTGACACCATGGCAACTGCACCTTCTGATAAACCCACAAACCGTCCGGTCGGCCGCGATACGATTCGTTCGCGTTTGGTCACGGAAGTCGCCTCCGCGATGGTCGATCAGGAGGGCTGGCCGCATCGCCAGGCGCGCGTCAGCCTGCGCCCCCAGGGGGCGGACAAATGGGAAGTCAACATGATCGCCAGCGATGGGCCGGCGGCGCTCGACATGGTCGCGCGCGGCGAGATGCAATTGGCGATCAGCAATCCGGCGATGTACTTGGCGCTGGCGGTGCGCGGCACTGGGCCGTACAAGACGCCGATTCCTTTGCGCGCGATTACGGTCATTCCATCGCCGGACCAATTGGCCTTCGCGGTCACCGAAAAAACCGGCTTGCGCTCGTTGGAAGAGCTGCGCGAGCGGCGCCTGCCGCTGCGCGTGTCGGTGCGCGGCCAGCGCGATCACGCGCTCCATCCGATTACTCATGAGGTCTTGAAGGCGGTGGGGTTTTCTCTCGACGATATTGTGTCGTGGGGTGGCCAGGTGCGCTACGACGACGGCTTGCCGTCGCGCGACAACCGTTTCGGCGCCATGCTGCGCGGCGAAGTCGACATGATCATCGACGAAGCGGTGCGCGGCTGGGCCAACAATGCGCTCGACGCCGGCATGCGCATCCTGCCGTTGGAAGAATCCGTAATCGCCAAGATGGAAGCACTGGGCTTGCGCCGCGCGGTCATGCCGGTGGCGCGCTATCCGAAGCTGGGCAAGGATTTGCCGACCTTGGATTTCAGCGGCTTCGCGGTTTACACCCATGCCGATGTGCCGGACGCCGTGATCGCTGCCATCTGTGCCGGCATCGAAGCGCGCAAGGAACAAATCGGCTGGCAAGATCCGGGGCCGTTGCCCACCGAACGCAGCTGCCGCGATACCGCCGATGGGCCGCTGGTGATCCCGCTCCATCCGGCGGCGGAAAAATTTTGGCGCGGCCTAGGTTATTTAGATTAACCGGGGAATTTTTCATGGAATCGATCGCAGCCACAACGCAGGTGCGCGGCTTCTGCGCGCTATGCACGGCGCACTGCGCGTCCATCGCGACGGTGCGTGATGGCAAGGTCGTCAAGCTTGAAGCCGACGCCGATCATCCCAACGGCGGAGTGTTTTGTCTCAAGGGCAAAGCGGCGCCGGAATTGGTTTATCATCCCGACAGGTTAAATTATCCGCTCAAGCGAACTCGCCCAAAGGGCGACAGCGATCCAGGTTGGCAGCGCGTCAGTTGGGACCAAGCGCTGGATGACATCGCGCAACGTTTGCTGGCGATTCGCGAAACTCATGGCGCACGCGCCGTGGCGCTGGCCAAAGGCACTGGCGGCGGGACTTCGGTGTCGGACGCCGAGCGCTGGTTGGCGCGCTTGCTCAATCGCTTCGGCAGTCCCAATTGGGTCTCGACGACTCATGTTTGTAACTGGCACAAGGACACCGGCTTTACTTACACCTTCGGCGTGGAGATCCCGACGCCGGATGTGGCGCATAGCGGCACGTTTTTGCTCTGGGGGCATAATCCAAGCTCGACCTCATTGATCCTCGCCCACGACATCGTTCAGGCAAAGAAGCGCGGCATGAAGATCGTCGCCGTCGATCCGCGCCGGGTCGGCATCGCGGCCCAGGCCGATGTCCTGCTGCAAGTGCGGCCAGGCACCGACGGCGCCTTGGCGTTGGCGATGATCGATGTGGCGATCGGGGAAAAACTTTTTGACGATAACTTCGTGCGCCAATGGACCAATGGGCCATTGTTGATTCGCACCGACAATGGCGCGGCGCTCACCGAAGCGGATTTGTCCGCCGATGGTTCCACTGACCGGTTCGTCGCTTGGGATGAAATTGGCGGCGCGCCGGTTGTCTATGATTCGGTTTCTGGCAGTTACGATCGGCCATCGGCGCGGCTCGCGATCGACGGGCAGTATCGCATTCAGCTGAAAGACGGCGCGGCGGTATCCTGCGAGCCGGCCTTCGCTCGTTTGGCTGCGTTAGCGGCGGAATTCACGCCGGAGAAATCGGCGGAGATTACCTGGGTGCCGGCCGACAAAGTGCGCCAGGCGGTGCGCATACTCGCCGCCAGCCGGCCGGTGAGCATGTTCATGCACAACGGCGTCGGTCAGCATACCAACGCGACCCAGACTAGCCGGGCGATTGCGACCTTCTACGCGCTTTTAGGCGATATCGATCGGCAGGGCGGCAATGTAGTTTTTCCCAAGGCGCCGCTGGGCGCCATGGCGGGCAAAGAATTTCTCCCCAAAGAGATGGCGCAACAGCGCATCGGCCGGGAGCGCAAACCGCTCGGCCCGCCGGCCAAGCCTGGCAACTGCGCCGCCTACGATATATTTACCGCGATTCTTGACGGCAAGCCTTATCCGGTGAAGGCGCTACTTAACTTCGGCTCCAACACGATCCTGTCCACCGGCGACTCCAAGCGCGCCCGCGAGGCGTTTTGCGCCGTGGATTTCGCCGTGGCGGCGGAGTTTTTCATGACGCCGACGGCGGAGCTTTGCGATTACGTTTTGCCGGCTGCGAGTTTTCTTGAACGGAGCACGCTGTCCAACGATTTCAAACACCGGCGCGAAGGGCGGCTGCATGTGCAGTATCGCCCGGCAGTGGTCGAGCCACTGGGCGACCGGCGCGCCGATACTTGGATCGTCTTCGAGCTAGCTAAGCGCATGGGCTTCGGCGACGACTTTTGGCAGGGTGATATCGACGCCGCCTACGAAAACGAATTGGCGCCCGCCGGCATGAGTTTAAGCCAACTTAAAGCGTCGCCCAACGGCATCACGCTGGCGAGTTCGCCGCGCTACCGGAAATTTACCACGCTGGAAAAATCCGGCGCGCCGCGCGGCTTCAACACGCCGGACAAAAAAGTCGCGATCTACTCGCACACCTTCGCCGCCCATGGTTTCGCCGCGCTGCCGGAGTATGTCGAACCGATGGTCAGTCCGATGAGCCGGCCCGATGTCGCTAAAGACTATCCGCTGGTGCTGACCAACGCGAAGTTTACCACCTTCATACACAGCCAGCTGCGCGGCTTGACCAGCCTGCGCAAAGTGTCGCCCCATCCGAGCGCCGATATCCATCCCGAGACCGCGGCGCGATTTGGCATCGCCGACAAAGCTTGGATGGTGATCGAAAGCCCGCGCGACTCGATCCGCGCCAAAGCGCGGGTGACCGACGCCATCGCACCCGGTGTGGTGTGCTGCCAGCACGGCTGGTGGCAAGAGTGCAAAGCGCTGGAACTGCCCGGCTACAGCTCCTACGGCGATGGCTCGGCCAATCCCAGTCTGCTGATCGGCACCGAGATCGCCGATCCGATTAGCGGTTCGCTGCCGCACCGGTCGTTTCTATGCCGGGTGCGGGCGGATAATTGATCGTATCGTTTGAATGGGTTAAATCAGCAATTGACCAACCGGCAATGTCGCCTAGCAGCCCGTGGTAGAAGTCCGATTTTCACAAAACGCTAGGCATCAGTGCGAGGCGGTGACGAGAGATCATAAATATTCTCCGATCGAGTCCTCGGCGCCGATGAGCAGCGACTTGGTCACGTAGTCGCACCCACAGAGCAA
>CAMDBU010000120.1 GCA_945889495.1 Syntrophobacter sp. SbD2 | reverse complement strand
CTGAAAGCGAAGGGTAAACTGTTCAAAGTCGCTCTCATCGCTTGCATGCGCAAGCTGCTCACGATTCTCAATTCTATGATCAAACATAAAACTTGTTGGTCTGATACTTTTCTTCAGAAAGCTTGACTTGCAAGACAGTTGCTACAAATCGATTCACGACGTGCGCAAAGCCAGCGAGCCGCCCAAGTGCGGCGCATCGGGCACCGCCTCCACCGGTCATCAGTTAACCACACTGGCCGAACAGGCCATCGGCGCCAAGTTCAACTCCATCACCGGCTACAAGGACGGCCCCGAGGTCGATCTCGCCGTGGAGCGCGAAGAGATTCACTGCCGCGGCATCTCGCTCGAAACCGGCTTCGCCCGCGAGCCGCTGATCGGCTGGATCAAGAGCGGTTACGTGCGCGTGATCATGCAGACCGGCAAGAAGCGCGACCCCCGGTTACCCGACACGCCGACGATTTATGAACTGATGGACGAGTACAAAGCGCCGGAGTCGGCGCGCCGCTTGGCCACCATTCTCCTCGCCGTCGCCCAGTTCGGCCGCCCCTACGTGGCGTCGCCGGGCTTGCCGCCGGAGCGCGCCAAGATGCTGCAAAGCGCGTTTATCAAAGCGACCAGCGATCCCGAATTCGTCGCCGAAGCCAAACGACGCCAGTTGGAACTCAATCCGATCTACGGCGACGAGCTATCGGCCCTAGCGCAAGAGGTGATCGCCCAGCCCGCCGATATCGTCGAACGAATGAAACAGATCATGGGCAACTGATTAAACCGGAATGCCAAGCTTCAACTGAGTGAAATTGAAATTGACAAAGAAGACTCCGCCCTTGATTCCGTCATTCCGGCGCAGGCCGGAATCCAGGGGCGGGGGAGCGGGTTCTCGCCTAGATTCTCGTGTTCGCGGGAATGACGGGTACTCCATTTGCCGAATGACAAGCAATACCAATCAGATTTTGGGAGCCCAACTGCAATGACACACCGACTAAACCCATTCATCGTCCTACTCGCATTCGCCTGCGCCGCCACTCAAGTCCACGCACTAACCACCGAAGAAATCGCTCTCCTCAACCGACCCGACCGGCAAAAGATTCTCGAAGAGGGCGCCAGGAAGGAAGGCAAAGTGGTTTGGTACACACCGCTGATCGTCAACCAGGCGGTGCGGCCGTTAAAAGAGACCTTCGAGAAAAAGTATCCTTACATCAAAGTCGACTTCCACCGCGCCAACTCGCGCGGCCTGGTGCAAAAGTGGTTGGCCGAGAATGCCGCCAAGCGCTACGAGGTCGACGTGGTCGGCGGCAGTGAAGTAACCATGCTCGGCAAGAAGGCTGGCTTGATGTTACGCTTCGCATCGCCGTCGCTGCGCGATTTCCCGGCGGAATTGAAAGATCCCCAGGGGCTATGGAGCACGACAAATCTGTATTTCATGACGCTTGCCTACAACACCCGGCGCATTAGAGCCAATGAAGCGCCGAAGAGCTACGAAGATTTGTTGAATCCCAAGTGGAAAGGCCGCATGGCTTGGCATATGGGCTCCAACACCGGCGCACCGCTGTTCATCGGCAACATCATCACGGTGATGGGTGAAAAAGCCGGCACCGCCTATTTGCAAAATCTCGCCAAGCAAAGCGTCATCTCGGCGACGGCTAGCGCCCGCGGCATCGTCGATCTGGTGGTCGCCGGCGAGTACGACATCGCCATCAACATTTTCAACAACCACGCCGAGATCAGCAAAGACGCCGGCGCGCCGGTGGACTGGCAGCCGCTCGAGCCGGTGCCCTCGCCCATGGGCACCACCGGCGTGGCGAAAACCGCGCCGCGCCCCCACGCGGCGATGTTGTTCACCGATTTCTTGCTGTCGGAGGAAGGTCAACGAGTTTTTCAACGCGCCGATTATCTGCCCGCCCATCCCAAAGTCGCCGCGCAAACACCCGCGCTAAAGCCCGGCGGCGGCCGGTTCGCCAAAGCCAACTACTTCCACCCGGAAATCGTCATGGAGCAGAGCGACAAATGGCTGGCGGTGCAAGAAAAGATTTTCGGCAAATAGGAAAAAGATTTTTCACCACAGAGCACACAGAGACCACAGAGAAATTTCTTTTCCGAACCCTCTGTAATCTCTGTCCTAACTATAGCCGACAATTTGCGCGACTTGAGCAAATGTCAGAACACTCGAACTAACTCGGAATCGGATATTCCTCTCGCCAAGGCGCAAAGACGCCAAGTTCGGAAGAGAATGGCTAAAATCATAAACCGTAATTGTGATTTCGATTCTCCGACCTTTGCGAGCTTAGCGCCTTTGCGAGAGATATTCCGAAACTCGGTTGCGGATCCGCCATACTAGGCCCTCCGTGGTGGAGCTCCTCTGGTCCTGATTTTCGTGCCTTTCGTGTTTTTCGTGGTTTGTCTCTTCTCCCTCCGAACTCTGTGTTCTCTGTGCCCTCTGTGGTGAAATTCCCCAGTCCTCGCCTTTGCCAAGCCGCACCGTTTTATGATTAATATCGCTTAAACCCAATCCACCAAGGAGCACCGCCATGCCGATTATCGATGCCGACACTCATATCGACGAAACCGAAGACACTTGGGAGTACCTGCGCGACTTCGAGCAGGAGTTCAAACCGATCACCCAGGAGCCCAGCCGCGTCGATCCGTCAAAGAACCCGTCGCGCTACTGGCTGGTCGACGGCCACCGCCAGATGCGCTTCGTGCGCAGCGACGAGAATACCCGCACCACAGTCGAGACCCGCGAGCTGTTGGACGTCGCCAAACGGCTGCGCGACATGGACGCCATGGGCACCGAAGTGCAGGTGCTCTACCCGACGCTATTTTTGATGGAAGCCACCGAGCGGCCGGAAGTTTCCACCGCGCTCAGACGCAGCTACAACCGCTGGCTCGCCGACCGCTGCGCGGAATCTAAGGGTCGCCTGCGCTGGGTCTGCCTGCCGCCGCTGATGAACATGGAGGAGACGATCAAAGAATTGCAGTTCGCCAAGGATCACGGCGCCTGCGGCATTTTGAAAAAGGGCGACATGGAAGCCGGCAAATGGCCCGCCGACAAATATTTTTATCCGATGTACGAGGAAGCCAACCGCCTCGACCTGCCGATCTGCGTTCATATCGGTTCCGGCACGCCCGACTTCGTGCCGGCCCGAGAATTTTCCCTGGGCTCCTTCATGCGCTCGCAGCTGCCGACGGTGCACGCCTTTCATACGATTATCCGCCATCAGTTGCCGGTGAAATATCCCAAGCTCCGCTTCGGCATCATCGAAGCCGGCTGCTCCTGGATTCCCTTCATCGCCTGGGAACTGAGACGCAGAATGGAGAAAGCCGCCGACGGCGCTGGCAGCTTCAGCCAGTTCGCCCGCTACTCGCTGTCGTCAGAACTGTTGAAAACCAACCGCATGTACGTCACCTGCCAGGTCGACGAAGACCTGCCGTATATCCTGAAAGTCGCCGGCGAAGACAGCCTGATGGTCGGCTCCGACTACACCCACCGCGACTCATCCATGGAATACGAATTCCCGCGCCTGCTCAAAGAACATGCCGACGCCGGCGAGATTTCGAAAACCGCCGTGCAGAAGATTTTGTACGACAACGCCAAGGTTTTTTACGGATTGTAGACAATTGGCGGTGGTGCTGGACTATTTCTGAAGAGGGCGGGTTTCAAACCCGCCCGAATCCTTTGCGTACTTTGCGTTCTTTGCGGTTAAATAATCCGATTCCGAGTCCAGTCTTTGGTTGCAGCTTTGCTGCGCTGTGTCCTCTGTGGTGAAACTTCTTCTCCGCATGGGCAGGGGCTACGCGCGCTACCAGCGAACTCCCTTGCCCTACTTAGGCACGCTGCCCGGGCCCAGATCGCGCAATTGCACTTTGGCATCGGCAAGCAATCCCGTGGCGCCGCAGATATTCACGCCGAGGGAATCCTTTGCGGCGGCGAACTTTTCGGCGATGAGTCGCGGGTTGAGATAGGCAAATACCAAATACTCCTTGCCTTCTTTGAAACCGTAACCTTCGCAACTCCACTTATTATAAAAGGTGTGGAGCAGCATGGTCTTGGCAGGTTGGCCCTTCCACGAACGATAGACCTCAAAGGTGACAATGATCCGCGGCTCGACTCTGGCTTGATTGGCGTCGAGATAGGCGACTTTGGTTACTTTACCGCTGAACGTGGCGGCGGCATCGTCCAGCGCCTTCTTGCCGCGGGCGCCGACGCAGCTGCACGCAAGGCTCGGTTGCAGCGGCGGCAAGAAAACTGCAGCCATCGCCATGGCGCACCAGAGAGCAGTCCACCTTTTTATTCTCATGGAGTAATCAAAACACTTTCGCCGGTTAATAGCTCGCGGTCTCGTGGGCCGCACAAAACCCGACGAGAACGCTCACACTTCGCAGCCTGACGCAGTTGGGTTTTCAATAGGATCACACCTTCTTCGTCGCCGCCAGCACCTGATAATTCCACGTCCCGTCGCGCTGCGGCGCGCGGCCTTTGAGGGTATCTTTGAAGTGCGGCTGTTCGTAAAGCGGCGTGCGGTTGGACATCTCATCGACTAAATTATCCGGCAGGCTTTTGTAATCCTTACCCTCCGCGCAGTAGGCGAGGTAATTCATCCGCGCCTGTTCTTCGAGGAACGCCATGCCCATGACCGACTCGGAGAGACTTTTTCCCGTGGTCACGGCGCCGTGGCCGTAGAGCAGCATCGCTTTGCTCTCGCCCAGCATGGTCGCCATCTCCATGCCTTCGGCATCGCTCTGGATAGTTTTAACATGGCGATACATCGGCAGCGGCTTTTGCACCAGCTGCGCGCCTTCCTGGCACAGCGGCTTCAAGCCGCCGGTCAAGATGCTCATCAGCACGGTGTAGCGCGGGTGGACATGCACGACGGACTGGACCTTGGGATAGAGTTTGTAAATGCAGGCGTGGATTTTCACTTCCGAGCATTGAGTAAGTTCGGGCCGGCCGCCGACTTTGAACCCTTCGGTGTCGCACTCGACCATGTCGTCGGCCTCCATGATCGCCAGCGCGTCGTAATTATACTCGCGCCCCTTGACGAAAAAATGGTTCGGCACGTTTGGAATGCGCAGGCTCGCGTGGCCGAAGCCGGAAGCGAATCCAGTGGCCAGGCCGAGATTGGCGAGCACCCGGTTGGCCGCCGCGACTTCGCGCTTGATGTCTTCGATGTCTGAACTCATGGAATACTTGCTCCTTCGCTGTCTAACAATTTGGCGGTACTCGCCCTGGTCTCTAGCTCTGCCACTACTCTGGCTTCACCGCAACCAAATTGATCAATGTCTCTTCGCGCTCCACCGGCACGCCGAAGCCAAACCACTCGCGGGCGCCGAGATCCGCTCGGCTCCACCACAGATAGGGCAGCGAGACATTCTCGGCGCCAATGACAAAACCCTGGTCGCGGATCATCTTCAGATAGTCGTCGGCGCTGCGCTGCACCTCCATCGGATGGCGAAACAACAGCCGAATGATCCACGAGTGGATATAAGCGCGAGTCGACTCGGCGAACAACAAAAGTCCGCCTGGCTTGAGCACGCGATACAAGTGCCCCAAGGCCATTTCCTGCCGCGCCAGATGGTGAAAGGTCTGATGGCAGAACACCAGGTCGACGCTGGCATCGGCCAGATCGAGCGTGGCAAGATCGCCATGACGGAGTTCTATCGGCACGGTCTCCTGCAACGCCTTGATTTCGGCGGGGCGCAGACACTTCACTTCAGCATCGACCCCGATCAAGCGCCGCGGCAAGAAATGTTCGATCAACGGACGGAATGAATTGCCCTGGCCGCAGCCGGCGTCGAGCAGGGTTGGATAGGATGACTTGCGCTGCGGGATCAGGCGCTCCAAATCGTTGAGCGCGACTTTGAGCACATGCTCGGTCCATGTCGGCGTACCGAGAAACCAAAAACCGATCCTGGTCTCCGGTACGAATTCCGTTTCAGCTCCGCTTAGCGTTCCCCTCATGCCGATTTCTTAAACACTCATCAGGTCGCCGAACCAGCGATCCTGGTTCAGCGCAAAAACTCCTTCTCGAAATAATCCGCCCACTCGTTGCTCTTGTCGTAGAGTAGCTCCGGGCTCAAGTAATTGGCTTTCTTGAAACGCACGCCGGGTTTCAAGTCGGCTTGCAGCGCGGGCACTTCGGGATGGGCCGGCAAATAATTTGCCGCTTGAAACACCCGCTGGCCTTTGCGCGACAGGACGAAGTCCATGAATAGCATGGCGGCGTGGGGATGGGGTGCGGTTTTGACCAGACCGATGGAGTTGTTGGTGGCGGTCACCGGCTCCAGCGGGTGCCACTCCACCGGCGCGCCGGCGGCTTTGCTGATATGAGCGTGGTGATTGAAGATCTGCACCGACAGCGGATACTCGCCGGCGATGACGAGATCGAGGATCTGGCGCGCGCTGGCGGTGCTCTTGGCGATGTTTTGCTGTTTCAATTTTTGCAGATATGCCTTGCCCGCCTCTTGGCCCATGCTGACAAGAATGTTGCCGACAAACTGCGGTGCGCCCGAGCCCCGGCTGGTGGACCACATCATCTGCCCTTTCCAGCGCGGATTGAGCAGATCTTCGTAACTCTTCGGCAGCTCGGCGGCCTTCACATTGCGCGTGTTGTAGCCGAGCGTCATGAAGTAAACATTGGTGCTGCCCCAGAAACCATTCGGGTCGCGCAGCTCGCGCGGATACTCGGCCATGGGCGGAGAATAGAAACGCTGCATCAGCCCGGCACGCTGCAACATGGTCGCCGCCGCGCTGCCGCTGACGATATCGGCCTCGTAACGTTTGGCTTGATTCTCAGCCAGCGCCCGCTGCGCCAAGCGATCGGCGTTGGCGCGGAAAAATTCCACCTGGAGAAACGGATATTCCTTCTCGAAGGCATCCTTCACCGGCCGCACCACCTGATCGACGATCAAGCCGGTGTAGAAGGAAACCTTGCCCTCTTTCTTCGCGCCATCGACGAGAATCTTTTCCCGGTTGGGAGATTTCATCAGGGCGATCTCTTCCACCGATGGCGCCTGCCCGGCCGACGCGCTGGAAGCCGCCAGCACCAACAGCCAGGCCGATAATCCGAATTTAAATTGCGCGTGGGATTGCATCGTTTCACCTCGCCGATTCGATTGCCTGTAACGGCATGACGCAAGCTAGTCCCGCCATCGCCTCGCTGTCAAGAAGGAATACCGCGCCACCAGGGGTAATGAAAATGTGTTGCCAGTGACAAGATTCATGCTATGGTCCGGCCCAATTGGCTGGGTAATTTTTTTGGGGGGCTGCTAGTCGAACATCGGAATACCCCTCGCAAAGGCGCAAAGCTCGCAAAGTTCGGAAGGGAAAGTTGAAACATCTGGGAAAGCAACTTCACCGATATTTTCCGATCTTTGCGGCCTTGGCGTCTTTGCGAGAGATACTCCGAGTATCGGTTACGGCTGCGCCACGCCTGGCCTTTCGTGGTTAAATCCTCTTCCCAGGAGCATCTCAATGCCCGAGCAAGCGATCAAAGACAAAACCGCCATCGCCGGCATCGGCTGGACCGCGTTCACGCGCAACTCGGGCGTGCGCACGCTGACGCTGGCCGCCGAGGCCAGTCTCAAGGCGATCGCCGATGCCGGGTTGAAAGTCCAAGACATCGACGGAGTGGTGTCCTATTTTCACAAGCGGCCGGAGTCGAAAGAGGTCGCCGAGCTAGCGCAGATGCTTGGTCTCAAGCACTGCAACTTCCAAATCTACAGCGACGGCGGCGGCGGTTGGAACTGCGCCGCGGTGTTTTCCGCCGCCATGCTGGTGCACGCCGGAGTGTGTAAAAACGTTTTGGTCTTCAAAGCGCAGAACCGCTACAGCGAAGGGCGCGCCGCGCGCAGCGAGCGCGCCCATGATGTCAGCGGCCCGGATCAGTTCACCGTGCCCTTCGGCCAGCACCATGCGGCGGCTCACTTCGGCCCCCACGCGACGGCGCATATGGCGCGCTACGGGACAACCTCAATTGACTTCGCTCACTTGGCCGTCACCGAGCGCAGCCACGCCATGCTCAACAAGAAAGCGATGATGCGCAAACCGATGACCATCGAAGAGCATCAAGCGTCGCGCTGGATCATCTATCCGTTTCGCCTGTTCGACTGCTGCCAGGAGACCGACGGCGCGGTGGCGCTGGTGGTGACCTCCGCCGAGCGCGCCCGCGACCTGAAACACGCGCCGGTCTACATCATGGCCGGCGTCGGCGGCGTCAGCGAAACCTCCGGCTGGTGGGAGACCAACGGCGTCAACAGCGCGCCGAAGCTTTACGAAGGCGCCGGCATCGCGCCACGCGATGTCAGCTTGGCCGAGATTTACGATCCTTTTACCTTCATGTGCATGACCCATCTGGAAGATTTGGGACAAGTGCCCAAAGGCGAGATCGGTCCCTGGGTGCGCGCCGGCAACAATCGCCTCGACGGCGCGCTGCCGGTCAACACCCATGGCGGTTTACTATCGGAAGGACATATCGCCGGCCTCAACCATTTCATCGAAGCGGTGCAGCAGCTCCGCCCCGAAGGCGTCGTCGACGATCTCTGCACCGGCCCGCACACCTACGACCGAGCGACTTGCCGCCAGGTGCGCGATCCCAAGATCGCGCTCCTGTGCGGCGAATGCGTCGACAGCGCCATGCTGCTGAGAAAGGCATAATGATGAACGCCTACGCCAAACCGTTGCCGAGAACCGATGTCGACAGCCAGCCGTTTTGGGATGGCTGCAAGCAGCACGAGCTGCGCGCCCAGCAGTGCAACGATTGCCAACGCTTCCGCTGGCCGCCCCAAGCCTTTTGTCCCGGGTGTTATTCGTGGAATTTCGCATGGACCCGCCTAGCGGAGACCGGCAAGGTCGTCACCTTCGTCGTCGTCCACTACGCCGCGGTCGCCGCCTTCCAACCCGACCTCCCTTACGTCGTCGCCCACATCGCCATCGACGGAACGGATGGCCATGTGCAGCTCATCAGCAACGTCATCGACTGCCCGTGGGAAGAAGTAAAAGTGGGGATGGCGGTGCGCGCGGTGTTCGAAGACGTGACGCCGGAGATGACGTTGGCGAAGTTTCGGCCGGCGTAGGGGCGAAGACGCCGGTCTATTTTGGATTTTGGATTTTAGATTTTGGATTATCGGAAATGAAATCCAGCCAACGTCACCAACACTGGGTGTTAAAGCTCTCCGACGTCCCCTAATCCAAAATCGGCAAGCGGCCCCGCGGACCAAAATCCAAAATTATTCTATGCCCCGATCCATCTCGCAAGCTCCTTGACCCCTACTTTGCGCTTCGCCATAATGAACATGTTTTGGAGGTATAGATGGCGACGCTAAATCTCAAACAAATCCCCGATCGCTTGTACCGAAAGCTGCAGGCGCGTGCGACGAAACAGCACCGCACCGTCAGCCAAGAGGTTATTCATATTCTCAGCGTAGTCACGGAAAACGACGCGCCTCTCTCTATTCTTGACCTCCAAGGCCTTGGCAAAGAAGCCTGGACCAAACGCGACGCCGCCAAGCATGTCAACAAGGAACGACACGAGTGGGATTGATCGACGATCTCGCTCCCGTCGCTCTCGATACTCAAATCTTTATCTATTTCATTGAGGAGGATAAACGTTTTCTTCCGCTGGTGAGACCGGTGTTTGAAGCGATCGATCACGGTATCCTTCCGGCAGTCACCTCCGCGCTTACTTTGATGGAGGTGCTCGTCGTACCTTATCGCAACCGCAATACCGCGCTTGCCGATCGCTATGAAGCGTTATTAACAAGGAGCCGAGGCCTGCATTGCTTAGATGTCGACCGATCCTTACTCAAGATAGCAGCGGGACTTCGCGCCAACTTTAAGCTCAAACCTCCCGATGCGATTCAGGTCGCGGCAGCGATGGTAGCAAATTGCAGTGTGTTCCTGACCAATGACCGCAGAATCCCGTCCGTGCCCGGATTGAAAATCCTACAACTCAAGAAATATCTGACCTGAACAATTTGGATGACATCCCGCGCTGAGCGCGGTCGACAACCTGAAGCCTGCGCTCGATGTCTTGGTCAAGCTCAGCTTTATGATCCCAGTAATATGCCAGCGCCGAGTGAATCTGCCGCAGAGTTAGATCGGGGTGCTGAAAATGCAATTCTTCGGGACTCCACCCATAGGCCAGATGGGCTAGCACCAGCTCGGTGACTTTCATCGTCGTGCCGACAATCATCGGCACTTGGGCGTCATTGAGCATGATATGTTCGTAACGAGTTTGACTCAGCACCGGGCGGCCCTCCTTAACAACACCGGTAGTTTACGCGCGTGACCATTCAACGCGCAAAGGGTCTTGCGACGAGCTCGCTAAGGTTGCTCAAGCGGGCAATCGGAGCGAAGTCATTGGTTGATTAATCCCAACATTCCATGACTCCACTCCTCCATCACTCCAAGCGTTTATCTAATCACCCGATCCGCCCGCGCCAACACCTGCGGCGGGATCGTCAGACCGATTTGCTTCGCCGCTTTGAGATTGACGATGAACTCGAACTTCATCGGCTGCTCCACCGGCAAGTCTGCGGGCGTCCGGCCTTTCAAAATCTTGTCTACATATGTAGCGGCGCGGCGGCTCAAGTCGACGATGTTCGGGCCGTAAAACATCAGTCCCCCGTCTTCTGCAAACGAACTGAAGCCATGAGTCGCCGGCAACCGGTGCTTTAACGCCAGTTCAGCAATCTCCGATCGATGCGCAGTGAGGATGGCGCTCGTTAGAGTGAGAGCTGCGTCGGCACGCGCCTTTTTTGCGGCCTGGAACGCGGTCTCAATGTCCTTTGGGCTTATGACGTCTAGGAATTGAAGCTTCACTCCGAAACCCTTTGCGGCGAGTTCCAGCTCTTTTAACGATTGAGCGTTGCCCGGCTGGGTCGAGCTCCATAAAACGGCCACGCGGGAGAGCTTAGGAATAATCTCCTTCAGAAGCTCCAGTCGTTTTCCGTTTAACTCCGGTGCAAGCGCTGACAGTCCAGTAATGTTTCCGCCCGGCCGCGCCAGACTGGCGACGAATCCGCTTCCAATAGGATCGGGATCCTGCGCCATCACAATAGGAATCGTCGACGTTGCTTGCCTGGCTGTGCGGGTTGCGGAACCACCGGCTGTGACGATGACATCTACCTTAAGATTTACTAGCTCGGCCGCGAGCGCTGGATATCGGTCGAGCTTTCCCTCGGCAAAGCGCCACTCAATGGTAATATTTTTCCCCTCCGCGTAGCCGAGCTCGCGCAGCCCCTGGCGCAACGCTTCGGTGCGTTCAGTCTCAGCGGAAAGAGTGCCAGAGGCCAAGTAGCCGATCACGGCAACCTTGGACGGTTGCTGAGCCGAAACGGGGGGAATCGTTGCGAGCCCGACTATAGTCGCTAACAAAGCCGTAAACATATTATTCATGAATCTTCACTCCTAAAGTTGCCAATTGCCTGTCCTGAGCAAAGTCGAAGGGCCGAATGCCCGTTGCCTACTTGATGACCTTGTCCGCCCGCGCCAGCACCTGCGGCGGGATCGTCAAACCGATCTGCTTGGCTGCTTTCAAATTTATAATGAACTCGAACTTGATCGGCTGTTCCACCGGCAGATCTGCTGGCGTCCGGCCTTTTAGAATCTTGTCGACGTAGGTGGCGGCGCGCCGGAACAAGTCGCTATAGTTCGTGCCGTAGCTCATGAGCCCGCCGGCTTCGACGTATTGTGGGAATGGATATGCCGCTGGGAGTCGGCGTTTTACCGCAAGATCGACAAGCTGGGCTCTGTGAGAGTTGAGGACGGCCGAATTCAGCAGGAGGACGGCGTCAGCGCGTTCCTTGCGTGCGGCTTGATATGTGCTCTCAATATCCTTGCCGTCTAGTACATCTCGCAATTGCAGCTTCAGCTTCAACGCCCCGGCGGCGAGTTCAAGCTCTTTTAATACCTGAGCGTAACCAGGTTCGGTCGAATTTCCGATGATCGCCACGCGCGAGAGCGCGGGCACAACCTCCTTGAGAAGCTCCAGTTGTTTTCCGCTGATCTCCGGAGACAGACTCGATAGTCCAGTGATGTTCCCGCCGGGCCGCGCCAGGCTGGCGATGACGCCCGAGCCAACCGGGTCAAGGTGAAACCCCATGACGATCGGAATCGTCGAAGTTGCCCTTTGCGCGACACCGGTCACTGACGGGCCACCCGCGACAATGATGTCGATCTTGAGACGGAGGAGCTCGGCGACAAGCGCGGGGAGGCGACTGTCTTCTCCGTCGGCAAATCGCCATTCAACGACTATGTTCTTCCCCTCAACATAGCCCAGTTCGCGCAGCCCCTGCTTGAACGCCTCGACTCGGTTCGCATTAGCGGCAAGCGATGCGGCGGCGACGTAAGCGATCCGCGGGACTTTGGCCGGCTGCTGCGCGTGAGCGATTTGAACAGACGTAATTACGGATACTACAAGAATTAAGCTAAGTTTCTTAAGCATATGCCTCCACAGTTTGGTATTGAGCCAATCAATTACTTAAGTTGGCCTGGCTCCGTGCGCAAGAGCCAATTCTTGAGCACAACGTAGCACTGCTGCTATAATCCGGCACATGAAAACCATTGCCATCGACGCGGCGACTTCCAAGCTCCTTGATGAATTGACCCAAAACTCGTCGCGGCGTCGCAAGCCTTCGGCGCTAGTTCGTACGGCCTTGCGCCAATTCGCCGAACGAGAAAGGCGCCAAGCACTGGAAGCAAAGGATAGCGAAGTTTTTCGCAAGCAGCGCAAGCATCTGGCGCGCCAAGCGCGCGCGCTCATTTCGGAGCAAACGCGGTCGTGAAGCGCGGCGAGATTTACCGCACACGCGAACGGCTGCCGGAACGAGGAGGGAAACCCGGCTTTTATGTGGTGGTATCCCGAACCTTTGTCGCTGATCACGAGGACGTTTCGACCGTAGTCTGCGCCCCGATATACAGCGAGGTTCTTGGGCTGAGCACCGAAGTCATCCTCGGTCCAGAGGATGGTCTCCCGCACACCTCGGCAATTCGCTGCGACTTTCTTACGCTGATGTTCAAAAGGAAGCTGACTCACTTCGTCTCAACTCTATCAAGTTTCAAAATCGCCCAACTCAACCGGGCGCTCTCGCAAGCACTCGATCTCCCGACTCGATAAACTGTACGTCTTTCGTGTTTCCCCATTCCACTTGGGACTGGGAAACTCGGGCATTTTAAGTTCCTAGTTAAATTACCGAATCACCTTATCCGCCCGCGCCAGCACCTGCGGCGGTATCGTCAGGCCAATTTGCTTGGCGGCTTTCAGATTGACGATGAACTCGAACTTCATCGGCTGCTCGACTGGAATGTCGGCTGGCGTCCGACCTTTGAGAATCTTGTCGACATAAGTCGCGGCGCGCCGCATCAAGTCGGGAAAGCTCGCGCCGTAGCTCATGAGCCCGCCGGCTTCGACGAAATCGGACCGGGAGTAGGTCGCCGGCAGGCGGTGCTTTACCGCCAAGTCGACGAACTGAGCGCGTTGCTGCGAGGCCACTGGGGTCTGCAACACCAGGATTGCGTCGGCGCGACCCTTGGTGGCAGCGCGGAATGCGGTCTCGACGTCCTTGGCATCGAGCACGTCCAAATATTGCAGCTTCACCTTGAACGCCTTGGCGGCGAGCTCCACTTCTTGCAACGATTGCGCGTTACCCGGCTGGCGCGTCGTGCCGAACACCGCGATGCGCGCGAGCCGGCTGACGATCTCCTTCATCAGCTCCAATTGTTTACCGCTGATCTCCGGCGCCAACGTCGATAGTCCAGTGATGTTGCCGCCAGGATGCGCCAAGCTGGCGATAAAGCCGTTGCCCACCGGATCGTTATCGAAGCCCATGACAATCGGGATCGTCCTGGTCGCTTCTTTAGCGCCTTTGGTATCCGCCGGGCCGGCGGTGACGATCACGTCGACGTTCAATCGCACCAACTCGGCCGCGAGTTCCGGAATCCGATCGAGCCTGCCCTCGGCCCAGCGGTAGTCGATGAAAATCGTTTTCCCCTCGACATAACCGAGCTCGCGCAGCCCCAGCTTGAACGCGTCCAAGCGCGCCAAGGTCGCCGCCGGCGAGGTGGCGCCGAGGTAGCCGATGCGCGGGATTTTTGTCGATGGCTGCGCCTGAACCACTGAGTTCAGCATAATGAGAAAAGTTCCAAACGCTAAACTGATGATGATCTTACTCACGGTTCTTTCCCTTTTATCTCTTTGCCTTTTTCATTTTTACTTTTGCCTTAGCGAATCACCTTATCCGCCCGCGCCAGCACATTGGGCGGAATCGTCAATCCAATTTCCTTGGCCGCTTTCAGATTGACGATGAACTCAAACTTCGTCGGCTGCTCGACTGGGATATCGGCGGGCTTGGTGCCTTTCAAAATCTTGTCGACAAAGTCAGCGGCGCGCCGCCATGAGTCCGTAAAGTTCGGCCCGTAGCTCATCAAGCCGCCGGCCTCAACAAAGTCACTGGTCGGGTACATCGCCGGCAACCGGTTCTTTGCCGCGAAGGCCAACACTGGGCGTTGCTGAGTATTGAAAAGTGCACCTGAGGTCGTAATGAGCGCCTGGGCGCCGTCCCTTTTCGCTCGCGCGAATGCGCTGTCAAAATCGTCAAGGCCTCGCACCGGAAGCGATTGAAGTTTGACTCCCAACGCCTTGGCCGCAGCCTCCATGTCTGTGAGGGTTAAGTTTCCTCTCCTACCACCCGATCCCTCCCAGAGGAAGGCCACCCGGGCAATCTTAGGGAAGGCTTCCTTGAGCAGCTCCAACCGTTTGCCATCTAGATCCGGCGCCATGACGCTAAGACCGGTGATATTCCCGCCTGGTCGTGCCAGGCTGGAGACAAGCCCAGTTCCTACTGGATCGCCAGCAGAGGCGAATACGATGGGCATTGTCGCGCTCGCCTTCTTAGCAGCTAAAATAGCCGGGCCAGAGGCGGTGACGATGACGTCAACTTTGAGACGGACCAATTCGGCTGCAAGGTCAGGCAGCCGTTCGGGTTTTCCTTCTGCATATCGGTACTCAATGACAATGTTTTTCCCTTCGACATACCCATGCTCGCGCAGCCGTTGGCGAAATGCTTCGACCCGAGCCGAATAGGAGGACATGGAGGCCGGGATCAGAATTCCTATCCGGGGAATTCTCGCCGGCTGCTGCGCCTGGGCAGATAAGCTAAGCGCAAGGAGCATGGCGCAGAGAACGATACAGAAGAATTTCCTAGTCATGAAATTTCTCACTTTCTCTCGCTAACATCGCACACCGGTCCCCACCCTACCATCTCCCCTTCGATATTATCTCCGGCGGGCGTGGCGCCTCCGCGGTGATCAAAACTGTTGCCAGCCGGCCGATTCGTGCTATGTTCCAGCAAAATAAATTCACCGATGCGATGACGGCGGCGGCTTCATCCTTCCGCCTTCATCCTTCATTCTTTTTCCAACGGAGGTTCCCATGGCCGGCGCACTAGACGATATTCGCGTGATCGATTTTACCCATGCTTTGAACGGCCCGTTCTGCACCATGCTGCTCGGTCATCTGGGCGCGGAGATTATTAAGATCGAACCGCCCAGCGGCGACGGCTTTCGCCGCTCGTGGATGCCTCCCGACGCCAAGGTCGACGCCTATGAATTTCTCTGGGTCAGCGTCAACAAGAAGAGTGTGGTGCTAAACTTGAAGGCCCCCCAGGGCGTCGAGCTGGCCAAGCAATTGATCGCCAAAGCCGATATCGTGGTCGAGAACTACCACACCGGCCAGATGGAAAAGTTCGGCCTGGGCTACGAAGACCTGAAGAAGATCAACCCGCGCATCATCTATTCATGCACGCGCGGCTTCGGCGAGTCGGGACCGTACAAAGATTACGGCAGCACTGCGCACACCAACAACAGCATGACCGGCTGGACCCACACCGGCTGGGGCTACAGCAAAGCGCCGGGTACCAAGGCCATCGGCATCGGCGACGAAGCCGCCGGCATCAGCATGGTCTGCGGCATCTTGGCCGCGCTCCACGCGCGGGAAAAATCCGGCGAAGGCCAGCGCATCGCGGTGTCGATGCAGGAAGCTTTGATGGGATTTATGATCAGCGAATGGCACGAGCATTTTATCGGCATCGAGATCGGCAACAAGCCGGTGCCGGCCAACGACGGTTTTTTCACCCTGCGCGTGCCCGAATTAAGCGACAGCGGCTGGGACAAGCTAACCAAGCTCATGGGCCGCGACGATCTGTTGCACGATGGCCGCTTCGCCACCGAGGCAGCGCGCAAGCAGAATCGCTCGGAATTATACAACCTCGTCAAAGCCTGGGTGGCAACCAAACCGCGCCAGGAACTTTGGCACGGCCTGCGCGCCATCGACTACTTCGGCGCGCCGGTGCTGTCCATGGGCGAAGTCATCGAGGACGAGCATATCAAGGAACGCAAAGCCTTCGTCGATAGAACCCACCCGGTGGCCGGCCCGGTAAAACTACTCGCGCCATGGATACACATGTCGAAGACGCCCACCAGCATCCGCGCCGACGCGCCGCTACTGGGCCAGCACACCGACGATGTATTGGGAAATGTCCTGGGCCTGAGCGCCGCGCAACTAAGCGACCTGCGCGCCAGCAAGGTCATCAAGTAGCGAGGAAAAGAATTTCGGATTAAGATTTTTTCTCGCAAAGGCGCTAAGACGCTAAGGTTAGGAAAGAAAAACGCTGTCATTTCGACCGCAGGGAGAAATCTCTCCGCTTTCTCCCTTTGTTCCGAATGACGGGCCTTGCCCGTCACTTAGCGCCTTCGCGCCTTTGCGAGAGACAATCCGAATTCTCTATCCCCTACTTCAGAAACTCTTTCTGAAAATAGTCGGTCCAGTCGTTGGCCTTCTCGTGCATCGTTTCCGGGCTGATGTAGCTGGCGCGTTTGAAGCGACCGCCGCCGGGTTTGAGGTCGGCTTGGCGCGCCGCCACGTCCGGGTGGGACGGCAGATAATTCGCCGCTTGCATGATCCGCTGGCCTTTGCGCGATAAGAGAAAATCGAGAAACAGCATCGCCGCGTGCGGATGCGGCGAATTTTTCGCGAGACCGATGGTGCTGATCGTCGCCGTCACCGGCTCCAGCGGCAGCCATTCCACCGGTGCGCCGGCCGCCTTGCTGATGTAGGCGTGGTGATTGAAAATTTGCAGCGCCATCGGATACTCGCCGGCGATCACCAAATCCAACACCTGGCGCGCGCTGGCGGTGGTCTTGGCGATGTTTTGCTGTTTCAGCTTTTGTAAATACGCCTTGCCGGCGTCCTGTCCCATGGTGAGAAGAATGTGGCCGATGAACTGCGGCCCACCCGAGCCGCGGCTGGTGGACCACATGATCTGGCCTTTCCAGCGCGGGTGGAGCAAATCTTCGTAGCTCTTCGGCACATCGGCGGCTTTGACGTTGCGCGTGTTGTAGGCCGCGGTCATGAAATAAACGTTGCTGCTCGCCCAAAAGCCCTTGGCATCTTTGAGCTCCGGCGGATACTCGGCCAGCTGCGGCGAATGGAATCGCTGCATGAAGCCCGCCTGCTGGATCATCGTCGTCGAGCCGCTGCCGCTGATCAGGTCGACGTCGTAGCGCTTGGCTTGATATTCGAGCAACATCTTCTGCGCGACGCGCTCCGAGTTGCCGCGAAAAAATTCCAATTGAATGAACGGATAATCCTTTTCGAAAGCCTCCTTCAACGGCCTGACCACCTGGTCGACAATCAGTCCGGTGTAAAAACTAATCTTGCCTTCCTTCTTGGCCCCTTCGACGAGAATCTTTTCCCGGTTCGGCGACTTGAGCAGCGCGACCTCTTCCACCGTCGCCGCCACCAGCCGCGCCGGGCCAGCGAGCGCCGCTAGCAAACACCCGATCGACCCAAAAAGCTTTCTCCGCTTCATCATTCACTGACCTCGCTACCGAATTGGAATTCACGCGACGCATTATTATCAAGTTCACCGGCGGTTTGACAGCTTTGCGACGCTGCCATAATTTGTCGGTGAATCAGCGCGAAAAAAGGAACCAACCCATGCGAGTCATCGATTGCGACGCCCATGTCGAAGAGTGCGTCGAGACCTGGCAGTATCTCGACCCGGAATTTTATTTGCTGCGGCCGATCCCGGTGACTTTTCCCGAGGACACCTGCTTTGGCTGGCATAACGCCGCCTGGGTGATCGACTACAAGCTGCGCTTCTTCGCCGCCAACCCGACCACCATGGCGCGGGCATCAAAAAAAGACGTGTCGATCCCGGTGCAGGAAATGCGCGATGTCGAAACCCGTCTGCGCCACATGGACGAGCTGGCCATCGACACCCAAGTAGTTTTTCCTTCCATCTGGTTGGGCTGCCTGGCGGAGAACGTCGAACTCGAAGCCGCGCTGGCGCGCAGCTACAACCAATTCATGGCCACTCAATGCGCCCGGTCCAACGGCAGAATATGGTACGTCGCCATCGTCCCCTGGCGCCGGCCGGAGATGGCGGTGAAGGAAATCCGCCGGGTGAAAACTCTCGGCTCGGCCGCCGGCATCTACGCCCGCGGCATCGAGTGGGACCGGCCGCTCACCCATCCCGAGCACTGGCCGATCTTCGAGGAAGCAGCGAACCAAGACTTGCCGGTGACGGTTCATGTCGGCAACGGGTCGAGTCCAATGATCCGCGAAATGTTTCAAGGCGTGCCGCGGCCGACCTACGAAGATGGCCGGCCCCATGTCCATCCGCTCGGCAAAGGCATCGTCAGCGGCCCCTATGTGCTTTACGCTTTCCAGCAGATCTTAGGCTCGACGCTGCTTGACGATTTTCCCAAGCTGCGCGTGGCCTTTTTGGAAGCCGGCTCGGAATGGACCGTGCAGATAATCAAGGGACTGCGCGGCCGCAACCGCGCCAAGATCGATCGATGGCTCACCGAGCGCGTCTTTGTCTCCTGCGCAATGGACGACGATCTGCCCTACATCATCGGTAAGAACGGCGACGATTTCCTAGTCACCGCCACCGATTTTCCCCATGGCGATGCCTTCCGCCAAGATCAGCTGGCGAACGGTTTGAAGGCGCGCGGCGATTTGAGTGACGCGGCGATGGAAAAGATTCTCTCAGCCAATCCGCAGCGACTATTTAATTTTCATGTGTAGCAACTGTCTTGCAAGTCAAGCTTTCTGAAGAAAAGTATCAGACCAACAAGTTTTATGTTTGATCATAGAATTGAGAATCGTGAGCAGCTTGCGCATGCAAGCGATGAGAGCGACTTTGAACAGTTTACCCTTCGCTTTCAGCC
>CAMDBU010000119.1 GCA_945889495.1 Syntrophobacter sp. SbD2 | reverse complement strand
TTACGCTGTGGGTGCTACGGCGCGACCGAGCAACCGCTATTTGCTGCCGAGGCCTCGCTCTGGGACTATTTGCGATCCAAAGTCGCCGCTTCGCACTGCCCCCGTGCGTTTTGTAAAATTCGGACTTTTACCACGGGCTGCTAGCCCATCCCTTCGACTTCGCTCAGGGCATGCTTTGTCAAAGAGGGGAACTCGGTCAATTTTTCCCCCTGTGAAAAATGGGGACTGAGGGGGATTGAGTTCCGGTGCATTGTTACTTGGCAGACTCTTTAGCGATCTCCTGCAACAGCGAGTTGTCGTAGATCTTTTGCCGCGCCAGCTTTTTGACCTCGGCGTCGGTTTCGGAGCGGAATTCCAATATAGAATTCAAACCGGCCACCGAGACGTAGGGAATGCGCAGCGCGTAGTCTTTGACATTTTCTTTATAGGTCTCGTCGAGGATCGCCGCGTCGGCGGTGCGGGTGTATTTGCCGATGGTGCGTTTGGCAAACCCCGGGTCGGCGATGGCGTGATCGTAGGCGGCGATGGTGGCGCGCAGCACACGCTTCATTTCTTCACGCTTGGTTTTCAGCGCCGACTGCTTGACGATGAAGCAGCCGTAGTCGAAGGGCAGGTTGATCGCTTCCGTCATCAATAGTTCGCGGAATCCCAGCTTGCGCGCGTTGAACGTCAGCGGCAGCGAGATCGAACCGCCCTGGACGAGATTGTTCTGCATGCCGGCGATGATCTCTTGAGTGCCGCCCAGTTGGAGCAGGGCGACATCCTTGATCGGCTGTAGGCGATTTTTTTTCAACACATGGCGGGCGACGAAGTCGGAGAAGGCGCCGAAGCGGGTGACGCCCACCGCTTTGCCTTTCAAGTCGCCGATGCTGGCGACATTCGCAGTCGTGAAGAAGGAAGTTTGGCCTTTGTCGTACTGGCAGCCGATCATCGACAGATCGGCGCCGGCGAGATTGGCGTCGACCACCGCGCCGGCGGCGGAGTAGACGATGTCGATATCGCCGCCGAGTAGCGCCTGCACCGATTTCGTGCTCGATCCGATATAGAGCAGCTCCATATCGGCGCCATATTTCTGATAGAGCCCGGCGTCCTTGCCGACCCAGAGGATGGTGAAGGTGCCGGCGAAGGCTGTGTAAGCAACGCGCAGCTTGGGGGATTGGGCTCCGGCCTGGCTGCCAAGTGCCGAAGCGCAGAGGAAAATCGCCAGCAGCAATCGTGGTCTTCCAGTGGTCTTCATCTCGGGTTCCGACAACGCGCGAACGTTTTCGATAGATCATGATCGCGACCTTGCTGTCAAGATTGGTTGATAGAGGCGCCGATGCGACCATGGTTGCCTTGACCGGTCTCGCGTTTGTAACTTATGGTGTGCCAGTGGCAAGGTTGTTGGCAATGACTCGGATTCAAAACAGGCTATTTTCGATGGCGACTTGGCGATTGACTTGCGTGTCGATCACTCTGGGAATCGTCTTATTCGCGGCATCGACTGCGCAAGCCCAAGACAAAATCAAATTCCCCATCGGCGTCGGCACCAAGACTGTCGGCACGCATCTGTTTTGGCTGGCGGCCAAGAAAGGGTTCTTCGACGAGTTTGGACTCGATGTCCAGCCGATATTGCTGCGCGGTACGTCGATTACGATTCAAGCGCTGATGGGCGAGTCGTTGTATCTGGCGCTGGGTTCGGCGGACTCGACCATTGGCGCGGCGGCGCAGACCGATTTGGTCGCGGTGAGCGGCGTGGTCGGCGGGCTGACCCAGGCGATCGTCGCGGCCAAGCGCTACAAGTCGATTAAGGAACTGCGCGGCGCTACCATCGGCGTGCAGGTGCTGACCTCGGGGGCGACCAGCGTGCTCAAGCGCGTGCTCAAGCAAAACGGTTTGGACTATCCGGCGGATTACAAACTGCTGTCGGTGGGCGGCGGCAACTTCAATCTCGCCGCGCTCACTTCGGGTCAGATCGGCGCCACCTACTTGACCGTGCCCCTCGATGTCGTCGCCGAGCAGCAGGGCTTCAACGTGCTCGGTTATTTGAAAGATAGCTTTCCCAATTTCCAACTGTCGGTGTTGGCCGCCAAGCGCGCCTGGGCGGAGAAAAACCGCCCGCTCTTGGTGCGCTATCTCAAAGGCATGGTACGGGCGCACCGTTGGGTCTACGCGAATAAGGACGCAACGATCGATTTTCTTGCCAAGGAAATCCCGCTCAGCCCGGAGATGGCGCGGCGCGGTTGGGAATATTACACCGCCAATCGTATCTGGCACCCCAACGCGGAGATCAACCTGGAAGGGCTCAAATTCACCATGCAGGTCTACGCCGAGCAGAACAAAGATGCGCCGGCCGACCCGCAGCGCCATATCGATCAAAGTTTTCTCCGCCAGGCAATCAAGGAGCTTGGGTGAGGGCAGGTTTCGGATGATTGGCCGCAAAGAACGCAAAGTACTCAAAGGTGGATTCGGATGATTAACCGCAAAAGGCGCAAAAATAATTCTGAGATGTAGGGGCGGGTTTAAAACTCGCCTCTTGGCTAGTGTTGTAATTAGAAAGGTAAAATTGTGGATTTAAATACCATGCGCGTGGACTTGGTCGGTAGCATGCTGCGGCCGGAGAAACTCAAGCAGGCGTTTTCTGATTTTGGTCAGGGTAAGACTGGCGAGGCGGATTTAAAAGACGCCCAGGATGAGGCGATCCGCGATGTCGTCGCCAAGCAGGTGGCGCATGATTTGCCGATCGTGCTGGACGGCGAGTTTCGCCGCACCAGTTTCATGGAGTCCTTTGCGGTGGTCGCCGGCGTCGAAGAGTGGCAGGCGGGGGCGCGCACCTATCACGACATTCTCGCGCGCAAGGACGACGGCAAGGCAGGCACGCATAAGGGCCAAGATCCGATCCTGCTCAATCGCAAGCGGGTCACCGCGCCGCTCAAACTGCTGCGCAATACTTTGGTCGACGACTTTCGCTTCGCGCAAAGTGTGACCGAGCGGCCGGTGAAGGTGACGTTGATCGGCCCGGACCGGATTCAGCAGTGCTACGACAGCGAGGCGTCCAAAGCCGTTTACCCTTCGACGGATGAGTTTTTGCGCGATGTGGTCAAAGTCGAGCGCCAAATGTTGACCGAACTGACCCAGGCCGGCTGCCGCTACGTCGGTATCGACGGACCGGGCTACACGGCTTACGTCGACGGCGACTCCATCGCCGCCATGCGCGCGCGCGGCGAGGAGCCGATGGCGACCATGGCGCGCTCCATCGACGCCGACAACCAGGTGATCGCCAACTTTCCCGGCGTGACTTTCGGCATTCACATCTGCCGCGGCAACCGCCAAAGCATGTGGCACCGCGAGGGCAAATACGACCCGATTGCGGAGACCTTATTCAACGGCCTCAAGCACCAGCGCCTCTTGTTGGAATACGACACCGAACGGGCCGGCGGCTTCGAGCCGCTGCGCTTCGTGCCCAAGGGCAAGATCGCCGTGCTGGGGTTGATCACGACCAAGCTCGCCCGCGTCGAAACGGTGGACGAGCTGTGCCGGCGCATCGACGACGCAGCGAAGTTCTTGCCGTTGGAGCAATTGGCGCTGAGTCCGCAGTGCGGCTTCGCCTCGAGCATCCGCGGCAATCTGCTCACCGAAGAGGAAGAGTTTCGCAAGATCGACGTCATGCTCGAAACCGCGCGCCGGGTGTGGGGTTAGAAATATTCGTTCAACGGTTCAACTGCGGAATCCGGCATCGGTTCGACTTCTCAGCGTCGGCTCTGGTAGTGGTTCGGTTTGAGTCTGCCGCGCCTTATCAGGTGAAGAGAGATTTCTCGCTGCGCTCGAAATGACAGCAGATCAAGTCCAAGTGTCATCTCGAACGAAGTGAGAGATCTTGGGCCAACTGAACCACTAACTCCGTACTGTTCACTTTTCTAGTTTCTTCACCACTCCATGCGCGCGAGCGATATCTTTCGGCTGGTTTTGCTCGCCGCGATTTGGGGCGGGTCGTTTGTCTTTCTGCGCGTGGTGGCGCCGGCGCTGGGCGCCATCGTCACCGCCGATCTGCGCGTGTTGATCGCTTGGGCGGCGTTGGCGATCTATTGCCGCGCCGCCGGCATCGACATGGCGTGGCGGCGCTTTTGGCCGCAGTATCTGATCATTGGCCTGTTCAACGCCGCGCTGCCGTTTGTTCTGTTCGCCTTCGCCGCCCAGCATATCCCGGCATCCTACTCGGCGATTCTTAACGCGACCTCGCCATTTTTTGGCGAGCTCTTTGCCGGTCTTTGGCTCGGTGAGAAAATCACTTGGTTGAAATGTTTCGGCTTTGTCTTCGGCATCGCCGGGGTCGCGCTGGTCACCGGCGTGGCGCCGGACAGGGCGGGCGGTGTCACCAGCTGGGCGATGGCCGCCTGTCTGCTGGCGGCGGTGAGTTATGGATTTGTCAGCGTCTACACGAAAAAATTCGCCGCGGCGGCCAACCCGCGCGCCATCGCCGCCGGCTGCCAATTGATGGCCGGCTTGTTGTTGCTGCCGTTGGTGCCGTTCAATTTGTCAGCCGGACCGGTGACGCCGTTCATCGCGGTGAACATGATTCTGTTCGCGCTCTTGAGCAGCGGCGTGGCGTTTTTGCTGTACTACCGCTTGATCGCCGACATCGGCCCGACCAAATCGCTCACCGTGACATTTCTCATGCCGGTGTTCACGATGATCTGGGCGGCGCTATTTCTTGGCGAAGCGGTGACGCTGGTGATGATCGGCGGTTGCGCGCTGATTCTCGCCGGGACGGCGCTGGTGGTGCTGCGGCGGTGAGACGGAGACACCGGGTTGAGCGACTCTCCGTCTCTGGGCGGGTTATTTTTTTATTAGCGGTTGCCGGGGCGACGGTCTTCAGGTTCGCGCATGGTCCAGACGGTGCGCGGGCGGGCGCAGAATTTACGGTCGGCGTCGATCTGCTGGCGCGAGCCTTCAAGATCGACCTGCACGTTCAAGCAAAGTTCGCGGCCGCGGAAGCGGAATTTGTCGACGGCGGGAATCTCGATATCGTTGACGCCGGTGTGCATCTTGTAGTCGCGCAGATGGCCGACGATGTTGTTGCCTTCGCGCACGACGACATCGGTGTCGCAATCGCGCCGGCCGGTAAAATTGATCCGCACCTTCCAAGCGCGTATCTGCTGGCCTTCGATCACCGGGTCGGGCGACATATCGAGATCCTGTATATTGATGCGTTCGCCGCGCTGGCAGCCGCCACCGCGCCCTGGTCGACCGAATTCGGCGGCGCTGGCGTCGGGGGTGAAGTTGACCATCAGGCTGCTCAGTAAGCCAGTTAAAAATGCTGCTTTGATCCAATCCATTTCGCTGCCCTCCTTCTTGATGTGACTGCAGTTTAGACGTTCACAGGCAAGATTTGCTACAGCTAAATGACAATTTATCGCGGCGGTTAGGGCGCCAAGCTCGCCATTAAACGGCCAAAGCCGGTCACCTTTTCTTTAATATCGATCAATTTCATGGCGTACCAGCTGCACGCTAGGCTGCTGGTGATGACCGGTTTGCCGATCTCGTCTTCGAGCTGCTGAACATCGGTGATCGTCGGCCAGCGCGGGCAGGGGATGAACACGCCGTCGGCGTCGCGCGCTTTGGCGTAGAGCCGCTTGGCGATTTTATACGACGCATGCACCGGCAGGTCGGTGAGCTGGGCGTTGTTGCTGACGCCGTAGCCGGCGATTTGTAGCACCTCGAAGCCAGATTGTTCAAGGTGATGTTTGAGCCGTTTGTTGAGCTCGTCGGGATAGGGCGTGCCGACCACCAGCTTGCGGCAATTCATCGCCTTCAACGCTTCGACCTCCGCGGTCAATCCGGCCGCCACCGGCACGCCGTACTTCTGGGTCAGCTCTTGGCCAAGCTCGCGGTCCTTGCCGAAAGCCAATCGGGTGAACAACGGCGAGCCGCTAAAAATCACCGCGTCGCAGTTGTTAGCGACCAAGTCTTTGACCGCTTCGTCGATGCGGCCTAGTTGCGCCTCGAAGTCGCTGTCGACCAGATTGCGCACCGTACCGGTGGTGTTCATGATCATGAACCCTTCGGGAAACATTTTGTAAAATTCGTAGACCAAAGTATCGCCCCGCGATGGGGCGACGTGACCGATGCGAGCGCGCCAGCCGTACATATTTTTAACTCCCGTTAAAAAATTCCAAATTTCAAATTTCAGATTCCAGGTCATTTGCGCCAGCCGTAGAGTTTCGCCGGGTTGTCGGCGAGGATGGCGTTGCGGGTTTTTTCCTCGGGAGCGGCGGCCAGCAGGAAATCGAGCAAATCGCCGTCGTCGGGTGTGGCTACCTTGATGCTGGCATGGGGCCAGTTGCTGCCCCAGACGATGTGGTCGGGGCGGGCGGCGATGAGCGCTTGAATGACTTCGACCATGTCGCTGTAGCTCGGCGCGCCCGATTCCGACTGCTGATAAAAGCTGTAGAGGTTGAGCCAAATGTTTTCTTCGTTTTGCAAAATCTTCACGAGCTCGTCGAATTCGCGCTCGCCAGGGTGATGGTGCGGCTCGGCTTCGGCGACATGATCGAACAGATAAGGCAGCTTGAGCGAATTCAAAAATGGCACGCCGGCGACGGCGTCGGCGACCGTCTGTGGCGTGAATTCGATATGCCAACCAAATCCTTGGGTGCGGGCGACCATCCGTTTGGTATCTTCGTAAGTAAAACCGCCGCGGCCGTGGGACTTGATGCGAAAGCCAGTGAAGCCACCGTCCTTCAACTCCTGCAAATCGGCATCGGTGATTGCCGGATTGAGTAAAGCCACCGCTTTGAAGCTGCCGTTCATGCGCTTCAAGGCGTCCAGCGTGATGCGGTTGTTGGTGCCATTGCCGCTGCCGGTGACGATCACGGCGCGCTCCAGGCCGAGGGCGCGATGGGTGCGCAAATAATCGTCCAGCGTCGAGTGCGGATCTGGATCGTAGCCGCGCTCGGCGACCAGCGGATAACGATCGAAAGGTCCGTAAATATGCAGATGGGTGTCGCAGGCGCCGGCGGGTAATTTGAAGCGCGGCGCGTGGGGATTGGGGTTGGGCGGTTTCACTTGTCGCATGGTGGCTGCCAATGTAATGCAAAAGCGCCGTAAATATCCAGCCCATTTTAGCCTATCTCCCCATTCGGCTTGACGGCGCTGACCGATTTGCTTAGCGTACCCTGCAACACCAATCAGTTTATTCCTTGACGGAGGTCAGTTATGGCAGAGGCGAATTTGCAGTTGTTTCTTTTGGGCGCGGAAAGATTACTACGTTGCCGCTGGGATGGGCGTAGCGATAATATCGATATCCTCAACAGCGCCATGGACGGCGAAACTATTCGCGAGGTGGCACGCGATCCGTTCAATCCAAAAAAACTCTACGCCGCGACGCTCACTGAAATCCACGTCAGCGAAAACAACGGCGAGAGCTGGCAGTGGCTGCCGTCGGGCGGCATCGCTTACCGCGATATCTGGACCATGGCGGTGCATCCGACCCGGCCCAATGAAATTTATGTCGGCACTTTGCCAGCGGCGGTTTACGTCAGCGACAACGGCGGCCGGTCGTTTCGCGAGCTGGCAGCGTTTCGCGATTTGCCTGACTACAACAAATGGACCTTTCCTCCCGGCGCCCATGTGGCGCATGCGCGCTCCATCGCGCTCGACGCCCGGGTGCCGGATGAAATCGTCGTCGGCATCGAGGAGGGTGGCGTGGCGCGCAGCCGCGACCGCGGCGTGACGTGGGAAGATATCAGCGGCCCGGCTAGTCCGACGGCGTATCCGAAGATTAACGATCCCGCCGGCATCGTGCCCTACGAGATGGGCAAGCATGAAGACGGCCGGGTTTATCGCGATGTCCATTGGGTGACGCGCCACCCGACGCGGTTGGAAACTCTGTTCGCCAGCACCGGCATCGGCACCTACCGCACCGACGATGGCGGAAAAAATTGGACCAAGTGCGAATACGGCTTGGGGCGCGCCTACGCGATCCCGATGACTAACCATCCGGCGGTGCCCGAGCGGATATTTCTCGGCGCCGCGGAGAACGGCCCGGCCACCTGGGCGGGCTATCGGACCGTGCGCGCGGGACCCTACAACACGGTCAAGTTTAGCCGCAATGCGACGGCCGAGACCGGCGGCGCCAAGACGCAAATTCTCCGCAGCGACGATGGCGGCAAAAGCTGGAGCTTTCTGAAAAACGGGCTGCCCGCCGGCACCGAGCATATGACCTGCGGCTTCGCCAGTCATCCCAACGACCCAAACACTTTGTGCGTCGGCTACACCGACGGTTCGGTCTATGCGAGCAACGACGCCGGACAAAGCTGGCGCCGTTTGATCGTGTCCCTGCCCAAACTCTACGGGCTGAGATTGATTCCAATGGCGTGACGTTCGTAACAACCGGTGATTTGTCCGTCGTCTTTGGCGCGCCGTGAAAATATTTGGCAATTTGTAAAATTTCGTTATGTCTGAGGATTTAGTTGACAGCACCAACGTGATACTTCACAATTAGCCCATCAAATCAGTCCAGGATGGGGCTGGAAAGGTGGTTTTGATGAGGGAGCAAATGGGTATTTTGCATAATGGATTGAAATTGTTGGCGTTCACATTCTTGGTTTCATGCGGGAATCCTGTGAATCCGCCACCGCCAAAATGGACCGCGGAGAATCTACCGGCGGAAAAACCGAAACCCGTCGCGCCCAAGCCGCCGGCGCCGCCGCCCGCACCACCTAAAACGAGTTTGGACGAACTGCAAACTGGCAAGTCGGCGGCAACCAGCCCGCTGAAAGATGTCGGCTTCAACTTCGATAGCGCGGCGCTTTCAGAAGACGCCCGCTCGATCTTGAGAAACAACGCCGATTGGCTGAAAGCCAACGCCACGGCGCGGATTCAGATCGAAGGCCATTGCGATGAGCGTGGCGCGGCCGACTACAACATGGCGCTCGGCGCCAAGCGCGCCCAGGCCGCGATGGATTATCTGGCTACTCTAGGCGTCGCTGCCAATCGCATGTCGACGATCAGCTACGGCGAAGAGATTCCGGTCTGTAAAGATAAGACCGAAGCTTGCTGGGGGCAGAACCGGCGTGCTCGCTTCGTGGTCACCGCGGCGAAATAATTTTAACCAAATAACCACTGACAAAAAGGCTCATGTCGTCGCGACATGGGCCTTTTATTTTGCGCTTGCGCCGGTTTCCTTCCGCCCATGATTGCCGCGCGGTTCGATTGACAGAGAAAGCCGCGCTTTGTTAGGTTCGCAGCTCATCAGAGCGTTGGACAGTAAGCGGAAGGCGGTACTTATGCGTTACGGTTGGCGGGCTAGAGTCGGTCATATCGCGCCGGCGATTCTCGATACCTCGGGCGAAGAGATGCGCAAGCTCTTGCCCGCGGGCGTCCTCCATGTCGGTCTGACCATCAGCGAGCCGATTCAAACCCTCGGCGCGGAGCAAGCCGCGGCGGCGTTCGGCCGCATGGTCGAGGCCGGCAAGCATTTGGCGGCGGAAAAGGTCGACGTGTTGATCTGCGGCGGCGCGCCGGTGGCGCTGTCGAAAGGACCGGCTGGCGATGCCGAATTGGCCGAACTACTGCGCCGTGAAACCAATCTGCCGGTGGTGACGGCCAACGGCGTGGTGGTGGACGGCTTGCGAACGTTGGGGGCGCGCACTGTGATCGCCGTCAGTCCGTTCATCGACGCGCGCAATCAAGAAATCAAAACTTTTCTCGAAGCCAGCGGCTTCACCGTCGCCGCGACTAAAGGCCTTGGCTTGACGAAAAATATCGACTTCGCCAGCCAATCGCCCGACGCCGCGTTCTCTCTCGCCTATGGCGCGGCCAAAGCCCATCCCGAAGCCGATGCGATTTACATCGCCTGTCCGCGCTGGCCGTCGGTGGATATCATCGCGGCGTTGGAAGCCGATACGGGCATGGCCGTGGTCGCGGCGCCGGCGGCGATGGTGTGGGGCGCGCTCAAGGCGCTAAAAATATTCGACTGCCAGCCGGGCTTCGGCCGGCTGATGGAAAGTTTGCGCAGCGCGCGCTGAAAGGATCGCCATGACGCTTCGACGATGGTTGACGGTTTTCACCTGGGCGCTGATCGCCTGCGGTCAATTTCTGGTCACGCCGAGCTTCGCCCAGGAGCGCTTTCGGGTGTCCTACGGCGGCTTCAACGAGACCGCGACGTCGATGTGGGTCGGCATCGAGCGCGGCATGTTCAAGAAATACGGCATCGACGCGCAAATGGTCCAGGTGCGTAACGGCGCGCTCAGCATCGCCACTCTGGTCGCCAAGGAAGTCGAGGCGGTGTGGCCGGCGCAATCGACGATCTTGAGCACGGTCTCGGGCGGCATCAAGCTCACCTGCATCGGCGGGCCGGTGAATAAAATTCCGCGCAATCTGATGGTGCGCAAGGAAATCCGAAACGCCGAGGATTTGCGCGGCAAGACCGTCGGCGTGCAGAGCATCGGCGGCGGTTTGTGGCTGCAAACCATGATCATCTTGGATCACCTGGGCGTCGATCCGGACAAGTACGGCATCAAGGTGCGGGTCATCGGCGATGAGGCGACGCTGGCCCAGGCGATGATCACCAACAATATCGATTTTGGCGTGATTACTTACGGCTTGAGCGAGACGTTGTTTTCGCAGGGATTCAAATCTCTCGTCGACGCGGCCGAGATCTCGGCGCCCTACCAGGGGCCGGAAGTGTGCGGGCTGAGAGAGTCGGTGGCCAGCCGCGGGGAATTCTACACCCGAGTGCTCAAAGGGTTGGCCGAAGCGGTGGCGTACATTCTCGACGACAACAACAAAGCGGATGTTTCGAAAGTCATCCAGCGCAATCTGCGGCTAAGCCGCAACGATGTCATCGAAGGCTCCTACCGTGTGCTGCGCAAAATGACCACCCTCGATCTCGCTCCTAATGTTGCCGCCTTCAAATCGGTGCAGCGCCTGGTCGCGCGCATCAACCCGAAAATCACCCAGGTGGATCTCGATCAGGTGATCGATGCGAGTTTCGTGCGGCAGTTGGAGTCGAGCGGGTTTATGGCGGAGCTGCGTAAGAAGATCAGATAAACTTGATTTGGCAGCGCGAAGCGAAATCCGTCATGCCGGTGAAAACCGGCATCCATCTTCGTCGGCAACGCCACCTCACCTGGATTCCGGCCTACGCCGGAATGACGGAAATACGAAGATCTCCGCTTCGTTGGCTGCTTAAGAAAATAATTCTAACGTTTCTGGCGCGAACAGTTCTTCGACGGCGAATTTTCGTTTGGTCAGTCCCTGTTCATGAGAGTAGAGCGTCGCTGCTTCTAGCGTTGCCGCGTTCTGCTTGATGCCGTAGGGCGAGACATCCTTGCCGAGCACTTGCCGGTAGTACTCCATATCCAAGTTGACCCAAGGCAGCGACGCCAAACCCTCGTCATAGTCTTCGAAGGCCAAATCTTTCGCCGCCTGGAAGCCTTCCGATAAACGCACGGCCAGTGACGGATCTTGCTCGTAAATCGCCCGGCGCATCACGGTCATATGCATGATCGGATAGATTTTTGTGCGCCGGTAATAGTCCGCTTCGACGGCGCGGCAGTCGGGAAACAGCCGCGCGACTAACGGCGAACCTTGCAAGAACGCGCGCGGCGGCGAGGTCAGGGCGACGGCATCGAGTTCGCCGGCTTCGAGCAGGTTGTCGAGGGTCTGGTCTTTCCCGATGTTGTCGATGCGAATGTTGGCTGGGATCTCGGTGGCGACATGCTCGGCGCGGCGGCGAAACCAGTGGATGTCTTCTGGCTTGACGCCATACTCATGTTGCAGCAGGCCACGCACGAACAACAGCGCGGTCATCGAGTAATCGGCGATGCCGACCTTCTTGCCTTTCAAATCGGCTGGCTTGTTGATGCCGGCTTTGGTGTTGACCCAGATATAAGAATGACGAAACACCCGGGAGGGAAATATCGGTATGGCGACGAAACGCCGGTCGCCCTTGCCCATGGCGATCATGAAATTGGACAAGGACATTTCCGAGGCGTCGAATTCTTCATCGTGCAGCATGCGCAAGAAGATCTGCGACGGCGGACTGATGTTGACGAATTTTAGATCGACGCCGTCGACTGTGACCTTGCCGTTGGCCAGCGCGCGGCAATGATCGTAGTCGCGCATACCGATGGAGAGAGTTCGATTGCCCATATATCCTCCGCTGCGAGCGTGGCGAATGTAAGTTGACGGGTTGTGGAAGTCAACGGTGCGAGTGAGCCCTGCCGTTCTCTATCTCTCCAGTGGACAGGTTGGGGCGGATGGGATAATGGAGAGTCGGAAGGAGATGGCCTATGGAGAAACTGAAACTCGACGCGGTGGTGCACTGGTCGATTCCGGTGAACGATCTGGCCGAGGCGGAGAAGTTCTACGGCGACATTCTCGGCCTGGAGCATGTCGGTCGGTTGGCCAACACGCCGATGTCCTGCTTCAAGCTCGGCAACCACAACATTCTTCTATGCCAGCGCAACGACCCGATCGTCAGGACGATCCAGCAGGATGGCCGGTTGCACCATGCCTTTGATGTCAGCCCGGCGATGTTCGACCAGGCGTGTAAACTGTTTCACCAGTTGGGCATCAAGATTCATGAGCCGGTGGATTACCGGCCGGGCGGCTTTTTCACCGGCCGGCAGCTGTTCGTCCTCGATCCCAGCGGTAATCGCATCGAGCTGCGCGACGCCAGCTGGCACAAGGGCATGCCGACGCCGACGTATGAGGAGATCGTGGGATCGTGATCGCAAATCGTGTTCGTGCTCGTGACTCGTGCTCGTGATTCGGAATCGGACTCTTCCCACGAGCCACGAACCACGAACACGATCACGAAAAAGGTTCATCCATGCGAATAAAATTTGTTCTCGCGCTGCTGCTACTGAGTGCCACGGCGACCTCCGCCGCCGAAAAAATCCGCGTCAGCGGTGGCGGCATCACGCCGATGCATTCGGTGATCTGGGTGGCCCAGCAGGAAGGGCTGTTCAAGAAATATGGCCTGGAGGTCGAATACCTGACCATGAACAGCGGTACCCTGGGGGTGCAGACGCTGCTTTCCAACGACAGTCAATTCTTATTCTCCACCGGCGCGCTGGCGGTCACCGCCAATCTGCAAGGCGCGGACATCGCGATGATCACAGGCGGTTTCAACCTGTTCGCTTTCAAAGTGGTCTCGCGCCCGGAGATCAAGACCATGGCGGAGCTTCGGGGCAAGAGATTTTCGATTAGCCAGTTCGGCTCGGCCACCGATTTCGCCGTGCAGGCGAGCTTGGAGAAGTTCGCCGTCGATCCTAAGCAGGTGACGGTGATTCAGTTGGGCGCTAGTTCCAACCGCTTGACCTCGTTGATTAACGGTTCGACTGAGGCTTCGCTATTCACCGAGCCCTTCGCGAGCATGGCGATCAAGAAAAATGGCATGAACTTGCTCCTCGACATGGCCGAAGCCGGCATGCCCTATCCGCAGAGCTGTTTGATGATCAAACGGAGCTATCTGGACGCCAACCGCGACAAGGCTAGCAATTTCGTCAAAGCGATCGTCGAAGGCATGTATTTCGCCAAGCGCAACAAAGAAGCGACCATCCGGGCGATCAAAAAATATATCCGCGCCGACGATGAGGTCTACGGCATCGGCTACGAATATTTTCTCGGCCAACATGCCGAAGGGCTGGTGGTGATGCCAGATCGCAAAGGCGTTGAATTGGTAATCGCGCAGATGGCCAAGACCACGCCGAAGGCGAAGGGACAGACGGTGGAATCGCTGCGGGTGTTGGATTCAACCATTCTCGACGAATTGAAGAAGAGCGGTTTCATCGATCGGGCGAGAAGATAAGAGGAAGATTTAACCGCAAAAAGCGCAAAAGGCACAAAATCGGAAGCTCGGATTCGGAGAGTTGGCCGCAAAGAACGCAAAGGACACAAAAAGGATTTGAACCGTAGGGGCGGGTTTCAAACCCGCCCTCTTGGTCTTGGTAGTTGCAAAATAGAAAGTGGTGGTGTGATGGGAACGACGTTCAAGACAATTTTGGTAGCGGCGATAGTCGCCCTGCTTCCGGCCTGCGCTGCGCTGAATCGCGGCGCCAGCGACATTCGCGCAGTCGATCATCTGGTGCCGCATGTTTCGACGGTGCCGGCCAATAAAGGCGAGGCGGCGCAGATTTATGTCCGGGAAAAATTCTTGGCGAGCGACAGCGCGGCGCCACGGCCGGTGGTGTTGATGGTGCATGGCGGGGTGTCGCCGTCGACCTTGGCCTTCGATGTCGAGCATGAAAGCTACAGCTGGATGAATTATCTGGCGCGGGCGGGCTTCGATGTGTTCGCCATGGATATGACCGGCTATGGCAAATCGTCGCGGCCGAAGATGGACGATCCCTGCAATGTCGGCGCGGCGCAGCAAAAAGAGTTGCTGCCCAAGACCCTCAAGGAGCCGTGCAAACCGTCCTATCCCTATCAGCTGGTCAACCGCCAGAGCGAACATGACGATCTCGACCGGGTGATCGAATATATTCGCCAGCTGCGCGGCGTGGCCAAAGTCAATTTGCTCGGTTGGTCGGGCGGCGGCTACCGCACTGGGACTTATACCAGCGAACGGCCTGAGAAAGTCGACAAGCTGGTGATCTTCGCGTCATCGAACTATTCGCGCAAAAATCCCAGCAAGCCAGCCGCCGTGCCCCAGGCGGGCTTTCCGGTGACGACCCAGAGCCGCGCGGTGGTCGAGCAGCAGCGCTGGTTTCCCTTCGCCAAATGTTCGGACCAGATCGCGCCGGGCATGGCCGATCATATCTGGGAGTTGAGCAAGCTCCATGACCCCACCGGTATGACCTGGGGGCCGGGCGTGATGCGCGCGCCGACGCGCACCTACTGGGGTTGGAACGCCGAGGAGGCGAAGAAGATTAGAATCCCGACCCTGGTGATGTTGGGCGAGTTCGATGAACTCAACGCTTCGAACAAAGAGCTTTACCAAGATCTCGGCACGGATAATAAAGTGTTCGTCAGCATTCCCTGCGGTTCGCACTTTCTCGTCTGGGAGAGCAATCATAGCGCGCTGCATGAGGCGTCGCGCCAGTGGCTCACCGACGGCACTTTCAATGGCGCGCGCCGCGGCGAGTTTCGCATGAAGCCGGCGCTTCAATAGGTAACCCAGCATGAGTGACCCAGCGCCGCCTTCTTACTATCCCTATGTGCCGCTGCCCGACCGCGGGCCGCTGCGCTTTCCCAACGGCGCGCAGTTGGCGCTGATCGTGACGATCAACTTGGAATACTGGGAGCCGTTGCGCCCGGGGCAGAAGGAGCCGCTGTTTACCGGCGGGCCGATGACGATTCCGCATGCGCTGCCCGGCGATGTGCTGGACACCGCCAACTGGACTTGGCGCGAGTATGGCCAGCGGGTCGGCATCTGGCGCATGATCGAGCTGTTCGACAAGTTGGGCCTAAAGCCGTCCTGCACGATCAACGGCATGACCATGACCGAGCGCCGCCGGGTAGTTGACGCGTGCAACCAGCGCGGCTGGGAACTGGTGCCGCACAACTGGGCGCAGAACGATTTACTGACCTACTATGCCGATAAGCCTGACGCCGAGCGCGCGGTGATCCGGCGCACCCTCGATACTTACCAACAAGTGGTTGGCCGGCCGGCTAAGGCGTGGCTGTCGTCGGCGATCCGCGGCACGCTGCACACGCCGGCGTTCTTGAAAGAGTTCGGCTTACTCGCCTACTGCGATTACCTGAACGACGACCAACCCTATTTGATTCACACGATTAACGGGCCCATCGTCTGCGTGCCCTACTCCAACGACATCAACGACTTCAATCTATTCGCCCGCGGCGGCATGTCGGCGGCGGCGGGATTGGAGACGCTCAAAATCTGTTTCGATCAACTTTATTCCGAGGGTGCCGTCAGCGGGCGCATCATGAACGTCGGCCTGCATCCCCATGTCATGGGCCATGCCCATCGCATCGGCGCGCTGCGCGAGTTCGTCGAGTACGCCCAGGCGCGCGCCAAGGTTTGGTTTCCCAGCCGTGAGGAGATCGCGCGCTGGTATCTGACGGTGCATGAGACGCATATTGCGCTGGATAAGGATCGTAAGGGGTAAAGGGTCAGGAGTTAGGTGTTTCGGAAAAGAAAATTGGTGAGAAACTATGCAGACTGAGCGTTATGATTATTCGCCGATCGTCCGGCGTAAACCGTTCAAGTGGCCCAACGGCGCGCGGGTAGCTTTGCTGGTGGCGCCCAACGTTGAATTCTTTCACGTCGACAAAGTGATTCCCGGCGCGCCCAGCGCCGCCTTGCCTGACGTCACCGGTTATGCGCTGCGCGACTATGGCTCGCGCATCGGCGTGTTTCGCATGATGGAGGTGTTGGACAAACATTCGATCCGCGCCACCGTGCTCCTCAATGCCGATGTCTGCGCGCACCATCCGGCGATCATCGAAGAGGGCAATAAGCGAAAATGGGAATGGCTCGGCCATGGCGTGACCAACAACCTGCGCATGAATCAATATGCTGCCGATGAGGAGCGCAGTGTCATACGCCAGATTCGCGATACGATTGCGTCGGCTACCGGTAAGGCGCCGCGCGGCTGGCTTGGGCCGGGCGGCGGCGACGAGAGCGCGCATACGCTCGATCATCTGGCCGCCGAGGGTTTCGATTATGTCTGCGATTGGGGTTTTGACGACCAGCCCTGTGCCATGCGGGTCGAGTCTGGCCGCATGATCGCGATTCCCTACCAGCAAGGCTTGAACGATATTCGCGTCATCTTTCAGGGCGGCCACACGCCCAAGGACTGGTTGCAGATGGTCTGCGACCAGTTCGATACGCTGTACGCCGAGGGCGCCAGCCAGGCACGGGTGATGACGATGCCGCTCCATCCGTTCGTCATCGGCTTGGCGTTTCGCATCAAGTATCTCGACAAGGCTTTGGCATACATCTGCGCGCACGATGGCGTGTGGAAGGCGACCGGAGCGGAGATCGCCGATTACTATTACGCGAATTATTACCAAAAGCCGTGATCTGGAGGCATCGATGAAATTCATATCGCTGGCAGCCTGCTTGATCGCAGTTCTTTTTAGTAATTCGGTAGATGCTGCTGACCGGGTGATCATCGGCAACGTCTCGCGCACCGTCGAACAGCTGCCCAACTATGCGGCCACGGATAAGGGCTTCTTCGGCCAGGAAAACATTCACGGCGATGTTGTCTTGATCGGCTCCACCGATACGCTGATCCAAGCGCTGATCGCCGGCCAGGTCAACGTCGCCATCGTCGATCCGTCGGCGGCGATCAACGCGGTGGAGCGCGGCGCGGCGTTGAAGATCATCGGCGGCACCGTGCCGGTGGCGGCCTACTCGCTGGTGACCTGTCCCAAGTACAAGAGCATTAAAGATTTGAAGGGCACCAACATCGGCGTGGTCAGCTTGGTGTCCGGCAGCACGATCTTTTTGCGCGAGATGTTGAAAGCCGAGGGGCTGGAGCTCAACCGCGATTACACGATCGTTCAAAACGGTCCCACCGGACAGCGGCTGGCGAGTTTGAAAACTTGCAGCACGTCGGCGACCATGCTGCTCGGCGGCGATCTGCCGCGCTCGCGCGAGCTGGGTTTTCTCGAAGTCGCCAAGCTGTCGGATTACATTCCCAACTTGCAGTTTCATAGCTTGATCGTTGACGCCAAATGGGCTGAGGCGAACGGCGGTCTCACGGTGCGCTATTTGAAAGCCATGGTGCGCGCCATGCAGTGGGCCCATGGCAACCGCGAGCAAGCCGCCGAGTTGGTCGCCAAACGCACCGGCATTTCGCTCAAATCGACGCGCGTCACGGTTGACGAATATTTGTCCCAGGGGATCATCAGCAAAGACGGTTCGGTCAACCGCGAAGGGTTTCAACGTTTGATCGATTTGATGGGCGACCGGCTGTTCAAGAGCAAGCCCTATCCGGCGCCGGAGAAGTATCTCGACATGAGTTATCTGCGCCGGGCGCAGCAGGAGTTAGGTCTGCCGGTAACAAAATAGTTACGGATTGCTTCGATTGGAGTAACGATGAGAAAGATTTCGCTCGCGATATTTTGTTTAATGGTTTTTGCCGCCGTGGCGCAGGCCCAGGAGGGACGCAAGCTGCGCGCCGGTTATGCTTCGCTGTCCGGCAATATGGCGCCCTATTGGGCAGCCAAGGATGCCGGCTATTACAAGAAGTACGGCCTCGACATCGATCTGGTGGCGTTTCCCAGCGGCAATGAAGGGATGGCGGCGATGATCGCCGGCGAGATCGAGTTTCTCGCCATCGCCGGCAGCACCACGGCGAGCGCGGCCATCGGCGGTTCCGACGTGGTCTCGCTGGCGATCACTACTGAGCGGCTGGTGTCGAGTCTGATGGTGCTTCCGACCATTCAGCGCGCCGAAGAGTTGCGCGGCAAGGCCGTGGGCATTAGCCGCTTCGGCACTTCCATCGACACCGCGGCGCGCATGGCGCTGCATCATTACGGCTTGGAAGCGATGAAGGATGTCATGCTGGTGCAGGTGGGCGCGGTGTCTTCCGGGCTGGCCTCCTTGCGCGGTGGGCGCATTCAAGGGGCGATCTTGTCCTATCCGGCGCTAATCCAAGCGCGCCGCGAAGGGTTTCGCGAACTGCTCGATATCGCGTCCCTCGGCGTGCCTTACGCGTCCACCGGAATTACTGTGCGCAAGAGTTTCATGAATCAGCGCCGCGATGTTGTCACCAGTTACGTGAAGTCGATCCTGGAGGCCACCGCGCGCATCAAGCGCGACAAACCGTTCACCATCGAGATGATGATGAAATATTTTCGCACCAAGGACCGCGAGATGATGGACGAGACCTACGAGGTGTCGGTGACCAAGTATTTGAAGCGTATCCCGATACCTACCGCTGAATCGTTTCGCACCGTGGTCGATGAATTGTCCCAGGTCAACCCGAAGGCCAGGGGCCAGGATCCCAAGCGCTTCTACGACGACAGCATTCTTCAGGAGTTGGACAAGAGCGGCTTCATCGCTTCACTTGGCAAATGAGCCGGTCAGTTCAATAGGGAACGACCTTCCGAGGTGACGATCTGGATGAAGTCCTTCTTAGCGTCTTTCATGCGGAGCATCTGGCTGTCGGCTTCCTGCATGAGTTCGGCGACCGTGCGCGGCGCCTTCGGGCAGGCCACCGCGCTGATGTAGAAGTTGAGCGGATGGCCGTATTTACGCCGTTCGTCCTTGAGCGCCTTATGCAGTTGTTCCAGCACCAGATTGGCATCGCCTGAAATCATTTTCGGCAACAACACCGCGAAGGTCGTGCCGGCTAACCTGCCGACCAGATCGGGACGGTGGACGTTGTGGCGAATCGTATGGGCGATAGTGCACATGATCTGGTCGCCCGCCGGATAGCCGAGTCTTTCGTTAACTAGTGCCTGACCGGAAACCCCAATCTCAGTCTCTGCATCGCCGTAACGGCACGGGGTTAAGCGGGCTTTGAGGGCACGAAGAATGGCAATAAGTGGAGTTGGAAAGGGAGTTTTTTGCGAATGTGCTGGGGAAGGAAGGAATTTT
>CAMDBU010000118.1 GCA_945889495.1 Syntrophobacter sp. SbD2 | reverse complement strand
AACGGCTGAAAGCGAAGGGTAAACTGTTCAAAGTCGCTCTCATCGCTTGCATGCGCAAGCTGCTCACGATTCTCAATTCTATGATCAAACATAAAACTTGTTGGTCTGATACTTTTCTTCAGAAAGCTTGACTTGCAAGACAGTTGCTTCCTTGGCGGCACGGGTCACCGTCGGACTACTGGTGACGATGACATCCACCTTGAGACGCAAAAGTTCGTTAGCAAGGTCAGGAAGCCGCTCCATTTTCCCCTCGGCCCACCGATAATCAACGACAATGCTTTTCCCCTCCACGTAGCCAAGGTCGCGCAGACCCTGCCGAAAAGCATCGATGCGGGCAGGGATGGTGGCCAGAGTGGTAGCGCCTAGGAATCCTATCCGGGGAACTCTCGGTGCCTGCTGAGCCTGGGCGATGGAGACATTTGCAACAAAGAAAATTGCTAGCAGCCAGACTGAAATTGTTTTTGTCATGGGTTTTCTTCTGTGTTTCTACCGCCAACGGACAACTGAATTATGTCAGAGGATCGACCAATCTTCGGCTGAGCCTATTTTAGCAATCCCCGCGCGATCACGACCTTCTGAATTTCCGACGTGCCTTCGTAAATCCGCAGCGCACGGACGTCGCGGTAGAGCCGCTCCATGATGCTGCCGGCGATGAGTCCGCTGCCGCCGTGGATTTGCAGCGCTTGATCGACGATACGCTGGGCCGCTTCGGTGGCGTAGTATTTCGCCATGGATGATTTCTGTTTAGCATCGGAATTGCCGACATCATGCGCCCACGCGGCTTGGTAGACTAACAAGCGCGCCGCTTCCAACTCGGTGGCCATGTCGGCGAGCTTAAATTCGATGCCTTGGAACTCGCCGATCGCCCGGCCAAATTGCCGGCGCGCTTTGCTGTAGCGGATCGCTTCTTCCAGAGCGCGCTGGGCGAAACCGACGGCGGCGGCTCCGACACTGCAACGCAAGAGATCGAGGGTTTCTAAAGCGATCTTCAAGCCGTCGCCCTCGGTGCCGAGTAATGCGCCTTGCGGCACAATGCAGTCGGTGAATTTGAGCACACCGATCGGATGCGGCGACAGCAGTTGAGTCTTCTCCGTCACCGCCAAGCCTGGCGTGGTCGCGTCGACGATGAAAGCGCTAACGCCTTTTGCTTTCTTCTCCGGCTCAGTCGACGCGAAGACAACGTAAAAGTCCGCGATGCCGGCGTTGGAGATAAATCGCTTGGTGCCGTTTAGAACGAATTGTTCGCCCTGGCGCAGCGCGGTCATTTGTAACGAAGCGACGTCAGAACCGGCCTCCGGTTCGGTGATCGCGAAGGCAGCAATCGCGGCACCGCTGGCAACCTTCGGTAGATAGCGGCGTTTCTGTTCGTCATTACCCGTCAGCGCAATCGGATAACTGCCCAACCCTTGCAGCGCGAACATGGTATCGGCAAGGGCATCGCCGCGCGCCAGCTCTTCGCGCAGGATGCACAGCGCCCGCGCTTCGACTTTTTCTTGAACCCCGCCAAATTGCTTGGGCACGGCATGTTTGAGAAAACCCGCCGCGCCGAAATGCCGCACCAACGTTCTTGCTCGTTGCTCTAGATCTTCGTTGCCGTGGGTGGCGAAGAGATGTTTATCCGTCCACGAGCGCGCTTGAGCCTGCAACCTGGCATGATCTTGAGTAAAGAAAGGTAACATGGCGTATCCTGAGCTAAACACCCTTCGCCCGAAGCCGACTTTTTCTTTTCCGTCATTCCCGCGTAGGCGGGAATCCAGGTTTGAGATTCCCACCCACACCCCACCTGGATGCCGGCCGGAGTCTATCCTGAGCCTAGCCGAAGGACCGGCATGACGGATAGTCATTGCGCGTGGTGGCGAGGGAGTTCAATCGTCGCTGCGCGACATCAAGACTGATTGAACTTCGCCGGCCGTTTCTCGACAAACGCTCGATAGCCTTCCTTGAAGTCTGGCTCTTGCATCAAGCGCGCTTGCTCGTGGGCCTCCAAATCCAACGCCTGCGCTAGATCCATGTCGGCCTCGCGATCGAGTAACTCCTTCGTAACGCCGATGGCCTTGAGCGGGCCGTCTTTCAAGCGGCGCGCCAAGCTGTAGGCTTCGTCGAGCAACTTGTCGTGCTCGACCACGCGGTTCGCCAGCCCGATGCGCAAACATTCCTGGGCGTCGATGGCGTCGCCGGTGAACAGCAGTTCCGTCGCTCGGCCATGGCCGACGATGCGCGGCAGCAAATAACAGGCGCCCATATCGGCCCCGGACAAGCCAACTTTGGTAAACAGAAAAGCGAACTTGGCGCGCTCCGAAAGCAATCGAATATCGCTCGCCAAAGCGAGAATCGTCCCGGCGCCGGCGGCGATGCCGTTGACCGCGGCGACGATCGGTTTCTTCAACCCACGCATGTTCTTGACCACCGCGCAGGTTAGCGTGGTAAAGCGCAGCTGCTCCTCGGCGGTCATGTCCAACAGCTTGGCGATGATGCCATGAACGCTGCCGCCGGAGCAGAATCCTTTGCCCGCTCCCGTGAGCACGACGACTTTGACGTTTGAATCCTCCGCCAGCGCCGCAAACACCCGCTCCAGCTCGGCGTAGGTCTCAAAGGTCAAAGCATTCAACCGCTCCGGATCATTCAACCGAATCGTCGCAATGCCGTCATCGATTTCAAATAGGAGCGAATTGTCAGCCATTTTCCATTCTCAATTATCCATTATTAATTATTGCATCACCGCCCCGCCATCGACATTGATCGCCTGCCCGGTCATGCCGCTCATTTCCGGCGATGCGATCAAGCAGGCGAGCTCGGCGACTTCGCTGGCGTCGATCAAACGGTTCTGCGGCGCGGCGACAGCGAACAGTTTAAGCACGGCGTCGGCGCCCTTGCCGGTATTCTCGCCCATGATGCGGGCGTTTTCCCGTGTGCGTTCGTCGTCGACATAGCCCGGACAGATGGCGTTCACGGTGACGCCGACGCGCGCGGTTTCTAAAGCCAACGAACGCGTCAGCCCCAACAGCCCATGCTTGGATGCCGTGTAGGCGGTGACGTGGCTGTAGCCGACTTTGGCCGTCGTCGAAGCGATGTTGACGATGCGGCCCCATTTGGCTTTGACCATCGCCGGCAAAAAAACTTTGCAGCAATTGTAAGCGCCGGTGAGATTGGTTTCCAAAGTTTTGTCCCAGGTCTCGTCCGCCATGTCGGCAAAGCTCACCGCGCTGGCGATGCCGGCGTTGTTGACCAGGATCTGCACGTCGCCCCACAGCTCTTGAATGCGCTGGCGCAGCTCCCGCACCTGTTCACGGCGGGTCACGTCGCAAGCGATGGCGCGCAGCTGCGCGCCATTTTGGGCCATGCTTTCAGCCGCTGTCACGAGTTTACTTTCATCCCGGCCGGCGATCACCACGCGGCAACCGCGCTCGGCGAATGCGCCGGCGATGGCCGCGCCGATGCCGCTGCCGCCGCCGGTGACCAGGACAATTTTATCCATCGCTGCGCTCATGATCGAAACATAGCATATGCCCCGGCCGGCGGGGCAATTCAATCCGGCGCCCACTTGTGATCGCCCAAGGATTTCGATAAAGGGTCGCCCAGTCAAGGTCACGCGAGGTGCCGGTTATGAATCGCTTAATTATTGCGCCGCTTCTGATTGCGCTGGTTTTTCCCGCCGTCCTGCGCGGTGAAGCCAAGCAGGACAAATCTTCGCTAGTGCATTGGCGCGACGCTCAGCCGGCGGCGGGCGAGAGCGAACTCGACCGGCTCAACCGCGCCTTTGTTCACCTGGCGCAAACCTCCCGCCCAGCCATCGTGCAGATTCGCGCCAGCGCTGCCGATGGCCAAAGCCAGGGCAGCCGCGGTTCGGGATTTTTCATCGACGCCGAAGGCTACATCCTGACCGCGCAGCATGTCATCGACAAGGCCAAAGATCTCGAGGTGCGCACCGCCGATGGCCAGCGGCTGGCGGCGCGGGTGGTAGTCGCCGACAGCCAGCTCGATCTCGCGCTATTGAAAGTCCAAAGCGAGCGCGAAGCGCCGGTGCTAGCGCTCGGCGACTCCGAGCGCATTCAAGTCGGCGACTTGGCTGTGGTGTTCAGCTACCCCTACGGCCGCGAGAGTTCCATGAGCCTGGGCATCATCAGCCGCGCCGGTAGAACCTATGCCGACTCGGCGGGGTTCGACTACATTCAAACCGATGCCGGTGCCTATCCCGGTGTCAGCGGCGGACCGCTACTCAATAGCCAAGGCCATGTCATCGGCATGATCACCATGGCGTCGGAGCGCGGCAACCTCGGCTTCGCCATGCCGATCAATTTGATCAAGAAAATGCTGCCACGGCTACTGCGCGGTGAGAAACTCGTCTGGGGCTGGCTCGGCGTGCAGATGGCCGATATTTCCCTCGGCCAAGCGAAATCCCTGGGACTCTATCCAGCCAAAGGCGTGGTGGTGAATTCGGTGCTGCCCGGCCAACCGGCGGCGCGGGTCGGCGTGCAAAAGCAAGATGTCATCGTCGCCGTCAACGATATTCAGGTCGACAGCCCGCGCGATGTGACGCGCCTGGTCGGCGGCCTGGAAGCCGGCCGCATGGTCAACCTATCGATCCTGCGCAAAGGCAAACCGCTGCATCTGACCGTGCCGCTCGGCATCAAACCGGAATCGGCCAAGCCGCGCGAAGGGTAGGCGAGCCTCTAGGCAATCTCGGCTGTAAGCTGAAGAATCCTGTTTTGATGAGAAGCGCTGTCGTGTTTCCGTCATACCCGCGCAGGCCGGTATCCAGTGTGTTTCTTGACCTGAACGAAATGCGAACCTGGATTCCCGCCTGCGCGGGAATGACGAATACTATGTGTCATCCCGAGTAAAGCGAGGGATCTCGTCTTGAATGTAACTCACCAAGACGAGATTCCTCGGCGTTGCCTCGGAATGACAGCTAAAAATCGATCCTTCGAAGGTAAGAAAACTCAAACAGCCCGAGATCGACACTAACTACTCGCCCCACTCTTCTGCTCCCCGCCCGACAACTTCTTTTGCAGCTCGGTGAACTGCGATAATTTTTTCTGCACCCGGTCGTTGATGCTGCCTTCCGGATAACTACCGTCGGCTTGGCGCGCGCCGGCGGCGACGCCGGTGAGCACTTCGATGCCGTCGTCGATGCTGCTGACCGCGTAAATATGAAACTTGCCGGCCTTGACCGCCTCGACGACATCGGGGCGGAGCATCAAATTGTGAACGTTGGCCTGGGGGATCATGGCGCCCTGTTCGCCGGTGAGCCCCTCCAAGCGGCAGACATCGAAGTGGCCTTCGACTTTGAAATTGACGCCGCCGATCGCCTGCACCTCGCCGTTTTGATTGACCGAGCCGGTGACCGCGATGCCTTGCTTGATCGGCACTTCGGATAAACTGGAGAGAATCGCGTAGAGCTCAGTAGACGACGCGCTGTCGCCGTCGACACCGTCATAGGATTGTTCGAAGCAGATCGTGCTCGACAAGGACAGCGGGCTCTGCTGGGCGTACTTGCCACCCAGATAACCGCCGAGAATCAGCACGCCCTTGTCATGGCTGCGGCCGCTCATCTTCGACTCGCGCTCGATGTTGACCAGGCCGCCGCGCCCCATGAAAGTTTTCGTCGTGATGCGCGACGGCTTGCCGAAGCTAAAATCGCCCATCTGGTAAACCGCCAAGCCGTTCACCTGGCCGACCACCGCGCCGGTGACATCGACCAGCACCGTGCCCTCGGCGATCAATTCTTGCAGCCGCTTCTCGACTAGATTGAGGCGAAAGGTTTTTTCCACCAGGGCGCGCTCGACATGTTTGCCGGAAACCAGTTGGGCGTTTTCCTTGCCCGCCCAGTAGTCCGACTCGATCAACAGATCGACCATATCGCTGAAGCGGGTCGACAATTTATTTTGATCCTCGACCTGGCGCGCGCACTGCTCGATCACCCGGGCGACGCCGTCGGTGTCGAAGTGGCGGATATTTTCCCGGCTGCAATAGTCGCTGATGAAGCAGGCGAAAGCGGTGATGTTCTCCTGGCTGCGGTCGACTTCGAAATTGAAATCGGCTTTGACCTTGAAGGTTTCGCGGAAGTCGGGATCGGCGGTGGCCAAGGTGCGATAGAGACCGGGATCGCCGATCATGATCACTTTGGTGTCGGTGGGGATCGCTTCCGGTCGCAATCCTTGGGGCGGCACGAAGCCGAAAAACGCGCCCGGCTCTTCAATGCGCAGTTCGCGATTTTTGATCACCCGTTGGAGCGCTTCCCAGCAACCCGCATTAGCCAGCACTTCGCGATCGTACAAAACTAAATAGCCGCCGTTGGCTTTGCTGATCGAGCCGGCTTTGATCAGCGTGAAGTCGGTGGTGTAGCCGCCCATGATCGGTTTTTTCTCGATGACGCCGAACAGGTTGTGATAGGTCGGGTTGGTTTCGACGATGATCGGCGGCCCCTGGGTATCGCTGTTGTCGACGAAAACATTCACCCGGTAAGGCGCGAACGGATCCCCCGGTGGCTCGCTGAAAGGCATCCCTGGCATGGCACCGGCCGGCGCCGCCGCTTCGCCTTTGAAGCGCGGCAAGTTTTTTAAAATATGTTCGCGCACGCCGTCCAAGTAGGCGAGCACCCGCGGGTAGTCTTGATACTTTTCTTTGAGCTCGCTGAGCGGGTTGCGCACTAAATAATCGCCGGCTTCGCTCTCCACCGTGTCCAGCCGCATGGCGATCTCGCGCTCGAGCTTTTTGCCGTCGCGCAGAGTGCCTTCAACTTGTTTTTCGAGATCGCCGCGGCGCTCTTCCAGCTGTTTTTTCTCCGCCGCGCTGAGCGCCAGATAATCCGCCTCTTGCATCGGCTTGCCGTCCTTGGTCGGTAGCAACATGATCCCCGACGGCGTCATGCGCAGGGCGAAGCCCGCCTCACTCGCCTGTTCCATCAACCCTTCCATCATCTCCTGCTGTTTTTTTTGCAGCTGTTCGATCAACCCCTGGCGTTCGTGCGCGAACTCGTCGCTCTCGAATAATTTTTTCGCTTCGCGCTGGAGATGTTGAATCAACTGCTCCATGTCGCCCTTGAGCGCCTTACCATAGCCGCGGCGAATCTTCAGCGCCTGGGGCCGGTCGGGGTCGGTGAAGTTGTAGACATAGCACCAATCTTCTGGCGCCGGCGCATCCGCCGGTAACACCGCCCCGCTGGTGACTTTTTTCAAGAACGCCTTGATGATGCTGGTCTTACCGGTGCCGGTGAGGCCGGTGACGAATATGTTGAAGCCCGGTTTGTTGACGCCGAGGCCGAACTCGATGGCGCGCATGGCGCGATCCTGGCCGATGAAATCTTCCAGCGGCGTCATATCGGCGGTGCAGGTGAACGGCAAATAGGATAAATCGCAACGCCAGGTTAGTTTTTCGGCTGGTACTTTGAAGCGGGTGGTCATGGCAACTCCTCGACTTTTTTCTCGATCACCGAGAATAGGGAGTTGCCCCTGGGTCGTCAACCTTGCGAGCCAATGAAAATAGCTGGCGAAGCGAGTATTGAACCGCTCCCGGTCGCTCTCTATACTCCGTCAATGATCAAGCCGCGCCGAGTTCATCGGTGGCCCGCCTGCTGTGTTTCGCTATTTCTAATTCTATCGCTGGGCGCCAGCTGTCGCGCCATCGCGCCACTACTGCCATCCGCGCCATCGGCGCCGGCGGAGGACGAAGAGACCCGCATCAGCCGCGAGTTTCGCCGTGAGGCGAAAAAGTATTTCAAGTTCGCCAATCACCCGGAAGTCGAACGTTACGTCGATCGCATCGCCCGGCGCATTCTCAGCGCCACCGGCCCGCTCGGCTATGACTACCGATTTTTCGTCGTCGAGGAAGATCAATTGAATGCCTTCGCCGTGCCCGGCGGCTCGATCTATGTCTTCACCGGTCTCATCGAGCGGGCCAAATCGACGGACGAACTGGCCGGCGTGTTGGGCCACGAGATCGTCCATATCAAAGGACGCCATATGGCGCGTTCCTCGGGCGTGGACGCGATCTCGGTGTTGAGCTTACTGGCCGGCGCCCTGTTGGCGCGCAGCGGTTCGGGCGCCCAGGCCGCCGCCATCGTCGGCCAAGCGGTCTCCGCCACCCGCCAAGCCGCCTATAGCCGCCAATTGGAAATGGAATCCGATACCTTGGGCACCCGTTACATGGCGGCGGCCGGTTTCGATCCGCGCGGTACCTTGGCGTTTTTAAAAACCATGGAGCAGGAGCGCCAACTCAACCCCATCGATGTGCCGGCTTATATTCTTAGCCATCCGCTGACCCAGGAACGGGTCGCCAACGCCGAGCTGGTGGTCAAAGCCATCAATCCCAACAGACCGCGGTCGGAAGACAACGAAGCGCTGAAAAAAGTCCAAATCCTGATTCGTTTGGAACGCGGTAACCGCGAAGCCGTGGTGGCTGAGTACGAGAAGTTGGCGCAAAAGGATCCGAACAACGCCGAGCTGCTGCACCTGCTGGGTTTCGCCCAGTTTCAAACCGGTCAGCTCGCCCCAGCGCAGAAAAATTATGAAAAATCCTGGCGCTTGCGCCCCGATCATCTCGGCCTGCTGCGCGAGATTGGCCGGCTATCCAGCCAGACCGGCGACCACGAGTCGGCCCACAAAGCCTTCAACCGCGCCATCGCGCTGGAGCCCAGTGAAGCGCTGAATTTTTATTATTTTGGCGAGTTTCTCGAAAAGATCGGCGATCTGCGGGGCGCCGCCGGCGCCTATTTGAACGCGCAAAATCTGGCGCCGGTATGGGACAAACCGGTCTATCGGCTCGGCCAGGTCTACGGCAAGCTCGACCGGCTCGCCGACGGGTACTACTACTTGGGGCGGGCGCAGCTGCTCCAGGACGACGACGAGCGCGCCATCGCTGACTACGAGCGCGCGCTCAAGATCGTCGGCGAGAAAAGCCCGCGCGGGCAAGTGATCAAAGAAGAGCTGAACGTCCTAAAAAACCGGAAGCACTAGGATCAGAAGCTAGCGCTGGCGCCCATGGCGGCCAACGACAGTGTTCTGGTGCGGAGCGGTTTGACGTAACGGTTTTCGCGCTTGAGTAGGTGCGTGCGCAGATACTCGGGATCAAAGCCCAACAGATCGCAAATGTTAGTGAACGAATAGAGCCATTCGGTATCGTTGTCTTCGACCCATTCGATGGCGCTCTGATAGCTGATCTTGCCGGCGCCGGTGCGCGCGCCGCGGTATTTCTCCAGGCACTCCACCGCGTCCTTCATGATCGCGATCATCAGCCGCTTTTCGCCCTCAAGCTTGCGCGACAATCCGCCATTGCCGTAGAACTGCGACGGCAGAAAAATATCCGGTTCTAAAATCCTCGCGAGAAAATCATCGTACATTAATGAACCCGCTCCTCAATTATTTGAATCGGATTCTATAACACAGGGTATAGTGGCGCGCAAGAAAAAAACCCCAACAGAAAAAAACCCCAATGGGCTGGGGTTTGGGCGAATCGGAATCCGTGGTGAAACGAGTCGAAAAGCGCTGCAACTTGCCGGCCTCGGACGCTGGTTTTTCGCCCATGCCGAGGCCGGCAAATTAGCTGATTACGGGGTAGGCGAACGGCGTCTAAATGCCGTCCATGAGACCGACCAGTTTAGTTTTGGCGACGTTATGATCCCAGACCTTTTGCACCACCGAGTCCTTGCGCCGGCCCTTCATCACCCGTTGAGTTTCGTCTTCGTTGTAAACCAGCACCGGTCCGAGTAACGAAGCCTTATAGAAGCGCGCCGCCGCTTCTTCGAGATCGACGCAGGCGGCAAACACCCACTCGATGGACTGGGCGACGACCATCGAGCCATGGCCGCGGAGCATCAACGCGTCGGCGTTGCCCAACGCCTTGGCCACTGCGTCGCCCTGTTCGATGGTGTGAATCAGCGCCGGGTCCATATATTTCGGCAGCGCGCCCGGTCCGAAGAACGCACCGGGATTGGAAGAAGCCGGATAAAATGGCTTATCGACCATGCTGAGGGTCGCCACCATGTGATTGTGCAGATGGGCCACGCTCTGGATGTCTTTTCGCGCTTTGTAGGCGCGCGCGTGCATGTACACTTCCGAGGGCGCTTTGTAGTTGCCCTCGATCACCTTGCCATCGAAATCTGTGACCACCATGTCGTCCGGCTTCACCACCGCCCGGCTCACCGGATGCGGCAGGATCAGTAAATGATCCGAGCCTGGGATGCGCACGCTGATATGGCCGCTATAGTCGACCAGTCCCGAGTTGAACAGCATGCGCGACGACATCGCCAGCTTTTTCTTGAGTTCAGTTAATTCCGCCATGGAAATACCCCTTTCAAACTAGTTAAAACAAAAATTCCGGTCATCATATACACTGAAACCGCCAAGTCGCAACTTGACTCCGGCCGGTTTCACCGTGAAATAGACGTAACAGGATTAACGAAAGGACGGCACCATGGCAAACAATAGCGCGACGGGTATTCAGTGGGACTTAAGCGATCTTTTCGCCGCCCATGACGACGGTAATATCGAAACAACTTTGAAGGATTGCCGCGCTGGCGCCGAACAGTTCGCCGCGCGGTTTCGCGTCGCCCTGGAAAACCCGTCGACGCTCACCGCCGCAACCCTGCGCCAAGCTTTGGAAGATTTGGAAAAAATCTACGAAGCGCTCGGCCGGGTCGGCAGCTACGCCGGTCTGCTCTACGCCGCCGACACCGCCAAGCCCGAGTACCAGGATTTGGACCAGCGAGTCGAACAGCGCGGCACCGAGATCCGCAACCTGTTGCTGTTCTTCGAGCTCGCCTGGCTCAAGGTTGACGACGCCATCGCCACCAAGTTGATGGCGGACGAGGAGCTCAAACCGTATCAGCATTATCTCTCCAGCCTGCGCCGCTACCGGCCGCACACGCTGTCAGAGCTCGAAGAAAAACTGCTCAATGAAAAGGACAACACCGGCCGCAACGCCTTTGGCCGGCTGTTCTCCGAAATCACCTCGTCGCTGGTTTTTAAATTGGCCCGCGACGGCAAGACCGAAGAGTTGAACCTGAGCCAGGTGCTCTCGCTGCTCCATGAGCCCGATCGCAGCCTGCGCCAACGCGCCATGGAGACGGTTTATCAAGAGCTAGCCCAACACCGCCAGGTGCTGACGTTTATCTACGACACCTTGATTCAAGACAATCTGACCACCGATCGCTTGCGCAGTTATCCGCACCCCATGGAGCAGCGCCATTTATCCAATGAGATCGACGGCGCCGCGGTGGCAACCATGATGGCGGTGAGCGAACAAAATTATCCGCTCGCCCACAGCTACTTTGGCTTGAAAGCCAAGCTGCTCGGTCTGCCCAAGTTGGCGCTCTACGATCAATACGCGCCGGTGGGCAAAGAAGTGCGGCCGTTTCCCTACGAAAACGCCAAGCAGGTGATCCTCAACGCCTTCGACGCCTTCGATCCAAATTTCAAAAAACTCGCCGGCGAATTTTTTGCGAAAAATTGGATCGATGCCGAGATCCGCAAAGGCAAGCGGGGCGGCGCCTTCTGCGCTTCGCCATCGCCCCGGCTCCACCCCTACGTGCTGTGCAACTACGACGACAACCTGCGCGATGTCATGACCGTCGCCCATGAACTGGGCCATGGCCTGCATGGCTGTCTCAGCCGCAAGCAGAACTACTTTAACTACGACACCCCGCTCACCACCGCCGAGACCGCCTCGGTGTTCGCCGAAATGCTGGTGTTCGATTATTTGCTCGAACAGCAATCCGACCGCGAAGTGCAAATCGCGCTCTTGGCCGGCAAGATCGAAGACATCTTCGCCACCGTGTTCCGGCAAAACGTCCTGACCCGCTTTGAACAACTGTCCTTCGCCGCCAGACAGGAAAAACGGCTAACGCCGGAAGCTCTGGGCCAACTCTGGCTCCAAGCCAACGGCAAATACTACGGCGACGCCGTCACCATGCCCGACAGCTACCAATGGGGCTGGAGCTACATCCCGCACTTCATCCACTCGCGCTTTTACTGCTACAGCTACGTCTTCGGCCAGCTCTTGGTGCTGGCGCTGTACCGAATGTACAAAGACGAAGGCAAAAGTTTCGTGCCGAAATACGTCGCCTTGTTGGAAGCCGGCGGTTCCGATACGCCGGACGCGTTACTGAAACCGCTAGGCGTCGATATTCATCACGCCGAGTTTTGGCAGAAGGGGTTTGAGGAGATACGCGGGCTGACGACGAAGCTACAATCAATTATTTGATGCGTCGGCTTGAGTCCTGTGCGCTACGTGATTCGGTAACAGAGGGGGTATGGTTTTACGGTCAGGCTCGGCGCGCCATGCGCGTGGCCGCCGCTGTGCTTGGGTATCTGCCGATAGCTTGCAACATTTGTCGCTCGAACAACCGCTCGCTATTGTTGAAGCCTAAGATACGCGCCGTGACATCGCCAATATCGGAAAGAGCGACAAGACTCACGCCGTCATGGACAAAGTGTTCACCCCAAAAATCACGGCGCGGGTTGAAGAATCTAATAAAAACGCCTGTCGTTGCCGTAAGCGAGCCAACGTCGCTCCCTTTTGAGCGATTGCAAAACGCACAGGCAAACGCCAAGTTTTCGGCTTCGGTTTGACCGCCATGTTTTTCGCTGACGATGTGGTCGACTTCACAGCCGAAGAAGGTATCGTCCTCGTGAATCAAGCAATATTCACAAAGGTGATCCGCCCGAGTCGCCACGAGCTGGCGCAAGGCTGTATTAATGTAGCTGGTCATCAGCCAGATGGGCGCGCGCCCGCGCTTTGGCCAAGCGCATGAGATGCTCTAGCTGCAGGTACTGATTCAGTTCCGAGGATTCCTCTGAGGTAAGTCCCGTGGTCTTCTCGCGATGGATCAAATCCGCCACTCGATCTTTCACTTCCTGTGACGGCTGGAATGTGATCACTCGACTCGGCGTGGTACCCGCCGCGATGAAGTCAATGATCTCTTCGTAAGCTCGAACCATAGGCATAGTTTAGCACCTCATTGTTGGTCGTGCCAATAATCCTCTCTTCCAACGTCATTTCATGCGAAAACTCGGTGGCACCACTTCGTCGATCGACTTGCCGGTCCAGTGCCATTTGGCGACGCTGTCCCAGACCTGTTCGCCTTTGCTCTGAACTTTGTCGAGCAGCTCCTGCTCATCGAGCCGGAGAAATTTGTGGTTGTCGACCAGGGTTTCGCCGTCGACGATGACCGTGCGCACGTCGCGGCTGACGGCGGTTTCCATCAGCGAACGGATCGGATCGTGCACCGCGCCGAAGGCGATGTCGCGCAGGTTGACGATAGCGATGTCGGCTTTGGCGCCTTTCTGCAACCGGCCGATGTCGTCGCGGCCGAGCATCTTAGCGCCGCCCAGGGTGATCGAGTTGAAGACATCGCGCGGATGGCCGGCGAGAAAACTCTTGTCGGCGATGCGCGAGGCGATGCCGGCGTAGCGCATGTCGGAGAGGATGTCTTTGGGGAAAGTATCCGTGCCGATGCCCATGTTGATGCCGGCCTGGCGGTAGCGGTCGAAGGATTCCATCAAGATACCGAGCTTTAAATACTTGAGCGGGCTGTACGCCACCGAAGCACCAGAGTCGGCGATGATCTTGAGATCGTCGCCGTAGGGATAGGCGAGCCAGCTATGGCCGCTGACAAAGATGCAGTGCGACAGTGAAACATCGGGCGAGAGAAAGTCAATTTTCTTCAACAGCTCGATGGGCGTGCAGCGTTCGCGCGCCATGACGGTGTGGAACTCGAATAAATTAATCGTCGCGTGAATTTGAATGCCGACGCCGGCATCCTTGGCGGCGATTTTGGTTTGTTTCATCAAGGTTGGCGTACAGGAATCCACATGGCCGGGAAACAGCATGGCGGTCATGCGGCCGCTGCAGGCGCCGTTGTATTTTTTGGCGAAGTCGACGGCGGTTTGTAAGCCTTTGCTGCCGCGCTCGTCGTTCCAGTCGTATTCCAGCCGGCCTTCCTTGTCGTGAAAGAAGGAAACGTTTTTGTAGCTCGGCCCGGCAACGCAGCGAATGCCGACCTGATCGATCATGTCAACATAACGTGCCGGATCGCCGCCGGCGCCGCCGATGTCGAAGCTGGTGGTCACGCCGCTTTTCAAGACGTGAATGATCGAAAAGCGCTGGCCGATGTCGACATCTTTCAAATGCGCCGAGTGCGCTCCCTCGCGGGTCGGCCCGCCATGGGCGAGATAGTTGGATGCGAAGAAGTCTGTTTTGGTCGAGTCGGCGAGGATATAGTCGCTGGCGTTGATGCCGGAATGAAAGTGGGTGTCGATGAAGCCCGGCGACACCAGGCAGCCTTTGGCGTCGATCTTCTTGTCCACTGGTTGGGCGTATTCTTTGCCGACGAACTCGACGCGGTTGCCGTCGTAAACCACCACGCCGTCTTTGATAATTTCATGTTGATCGCCGTCGAAGCCAACCACCCAACCGCCTTGGATCAGTGTTTTCATTGCCAGAACCTTTCAACTTTGGGGATTAAAAATCTTCCGCAGCACTAACAAAAGCCGCCGGGTAAGACAAGGTCGAAAGCTTGCGCGAGGGCGGGACCAGCGTTCAGCGCGCCGGCGCGCCCAACTCGCTGCCCCACAGCTCCTTGAGAAAGCCGCTCTTCTCCAAGTGCGCGGTAAAACTATTGTCGAAGAGATCGCTCGACTGGCGGCGCACCACGCCGCCGCTCTGTCGCGTCTGCTCGATGGTGTCGGCGACGGCTTTGTCCGGAATGATCATGCGCCGGTCAACGATCTCCTTGGCGTAGACATCGTAGGACGACTGCAATGCTTCAGCGTCGTTGGTGCGCATCACCTTGGCCACCGCGGCTTTGGCCTTGTCGGGATTTTTCTCGACGAAGTGCATGGTTTCAGCGAACCCCGCCACCACTCGCTGCACGATGTCCGGCCGCTCGCGCAGCATGCGCCCGCTGGCATGCACCGAGCTGTAAACGAACGGCACGCCGAGATCGACTAGACGATAGAGAATATTGAACCCTTCGTTCTTGGCGCGCACGTCGAGGGGTGGCGTGATCACGATGGCCTGGACGATGTTCATGCGCATGGCTTGAAAGCGCTCCGACTGGCTGCCGCCCACCGGCCGGATCGTCACTTGGTTTTCCGGAATGTTGAATTTCTTGACCACCGCTTTGGACAAGCGCTCGGAAATATTGCCCGCCCGGGCGATGCCGATGGATTTGCCACGCAAATCTTCCGGCCGTTGCAACTCCTTGCGCGAGATCATGACGTAGGGCAGTTTCACCAGCGGCGCCGCCACCAGCTTGCCGCCGATGCCCGCCGCCAAGGTGGGAATGGTCGCGTCGGCGGCGCAGTAGAGAAACTGAATCTCGTCCCCCGCCAGCGCGGCCAAGGACGGCGCCGAAGCTTGGATGTGAATATGCTCGAAGCTGATGCCGTACTTGTTGAACAGTCCGTTGTCCAACGCGGTATACAAATGCATGAAGCCGCCGGACACGGCGCAAGTAGCGATGCGCAAACGGAGCGGCGTTTCGCCCGGCTTGGCAAGATAAGGATTGGCGTGAGCAGTTCCGAACCAGAAGATAACGGACAGAACTAACAAGCGCCGTCCAGCAGCGCCGAGAATTCCGTCTTTCCCCTTACTCCTCACTCCTAACTCCTTACCCGTCTATCTCCCCCACAGCTCGCGCTGAAACCCGCTACGTTCCAAATTATAAACAAAGCTATTGTCATAGATGTCTTCCGCCTTGCGCTTCACCGGCGTGCCCAATGAACGATAAAGTTCGAGGGAGTCGCTCACCGCCTGGCCGGGCACGATCATGCGCCGGTCGACGATGTCTCTGGTGTAAACGTTGTAGGACACCTGCAACGCTTCTTCGTCCTTGGTGCGCATGATCTTGGCAATGGCGGCTTTTGTCTTGAGCGGATTTTTATCGACGAAGTAGATCGCTTCGGCGAAGGCCGCGACCATGCGCTGGACCATTTCCGGCCGGTCGCGCACGGCGCGCGCGCTCGCATGCAGCGAACTATAAATAAAGGGAATATCCATATCGATGAGCTTGTAGAGAACGTTGTAGCCGTCATTCTTGGCGCGCACGTCGATGGGCGGTGTGACCACCACGCCTTGGACTAAATTAGCCACCATCGCTTGGTAGCGCTCGTTTTGGCTGCCGCCGATGGGCCGCATGATCACATCTGGGATATTGAATCGTTTCACCATGGCGCGCGACAACCGGTCGCTCAGATCGCCGGCCCGCGCCACGCCCAACGCTTTGCCCTTGAGATCCTCCATGCGGCGAATTTCTTTGCGGGTGACCAGGACGTAGGGCAGTTTTACCAACGGCGCGGCGACCAGCTTGACGTCGATGCCGGCGGCGAGCGACGGCAACGTGGCATCCGCGGCGCAGTAGAGAAATTGGATCTCATCGGCCATCAACGCCGCCAGCGCCGGCCCGCTGCCGCGGATGAAGACATGCTCCATTTTGAAGCCATACTTGTCGAACAAATTGTTTTCCAGCGCGGTGTAGAGATGAGCGAAGCCGCCGGACACGGCGCAGGTGGCGATGCGGATATTCACCGGTCGCTCGCCGGGCCGAGCGATGTAAGGATTTACCTGGGCGAAGGCGCCGCTAGCGAAGTACCAGGTAAGCGTGAGCAGCGCCAACAGCTGAAGCAACAGCCGGGAAGATTTCCACTGGCGATCGAAACCATTAACACTGACAAACCGCAAAGCCATTTCCATACCTCGCTAGACGCCTTATCCGGCTGCCGTAGGGGCGGATATTAGACGATTATTTTCAGCCGCTCAATCCGGCTAGCGGTAAATTCGCCGCGCCATGCGTAGCGGCTTGGCTGGCGGCGATCAAACGAGATATTCGCGGGAGGTAGAAATTACCGCCGGGAGAAAAGCAGAAGGCCGCTCAACTGCCGGGAGGCTGCTGGGAGGCAGTGGCATGTTGAGCGGCTTCAACCCGCCGTTGGGTCAGCGTTTGAGCGCGAGGAACAAGCTGCTCTGACCGCGGCGCACTAAAAACAGAACGGACTTCGCTTTGTCGTTGCGGGCGATCTCGCGTTTATAGTCGGCGAGAGTTTTCACCGCTTGGCGATTGATCTCGACCACCACATCGCCGGCGCGCAAGCCCGCTTCATCCGCCGCGCTGCCTGGCGTCACCGCTGAGATCACCAAACCTTCGCCCCGTTCCACGCCCAGGCTTTCGGCCAGTTGTGGCGTCAGCGGCTGCACGGTCAAGCCGAGCTCGCCTTCCTGGGCGGTGGCGGCAACTTCCGTTTCCTTCATCTCGCCCACGGTGATCGGCAAGCTGGTTTCCTTGCCGTCGCGAATCACTTTGAGCTGCACCGCCGAACCAGGCGCCACCCGCGCCACTTGCTGCGGCAGATCGGCGGAGTCTTTGATCGGCCGGCGGTCGAACTCGATAATGACATCGCCGGTCTTCACCCCGGCGCGCTCCGCCGGACCGCCCTTGACCAGGTCGGCGACCAGAGCGCCGCGGGGCGGATTGATGTTGAGCGATTCGGCGATCTCCGGGCTAACCTTTTGCACCGAAGCACCGATGAAGCCGCGCACGACTTTGCCCTTGTCGCGCAGTTGCGGCAGCAGTTCTTTAACCGAGTTGGACGGAATCGCGAAGCCGATACCGACGTTGCCGCCGGACTGGCTGTAGATCGCGGTGTTGATACCGATCACTTCACCGCGCAAATTGATCAGCGGCCCGCCCGAGTTGCCGGGGTTGATCGAGGCATCGGTCTGAATGAAATTGTCGTAGGGTCCCTGGCCGATGTTGCGCCCCTTGGCGCTGACGATACCGGAGGTCACCGTATGGTCGAGGCCAAACGGATTGCCGATGGCCATCACCCACTCGCCGACTTCGAGCCGGTCCGAATCGCCCAAGGGCGCCGCCGGCAGGCTGCGCCCGGCGTCGATCTTGATCACCGCGATGTCGCTCTTCTCGTCGCGGCCAACGACTTTCGCGTCGTAGCTCTTGCCGTCGGCTAAGGTCACGGAGAGTTTCTGCGCGCCGTCGACGACATGATAGTTGGTCAAGATCGTACCGTCGCTGTCGACAATGAAGCCCGAACCGACGCCGCTCTGGCGCTGCGGTCCGCGCGGTGCGCGGTCGCCGAAGAAACGCTGCCAAAATTCTTCCGCCGGATCGTTGCCCCGTGGGGTGCGCTGGTTGCGCGTCGAGCCGCGCACGCTCGAGGTCGAGACGTTGACCACCGACGGCCCGAGCTTTTTGGCCAAACTGATGAAGTCGGGTAGACCCTGCGCCTGAGCGTTGGCGCTGCTCGCTGCATGGAGCGGCTGGACGCCGCCGTCATAGCGCGCCAACAGGTTCACCCCGCCTAGACTTGCCAGCGCGACCAGCGCGCCGAAGCCGACTACGGTAATAATTTTTGTTCTTACTGGATGCTGTTCTGCGGCCCGAGCCATATTGGTTTCTTCCTCCGCTGTCATTAGACGCGGTACTGGCGGATTGGTTCCTGACAATATTACACAGGCTCGGTATCGATGACCCGCTCAGCCGGCGACTGCCTGGTCGCGCGCCTTGACCGGACGGCTGCCAAGGGCGGCGGCCTTCCAGCGCAGCAAACCGGCGCGCATATATTCCGGATCAAGACCCAAGATTTCGCACACTGTGTCGAAAGAAAATAAATGCGAGCGGTCCTTGTCGAGGATCCACGCTTCGGCGTCCTGGTGCATGATCTGTTTACGCTTGCAGTTGGCACCAACGGTATCCTGAAAACAACTAACCGCATCGCGCAGCACGGCGAACATCAACACCCGCTCGGCGTCCAGATGAACCCGCCGGGTTTGCGTCGCCAAGTACTGGCTCTCGATCAGCACATCGGGCTGAAAGATCGCCATGGCGCGTTCGTCGAGCAGCACCTTCGGGCCATTGTTATCTTTGACCCAGAACGGCTGACGCTCACGATTGTCTTTGGTTGTCGTAGCTTTCGCTGGTTTTCTCCCCATAAACACCTCCCCTGAGTAGATTAGACGAATCAGGGGCGGCCAAGGTTCCAAGAATTTTCGAAATAAGTGAACGAAAGCCGGCGCTTCGGCAGTTAGAAAACACGCGCCAACAGGCCGCCAAGCCAGACGGCAAACAGACCAAGGAAAATTTGCAGTGCGACGTTTAACAACGCCCCGACCAAACGGCCATCCTGGGCGAGCGCGGTGGTTTCATAGGCGAAGGCGGAAAAGGTGGTAAAGCCGCCGAGAATGCCGACCACGACAAACAAGCGCAACTGGGGATCGAAAAGCCGGCGCTGCTCGGCGATACCGCCGAACAATCCGATGGCCAGGCAGCCAATAACGTTGACCGCCAATGTTCCCACCGGAAACCAGGGCTTGTCCAACAGGCGGAATAGCCAGCTGGAGAGCAGATAACGCAGCACCGAGCCAACAAAGCCACCGGCACCGACCCATAAAATCGCTTTCATAAAGTGCACCCGCGCGTCTGGCCAATCTACTCCAGCGCCAACTAGTTTGCACGACATTGGCCGCGCTCGGAATCTCTATAGGGAACCTCTAAAAACTCACCCTTGAAATTGTAGTTACTGTTTGCACAATATTTTCCTTCACAAAATAACCAGATGCCCGTCCTGGGGCGGCAAGCGATCTATTTTGACGCTCGGTTAGCCTCGTTCCCCGTCGTTTTGCCACATCT
>CAMDBU010000117.1 GCA_945889495.1 Syntrophobacter sp. SbD2 | reverse complement strand
TTTTGCTCTGTGGGTGCGACTACGTGACCAAGTCGCTGCTCATCGGCGCCGAGGACTCGATCGGAGAATATTTATGATCTCTCGTCACCGCCTCGCACTGATGCCTAGCGTTTTGTGAAAATCGGACTTCTACCACGGGCTGCTAGATCCGAAACGGGTTCTTTTTGCCGCCCAAGGCGATGACCGCTAAGGCCAGGCTCTTGGTTTCGCCCAATAAACCGGTGGCGGCGAAACGCTTGTCAATTTGCTGATGCAATGGCGCGCTGTCTTGGCGGTAAATATTCATGCAAATGGCCGCCCAACAAAGCGCCAAACCGGAGTCGGTTTCGCGGGCGATTTTGTTCAGCACTTGCAAGCTATCCTGATTGGCCTTTTCCTTGGCGTGATCTTGCATGGCGATGAGCGCCAACGCGGTGGTGTCGGGATAGGGCCACAGCGCATAGTCGAGAACTTTGGAGTTGCCGTAGTTCCAGCCGCCGCCTTCGCACATGCGATCATAGATCATCGCATCGGCCTGGCGAATGCGCTCGTCCGCCTTGGTGCCGGCCAAGCGCGGGCGGATTTTTTTTAACGCCATCAGGGCGTAACTGGTGGGCTCCACCCAGCTAAACGAGTGCGGCACCCAGGACCAGCCGATGAGATCCTGATTGAGCTTGTTGACGCCCGACTTGCCGGTGAACCACAGAACGATTTCCGCCAGGATGCCGGGCTTACTGCCCTCTTGCTCGGTCAGCCAACCGGCGGCGGCAACGGTGCGCTCGACATGCTCCGTGTTGTCACTGAGCGCCATGATCGCCAACGCGGTGGTCCAGGAACCTTCTTTGACGGTGTCATTGAGCGGCCAGCTATGATCTTTATTCTGTTGCTTGATCAGCCAGTCGACGCCGGGTTTGCGCCGCGCACTAGCCTTGTGATCGCCGAGCGATTGGAGCGCCGCGACGGCGAGCGCGGTGGCCTCGGTGTTACTGCGCTTGCCGCGCAGTGAGCCCCAACCGCCGTCGGGGTTTTGGTTCTCTAATAAACTGGTGATGATCGGTTCGAGCATGAGCAATCGGTTCGGTTACCGCGATTATAGCAGATCTTGCGCCGCGCGGGTCAGCCGGGTGGCAATAAAAAATGCAATTTTGCCGCGCCGCTCTTGAGCTTGATTTCCGCTGCGTCGATCCGTTCCCGGGTGCCGAGATCCTGCCAAAAGCCGGTGAAATGGTAGCCAAACAGCCGCTCGGCGGCGCCCAACATGCGCGGGTAGGTTTCTCGGGTGGTGCTGAATTTTTTCAGCCCGCCGCCATCCATGAAGTCGAAGATGCGCGGCTCGACGATCTGCACGCCGGTGAACATCAATTTTCGCGCCGCTCCGGTGGGCTTGATTGGCGCATGGTGATCGAGAAAGCGACAGATGCGGCCATCGGTGTCGATATCGATGGAGCCATAGTGGTCGGCGTCAGCATCGGGCCGCAGCACCAAGGTCGCCGCCGCATGATTTTTCCGGTGCCCGTCGAGCACCGCCGCCAGGTCGACGTCGATCAGGGCGTCGGTGTTGATGACGATAAAACTGTCGTCCTGCAAAAATCCTTTGGCCTTCAAAAGCCCGCCGCCGGTGTCCAACAGCTCGCTCTCATGGGAATAGCTGATCTTGACCTCGAAGCGCCGGCCATCGCCGAGATGGTTTTCGATCTGGGCGCCGAAATGATGCAGGTTGATGACGATGTCGCGAATTCCATAACGGCGCAGCAAGAGCAGGGCGTACTCGATCATCGGCCGGCCGGCCACCGGCACCAGCGCTTTGGGCATGACGTCGGTGAGTGGCCGCAGGCGGGTGCCTTGGCCAGCGGCCAAAATCATTGCCTTCATTGCGCGCCCCTTGGGGGCCGAATGGATAATGGACAATGGACAATGGATAATGACAGACCCGGATCAGAAATTATCCATTGTCCATTATCAATTATCCATTGATGTCTCACAGCATCGCCTCGAAGTGTTCTTGCAACAGCGGCAGGATTTGTTTGGTCTGCGCTACTTGGGCGAGATTGCGCTGTAGGCGGCGCACCGTGGGCGGAACGAATTTCATGTAGCCGGGTTTGCCTTTGACCAGGTCGAGGTAATAGAAGCGGCCGACCACTTTCAGGTCGCGCTGGATCGCCGACAGGCGGTAGATGTCGAGAAATTCCTCCCGTGCGACCGCCCGGCCTGACAGCTGGTTAAAGTTCTGGCGAAAATATTCGACCAGCTGTGGTTCGATGGCGGCGGTGACCACGCTGTCGGTGATGCGATCGTTTAACAGCGAGGCGAGATCGTACTGCGGCGGCGCTAAGAGGGCGTCCTGGAAATCGATGACGCAGACCGCGTCGCCGTGGATCATCAGATTCCAGCTATGGTAATCGCGGTGGTTGAGACAGGGCGGCTGGCGGTCGAGTATTTTCGCGATGGCGCCGAAGGTTTCGCGCAGTTGGGCAATTGTCTTGGCGTCGACATTGGCGCCCGGCCGTTTTTCCAATCCCCATTCGATAAAGTGCTCGAACTCCCAGAGATAAAGCTTTTCGTCGAAGCGCTGCTGGAAGGCGATACAACTATCGTCGCGCCGCGCGCTACCGGCGACCTGTAAGCGCAACAGCTCGTCGATGGCTTTTTGGTACCAGGTGAGGACTTCGCTCTCAGCTAATCCTTGGACTTGATCCCACAGCGCGGTGTCGCCCAGGTCTTCGAGGAGCAGCAAACCATCGGCTTCCCATTGGCCATAAATTTTCGGCACGCGCACGCCGACGCCCTGGAGGAAACGGTGGACATTCAAGAATGGCAATTCTTTGGGCGCGTCTTTGAACACTGCCAGCTCTTCGCTGGAGATCGGTAGGCCGCTGCCGGCGGGCAGTTGCATCGCCATCAATGACGGCGGCGCGCCATTTCCTGATAGCTGGACGCGGTAGTAGCGCCGGGTCGACGCGTCGCCGGGCAGGGCGGTGATGCCCGCAACGGTGGCGTTCCCGCCAAATAGCAAGCCGACTTTCTCGGCGATTAATTGATCGATGGTTGGCGCCAAGGAATTTTCGCTAGGATTGATTCTGACTGCTTGCACTCGCCGACGCCGCCGGCGCTTCAGACTTCTCAGGTGCCGCCAAAGCCGACGGTGACTTTACCGTCTTCGACGATGACCGGGATTTTGCGCCGGCCGTTGGTCAACTGGCGCATCCGTTCGAGGCCGGCGTCGTCTTCCAAGACGTTGATATACTCGAAAGGCACTTTACGTTTGGTGAAGTCCGCACGGGCTCCGGACGTAAAGGCTCACAGGTCTTGGCCAAATATTAATACTTTTTCTGCCATGGTCGCGCGGTTTATTCGTGGTTAATCGGTGATTTCATCGACACCGTCAAGTTAAGCGCGGCTCGGGCAAATTGCAAGTGTGGTCAGGCCTATGTTAGTTTCGTGAGAATTTATTTCTAGCTGGCTCGCAGACGAGGATTTTCCCGTGTCCATCCGCATCAGCATTGCTCAGGTCAACCCAAGACTGGGTGACCTCCAGGCCAACTTGGCCATCTACGAAGAGCGCATCGGCCAGGCCGCCGCCGACAAAGCCCAACTGTTGCTGTTTCCGGAATTGAGTCTTACCGGCTACATGCTGCGCGATACCGTGCCGGCGGTGGCGTTGAAGCTCGATGCGCCGGAAATCAAGCAGCTCATGGCGCTCAGTCGCCAAGTGGCCTTCGTCGCCGGCTTGGTCGAAGAGAGCGCCGATCATAAGTTTTTCAATTCGGCGGTTTACTTCGAGGACGGCGAGATTCGCCATGTGCACCGCAAAGTCTACCTGCCGACCTACGGCATGTTCGACGAGCAGCGCTATTTCGCCCGCGGCGACCGAGTGCGCGCCTTCGACTCCAAGTTCGGCCGGCTGGCATTGCTGATCTGCGAAGATCTCTGGCATCCGTCGACGATTTACTTGGCCGCTTTGGACGGCGCTTTAGCAGTTCTTTGTCCCTCGGCAAGTCCGCTGCGCGGTATCGTCGACCAGCAGAGTCAGGACGACAACGCGCGCTACTGGGAACTCATCAATCGCGCCAACGCCGAGACCTACAGCGTGTTCATGATCTACGGCAACCGCTGCGGTTTCGAGGACGGCGTCGGCTTCTGGGGCGGCTCGGAGATCGTCGATCCCTTCGGCGCCCGGCTGGTCAAAGCGCGTTACTACGACGAGGACTTCATCGCCGCCGAGGTCAGCTTCGAAGCGGTGCGGCGCAAGCGTACCATGTCGCCCTTGCTGCGCGACGAAGATTTAGACCTGACGATCAACGAGCTGATGCGCATTCGCGAGCGGCCGGGGGCGGGGATCGTTCGAGGTCGGAAAACCGCCAAAAAGAAGTAACCGGCTCAATGACGCAAATTCCTACCAACGCGGCGCTGCTGCGTCAGATCCTCGTCGCCTTCATTCGCAATGAAGTGCGCAAGACCGGACTGGCGCGCGTGGTGGTGGGGCTATCCGGCGGCGTCGATTCGGCGCTGAGCGCCATGCTGGCGGCGGAGGCTTTGGGGCGGGAAAATGTCTTGGCCGTCCTGATGCCCTACAAGAGTTCCAATCCCGACAGCCAGGCGCACGCTGAGCTAGTGGTCCAAAAGAGCGGCATCGAGTCGATGGTGGTAAGCATCACACCGCAGGTCGACGGCTACTTCGAACGCTACCCCGACGCCGACGCGCGCCGGCGCGGCAACAAGATGGCGCGCGAGCGCATGACGATCCTCTACGATCAATCGATGCGCTGGAATGCGCTGGTACTCGGCACCAGCAATAAGACCGAGCTTTTGTTGGGCTACGGTACGCTGCACGGCGACATGGCGTCGGCGATTAACCCGTTGGGCGATCTCTATAAGACTCAAGTCTGGGCGCTCTCCGAAGCGATCGGCGTGCCCGAGGTGATCGTCAAGAAAGAGCCGTCGGCCGATCTGTGGAGCGGCCAGACCGATGAAGGCGAGTTGGGTTTCACCTATCGCGAGGTCGACAAGCTGCTCTATCTGATGGTCGACCAACGCTACACCAAAGCCGAACTCAGCGCCGCCGGTTTCCCGGAAAGTTTCATCGACAACATCGCCGCGCGCATCATGAACTCGCAATTCAAACGGCGCCTGCCGGTGATCGCGAAAGTTTCGCAGCGGACGATTGATCGGGATTTTCGTTATTCGAGAGACTGGGGCAAATAACAATGGATAATGGACAATGGATAATTGAGAATTATTCGCTCCGTTGTTTGCCATCGTTCTGCCTCGGTTCGCGGTCGGTGCTTTGAATGGCCGGGGTTCTCTACATCGTTCCCACTCCCATCGGTAATCTTGAAGATATTACTTTGCGCGCGTTGCGTGTGCTCAAAGAAGTCGAGCTGATCGCGGCGGAGGATACCCGGCATAGCCAGCATTTGCTGGCGCACTTCGGGATTAAGACGGCGCTGACCAGTTATCACGATCATAACGAGCGCGCTAAGGCGCGCATGTTGGTGGAGCGGTTGAAGAGCGGCGCGAGCATCGCGCTGGTGTCGGACGCCGGCACGCCGGCGATTTCCGATCCTGGGTATCGGATCGTCGTCGATGCCATCGCGGCGGGGATTCGCATCGTGCCGCTGCCCGGCGCCTCGGCGTCGACCACGGCGCTGTGCGCCAGCGGCTTGCCGACGGATCGTTTTTTGTTCGAAGGTTTTTTGCCAGCCAAGGCGCAAGAACGCAAAGCGACGTTGCAACGTTTGCGCAACGAGACCGCGACCTTGGTTTTCTACGAGGGGCCGCACCGGCTCGCGGAGGCGCTGGCCGATATGCTGAATATTTTTGGCGACCGCCAGGTCGCCGTGGCGCGCGAGCTGACCAAGGTGCACGAAGAGTTCCTACGCGGCAAACTGAGCGAAGTCATCGCGACGCTTGGTGAAGGCGAAGTCAAAGGCGAGATCGTCATCATGATTCAAGGTTCAAGCGGCGACGCGCCGGTGTCGGAAGCCGAGCTGCGGGCGACGATTCGTCAGTTGGCCGGTGACGGCATGGGCGTGAAAGAGATATCCGAGCTGTTGGGTGAGCGTTACGGTCTATCGAAAAAGGAAGTTTATAAACTCGCGCTGGAGTCGAAGAGCGCGCCGCCGGGCGACTGACGTCTATTCACGCCGGATCGCGAAGCCGACAAAATTATTCGTGGTGTTCTGCCATTGTTCCTCCACGCCCGCCACGCGCGCGCCCTGCGGCCCTTGACGGCACCAGGCGATCAGCTCATCCAGTTTTGCCTTGCTGCCTTCCGCCACCGCTTCCACCGAGCCGTCCGATCGATTCATCACCCAACCGCTGAGGCCTAGCTTTTGCGCCTCCTGCAACATGGAAGCGCGGTAATAGACGCCCTGGACCCGGCCAGTGATCTTGAGATGGACGGAAAGGTTTTCTCGTGGATCGGTCATCGAATTCTCGCAACGTATTTAACTCGGATTGGTAGCTCCGGCAAGATGATGCTAAACGGTGCGCACGGCGCACCCTACGAAAACCTTGGCGCCCTTCGTGTCTCCTTAGATAATATTCGCTTGTGGCTGATGGCCAGGCTAATTCAGCGTGGAACAAACCTGGATTCCCGCCTGCGCGGGAATGACGAATCGACCAAAATCCGTCATACCGGCGCAGGCCGGTATCCAGGTTGGGTGGGGTGGACGAAGATGGATGCCGGCCGGCGCCGGCATGACGATTCAAAGAGAGGACCTGCCTTTCATTGTCGGCCGACGAGCGTAAGCTCATAAAACACTTGGTGGTGAACCTCCCTCTTCTTGGTGGCTGCACAAGCAGCAAAAGATTTGACAACTCAGCGCCGACTTTTGTAGCCTGGCGGCGTTTTTTCGCCAGGTCGGGTTAGCTACGAGTGCGCCGCGTGGTTGTTGTTCATGCGATCTGGACCCGGCTCATTGGTTCAATCGAATCTGAGATGGGCTTACGTCGAGTCACGCAGGAGGGCCAAGATGGGAGCGAAGTTATATGTCGGCAATCTTGCCTACGCGGTCACCGACGACCGGCTGGCGGAGCATTTCGCGCAGCATGGCTCGGTGGTGAGCGCGCGGGTGATCACCGATAAGTTCACCGGCCGCTCCAAGGGCTTCGGTTTTGTCGAGATGGCGTCCAACGCCGAGGCCGAGAAAGCGATCGCCGCGCTCAACGGCACCGACTTCGACGGCCGTAATATCGTCGTCAACGAAGCGCGGCCGCAGACGCCGCGCCCGAGCGGCGGCGGCTACGCCGGTAGCGGCGCCCGGCCGCCACGGCGGGACCGCGAGCGATTTTAACCCGCTTGCAGTAGTTCGAGCAGTTCTTCTTCGCTCAAGATTTTCACGCCGAGCTCCTGGGCTTTCTTGAGCTTGGTGCCGGGATCGGCACCGGCGACGACGTAGGTGGTATTGCGGCTGACACTGGAAGAAACCCGGCCGCCCAAGGCTTCGATGCGCTTTTGCGCTTCCGGCCGGGACATGGCGTCTAGGCCGCCGGTGAGGACAAAGGTGGCGCCGGTCAAGGTTCCAGCCTTTTTCTTTTCGACTCTGAATTGCAGACCGGCGTTTCTGAGTTTTTCAATCACCTGGCGATTGCTCTCTTGTTGAAAGAAGCGCGCGATGGATTTCGCCACTTCGGGGCCGATCTCGCGCACTTCGACCAGTTGTTCTTCGGTCGCTTCAAGGACTTTTTCTAGCTCGCCGAAATGTTCGGCCAAGAGTTTCGCGGTCGCTTCGCCGACATGGCGAATGCCCAGGGCGGTCAAGCAGCGCGGCAAGGTGGCGCTTTTGCTGCGCTCCAGGGCGTCGAGGAGGTTCTGCGCCGATTTCTCGGCCATCCGCTCCAGATCGGCGAGCTGTTCTTTGCTGAGACTGTAAAGATCGGCGAGGTCTTTGACGAGCTCACGGTCGACCAGCTGCTCGATGAGCTTCTCGCCCAAGCCTTCGATATCCATGGCGGTGCGCGAGCCGAAGAATTTTAAACTCTCTTTTAATTTGGCCGGGCAGGAGATGCCGACGCAGCGGTAGGCGGCTTCGCCTTCTTCTCGGAAAACCTCCGACCCGCATACCGGGCAGCGCTCGGGCATGATGAATGGCTTTTCTTCACCGGTGCGCTTTTCCTCGACCACCTTGACGACGTAGGGAATCACGTCGCCGGCGCGCTCGACGACGATGGTGTCGCCGATGCGGATGTCCTTACGGCCGATCTCGTCCATGTTGTGCAGTGACGCGCTCTTGACGATGACGCCGCCGATGGGCACGGCTTCCAAGCTCGCCACCGGCGTCAGCGTGCCGGTGCGGCCCACTTGGGCGACGATATCGAGGATGCGCGTGGTTGCTTGGCGCGGCTTGAATTTATAGGCGATGGCCCAGCGCGGCGAGCGGGCGATCTGGCCCAGGCGTTGTTGGAGCTCGGCGTCGTTCACCTTCACCACCAGGCCGTCGATTTCGTAGGGCAGGTTGTCGCGCTCGGCTTCCACTTCGTCGCGAAAGCTCAGGACTTCTTCCAAGCCGCGACAGCGTTTGCCGCGCGGCACCGGTTTCAATCCCCAGCCGTGAATGCGCTGGCGAAACTCCCAGTGGCTCGCGAAGACGCCGCCTTCGACGCTGCCGACGCCATGGCAAAAGATGTCCAACGGCCGCTTCGCCGTGATCGTCGAGTCGAGTTGTTTGAGCGAGCCGGCGGCGGCGTTGCGCGGGTTGGCGAATACCGGCTCACCCTCCTCGTCGCGCTCGCGGTTCATTTTCTGAAACGCCGCCCGGCCGAGAAATACTTCGCCGCGCACTTCGAGCCGCTGGGGCGGCTTGTCGTCCGTGGGGCGCAAGGTGAGCGGAATCGACCGGATGGTTTTGAGATTGAGCGTGATGTCTTCGCCGTTGATGCCGTCGCCACGGGTGGAGCCGACGGTGAATTTGCCGTCGATGTAGACGAGCTCCACCGCCAGGCCGTCGATCTTGGCTTCGACGGCGTATTCAATCGGCTCGCTATGCTTCAAGAAACGCTGGATGCGCTCCTCGAATTCCTTCAACTCCTCGCCGTCCATGGCGTTGTTGAGCGACAGCATCGGCACGCTATGCTGCACGGTGGTGAACTTTTCCAGCGGCGGTGCGCCGACCTTGAGCGACGGCGAGTCCGGCGTCAGGAGATCGGGAAATTCCTTTTCCAACTCCACCAACCGGCGGAACAGCCGGTCGTACTCGGCGTCGCTCACTAGCGGATTGTCGAGCACATGGTACTGGTAGTTGTGGGTTTCGAGTTCCTTGCGCAGCTGGGCGATTTCTTCGGCAGGGTTGGCCATGGATTTTACTTCGCGTGTTTGGTGCTGGCGAAATTAACATAGATGGCGCGGCGAATGAAGGCGCCGCCACTCTACATTGACCCCCTCTGGTCAGCGTGTTAAACCTGGCGGTGATGGCTACACGTGGTTTTCGGACAGCTTTTTTACTGGTGATTCTGTCCGGTTGTGCGACCGCGCTGCCCGATTATCAACTGCCTCCCGATGGTTTGATTTGGTCGCCCGAAGGGCCGTTTAGCAAAGAGGCTAAAGCCGATCTGGGCGGTGACGCGCGCGCCTTCAATCACTTCCTCAAAGGCCAATTACTGCTCATCGATGGCGAGTTCGAGCCGTCGCTCAAAGAGTTCGAAGCCGCCGCCCAGGCCAGCCCCAGCGACGCCTTTCTGCATTTCCGTTTGGCGCAGCTCTATCTGCGGCGCGGCGATTTGCGCCGAGCTCTCGGCGAGGCCGAGTCGGCGGCGCGGTTGGAGCCCAAGAGCGTCGACTATCATTTGCTCTCGGCCGGGATCTACTCGGCGGTGGGCGATACTCAGAAGGGGCTCACGGCCTACAACGAAGTCCTGAAACTCGATCCGAAGAATCAAGAAGCGCTGCTCTACGCCGGCGCGCTCTATCTGCAAGTCGAAGACTACGCGCGGGCGACCCAACTCTTGGATGAGTTGCTCAAGCTCGACGATAGCTCGGCCTTGGGACATTATTATCTCGGCCGGGCGCGGGCTAAGAGCAAGCTTTATCTCGGCGCCGAGCAGAGCTTTCGCAAGGCGTTGGAGCTCAACCCCAAGTCCGAAGCGGTGTTGATGGATCTCGCCCTGGTCTACGAGCTCGAAGGCAAAACCGAGGACGCCATCCAAACCTACCAGCGGCTGCTGCAAGTCAATCCGCAGCATGTCTGGTCGCGCCGCCGGCTGGGCGAGCTCTACGTCGGCCAGAACAAGCTCGACGAGGCGCTGCGCCAGTTCGAGCGCTTGGAAGGATCGGAAAACGATCCGCGCGACACGCGCATTAAAATCGGCTTGATCTCCTTCGAGAAGGGCGACTACGACCGCGCCGCCACCGAGTTCAACTTAGTCCTGGCCGGCGATCCGACCAACGATCGCGCGCTATATTACTTGGCGGCGACCTACATCGAACTCAAGGCCAACGATAAGGCGCTCGAAGCCTTCGAGCGGATCTCCGACAAGAGCGAGTTCTACGCCGATAGCCGGGTGCAGGCGGCGCAGCTCTACGAGCGCAAGGAGCAAACCCAGAAGGCCATCGACACGTTGCAAGGGGTGATCAAGAAGCTCAACGACCGCAAGGAAATCCACGCCTATCTGAGCGCGCTCTACCGCAAGGCCAAGGACTTTCCGCGGGCGATTCAGTCCATGGAGCGAGTGGTGGCGCTGGATCCCAAGAACGACGAAGCGCATTTTCAACTGGGCGCGCTCTACGACGAGAACAAGGTCAAGGACAAATCCATCGCCAGCATGAAGAAAGCCATCGAGCTCAATCCCAAGAACGCGCCGGCGCTCAACTACTTGGGCTACACCTGGGCGGAGATGGGCGTGCTGCTGGACGAAGCCGAAGAGCTGATCATGCGCGCCCTCAAGATCGCGCCCAATGACGGTTTCTACATCGACAGCCTGGGCTGGGTTTACTATCAGCGCGGCGATTACCCGCGCGCCATCGAGCAGCTGGAGAAAGCCGTGGAGCTCACGGTCGACGACCCGACGATCATCGAGCATCTAGGCGACGCCTATGAGAAGGCCGGCCGCAGCGACCGCGCCGTGGCGCGCTACCGCGAGTCGGTGAAACTTTCCAAGGACGCCGAGCAGATCAAGCGGGTGCGCGAAAAAATCCAGCGGCTGGAGAAAAAGATTTGATCCTTCCGCCACGCCGCGCCGGCACGGCTCATCCGTCCGCCGCCAAGTATCTATTCGCGCTGCTAACTCTCATTATTACCGGGTGTGCCACCAGCGCCAAACCGCCCGCGCCGCCGCTTCCCGTGCCGCAATGGCAGTCGAGCCAGCTGACCGAGTCGCTCAGCCAACGGCGCCAACAGTTTCGCTCGCTACGCGCCCTGGCGCGGGTCAACTACGCCGGCCCCGAGGGTAAACATGGCTTTGACGAGGCGGTGCTGGTGCAGCGGCCCGACCGTTTGCGCTTGGAGACGCTGACCTTTTTGGGCGCGATTTTGATCGTCACCGCCAACGATAAAGAGATCATCGGCTACCACCCGCGCGAAGGCGCCCTGGTGCGCGGCCGCAGTACCAAGGAAAATTTATTGCGGTTAACGCAGATTCCCCTGGAGCTCGACGAGATCACCGCCTTGCTGCTCGGCCTGCCGCCGGTGGAGTCGTCGGCGCCGTGGCGCCAGGAAGGCAACGCGCTGATTTATTCACCGAACGGCCGGATCAAAGATACCTTAGCGTTCGACTCTCAGTTACCGGTGCCGACCCGCTGGCAACGTTTCAACGGCGGCGGCGCGCTGGAACTGACCGCGCTGTTTTCCGATTACATCACCACGCCAGCGGGTCTCTTCCCCTCTAAGATCAACGTCGAAGCGCCGCTCCAAGGCAAGAAATTGGAAATCCGCTTTCAAGATCCGGAGTTCAACGCGATCCTGCCCGCCGACTCGTTCACGCAGCAGAAACCGGCCAATGTCCAAGAATTTCCCATCGAGATGATCGGTAGCTGAGCGATGTTTGCGAAAAGCTGGCGCTTGATTCTGCCGATTCTTTTAATCGCGAGCTGCGGTGACAAGACCGAGGTCAAGGTCGCCGATGTCAAACCGTCGCTGAGCAAGGAAGCAGCGGGCAAGCCGGTGACTGGCGATTGGCTGGTGATGCATAGCCTCAGCGATCCCGAGCAGCTCAATCCGTTCACCTCGAGCGATGCCGGCTCCTCCGAGGTCAATCAAAATATCTTTGAGAGCTTGCTCACCCGCGCGCCTCGCACGCTGGACTTCAAACCCTATCTCGCCGAATCGCGCCCGGAGATCTCGGCTAACAAGCTCGCTTACACATTCAAGATTCGCCGCGACGCGCGCTTTCAGGATGGCCGGCCGCTGACCGGCGCGGATGTTTTGTTCAGCCTCAAAGTGATCAAGTGTCCGCTGGTCAACGCACCCTTCCTGCGGGTTTATTTCAATTCCATTGTCGATGCCGAATTGCTCGATCCTTTCACCATTCGCTTTGTCACCAAGGAGCCTTACTTCCTCAACGAAAGCGTGCTCGGCCAGGAGATCAAGGTGCTGCCGCGCCACTATTACGATCCCGAAGATTTGCTCGGCAAGGTCGCGATCCGCGACCTGTTGGCCGATCCAACGAAGTTGCCGGAAGGGGTTAAAAAATTCGCCGATAATTTCAATAAAAATTATAACCGTAGTCCAGTCGGCAGCGGGCCGTACAAATTTCACCGCTGGAAAACCGGCCAGGAGGTCGAGCTGGCGCGGGATCCGAATTATTGGGGCAACGGCAAGGATGGCATCGACCAACCGTATATCGACCGGCTCAAATTTCGTGTCGTCAACAATATGGACGCAGCCTTGGTTAGATTGAAAAGCGGCGGCCTCGACTTCATGGAAGTGATCCAGCCGGTGCAGCATATGCGCGGCACGAGTAGCGCCAGATTCAATCAGGAATTTAAGAAATACCAGTACTACGCGCCGACCTATAGCTACATCGGTTGGAACAACCAGCATCCGATCTTTTCCGACAAGCGGGTGCGCCAAGCGATGACCTATCTCACCGACCGCAAGCAAATCGTCAAAAGCGTCCTGTTCGGTCTCGGCGAAGTGGTCGATAGTCATATTTATTTGTTCCGTCCGGAATATGACAAAAGCCTGAAGAGCTACCCCTTCGATCCCAAGAAAGCCTTGGAGCTGCTGGATCAAGCCGGTTGGCGCGACACCGACGGCGACGGCATCCTCGACAAAGTCATCGACGGCAAAAAGACCCCGCTGCGCTTTGAAATCAAAGTGAACTCGGGCAACGCGGTGCGTAAAAGCGTCGCCCTGATAATGCTCGACGAAATGAAGAAGCATGGCATTGACGTCCGGGTGCGCGAGCTCGACTGGACAATCTTTCTCAACGATGTGAAAAACCACCAATTTGACGCGGTGGTTTTGGGCTGGCAGATGTCGACGTCGGAGCCGGACGCCTATCAGGTCTGGCACTCATCCCAGGCGGCCAACAAGGGCTCCAACGCGATCAGCTACAAAAATAGCCGGGTTGACGAGATTCTCGAACTGTACCGGCGCGAATTCGATGCGCAGAAACGGATTGAAGTGTATAAGGAGTTCCAGCAGATCTTGCACGACGAGCAGCCCTACACATTTTTATACGTCGGCAAGCGGGTGTCGGCGCTGCACCGGCGTTTCCAAGGCGTGGAGATTTTCCCCGATGGCCTGCGGACGATCGACTGGTGGGTTGCCGCCGGTAGTCAAAAATTCGTCAATACGATGACCGCCCAATAAATTACCCATGAGCGCCTATTTCTTGCGACGTTTGCTGTTGATGATTCCGACCTTCATCGGCATCACCTTGATCATTTTTTTGATCGTCCGTTTGGCGCCCGGTGATCCGGCCGAATTGCGCGCCGCGGGTGGCCTTGGCGCCGCCGCCACCGGCGGGATCTCGACGGAAAAACGCAGTGCGGTGGACGAAGCGATGGCTCAGTGGCGCGCCCAGTACGGCCTCGATAAACCGCTCTACGTTCAGTATGGCGTGTGGGTGAAAAATATTTTCACTTTGAGCTTTGGCATTTCTTTCAAGGACAGTCAGCCGGTGTGGGGCAAGATCACCGAGCGCATTCCGGTGACCCTCAAGCTTAATTTCTGGTCGCTCCTGGTGGTTTACTTGGTCGCCATCCCGTTGGGGATTTACTCCGCCACCCATCAGAATTCATTCACCGATCAGACGACCACTTTGATCGCCTTCGTGCTGTTCGCCGTGCCGCTGGTGTGGGCCGCGACCATGGCGCTGGTGTTTATCTGCGGCGGCGATTTTTATTATCTCTTCCCACCCGGCGGCTTGGAGTCCTTGGACGCGGCGGCGAATTGGTCCTGGTGGCGCAAGTTCACCGACCATGCCTGGCACTTGTTTCTGCCTGTTGTGCTGCTCTCCTATGACGGCTTCGCCGGACTGTCGCGTTACATGCGCGCGAGCATGCTCGAAGTCTTGCGCCAGGATTACGTTCAGGTGGCGCGCGCCAAGGGGTTGAACGAAGGCGTGGTGGTTTTTAAGCATGTGCTGCGCAATTCGCTGATCCCGCAGGTGACCTTGCTGGCTTCCATCCTGCCTGGATTGATCGGTGGTAGTGTGATTATCGAGACCATGTTTTCGATCCCCGGTTTGGGCCAGCTTGGTTTCGAATCGGTTTTGTCGCGCGACTATCCGGTGGTGCTGGCGCTGCTCGCGGTGACATCGATTTTGACCTTAATCGGCATCTTGATTTCGGATCTGCTCTTGGCGGCGGTCGACCCGCGCATCGCCTTCGGCCGCCGGGCGCAGTGAGCGAGATTACCCATGGCATCGACCAGTACGACAACCCTCGATCAGGCCACTGCCGCGGCGGATAGCGGCGGCCTGTGGGCCGATGTCTGGAGCCGCTTCAAACATAATCCCATCGCGCTCACCGGCTTCTACGTCGTCTGTGTGTTTGTCTTCATGGCGCTATTCGCCGACTTCATCGCCAACGACAAGCCCTATTACACGCAGTACAAGGGCCAATCCCATTTCCCGATTCTGCGCAGTTATCTGGTCGATCTGAAACTCGCCAAATGGCCGGCGGAGCTGCTCAACGTAGATTACAAAAAGCTCGATGGCGCCACCTCGATCTTTCCGCCGATCCCTTTTCGGCCGAGCAATATCAGTTTACTCGAACCGCTGGAGCCGCCGTCGGCGCGCCATTGGTTCGGCACTGACAAGCTCGGCCGCGATGTCATGGCCGGGATGGTTCACGGCTCGCGGGTGTCGTTGTCGATCGGGTTTGTTGCCGTGGGCATCGCCGTGGTGATCGGCGTTGTGCTGGGCGGCATCGCCGGCTACTTCGGTGGTTGGGTCGACCTGGTGATCTCCCGGCTGTTCGAAATCATGCTATCGATCCCGACATTTTTTCTCTTGATCACCATCGCGGCGCTGTTGCCGCCAAGTATTTTTCTCACCATGTTTATTATCGGCGCCACCAGTTGGGTCGGCATCGCGCGCTTCACCCGCAACGAGTTTCTTAAAATCCGCAACTTGGATTACGTCACCGCGGCCATCGCCCTGGGCGTCACCGACCGCAAGGTCATGTTCAAACATATCTTGCCCAACGCTTTGGCACCGGTGATCGTGTCGGTGGTGCTGGGTGTCGCCGGCGCGATTCTCGTCGAATCGAGTTTGAGCTTTCTCGGCATTGGCGTGCCGGCGGAATTGGTCACCTGGGGTTCGATCCTGCACGAAGCCAGCACAACTACCTACGCCTGGTGGCTAGCGGTGTTTCCCGGCTTTGCCATCTTCATCACCGTGCTTGCCTACTATCTGGTCGGCGAAGGGCTGCGTGAAGTGCTCGATCCGCGGCTGCGGGGGTTGCGCTAGTCCGGCGCTTTCTGTTAATTCGGTTATCCCCAATTTGTCGGAGACCAGTTCATGAAACGATCGCTCATCGTTGCCATATTACTTGCCGTGTTGCTGCCCGCCGGCGCGCGCGGCCAGTACACCAAGCCGATTTACGTCTCATTGCCCGGCCCGGGCAACGTGCAGCACTTGGCTTATTACATTGCTAAAGAGAGAAAGTTTTACGAAGAGTTCGGCTTGACCAACGTCAACATTGTCGTCCTGCGCGGCAACGCCATGAACGTGCAGGCGCTGGTGTCGGGCAGCGTGCACTATTCATCCGCCTTCGGGCCGTCGATGCATGCGATGTTCAAGGGCGAGTCGATTCGCGTGCTGTTGCAGATCTTCAATCAGATCCCCTTCGGCCTGATCGTCAACCCGGAGATCAAGCGGCTCGAAGATTTGAAAGGCAAAAAAGTCGCGGTGACCTTCGGCGGCTCGACTTACAGCGTCTTGCAGGCGCTGTTTGCCAAGTATGGCTACAGCGACAAGTTCGCCGAGTATATCAATATTCCTGACAACGAAGGCAAAGCGGCGGCGCTGATGCAAAACCGCGCTTCGGCGGCGCTGATGGCGCCGCCGACGGACCGCCATCTGATCAACGCCGGCTTCAAGCGGCTGGTCTACATGGGCGATGAATTCAAGAACGTGCCGTTTAGCGCGCTCCAGGCGATGCAGAAACAAGTCCAAGATGAGCCGGATGTCACCCAGCGCATGGTCAACGCGATCACTAAGGCGCTGTACTGGACCCGCACCAACCGCGACGGCGCCATCGATATCATCATGAAAGCCGGGCGCATGAACGAGCGGCCGGTGGCGGCGTCGCTCTATGATTTAATGCGCGACGCCTATGTCCCAGCGCTCAGCGCCGAAGGATTGTACAGGCGCGCCGAGTTGGAGTTCGCGGTGCTCAAGGAAAAGCCCAACTTCAAATCGGAACAGTTCATCGACGACCGGTTTTTCAAAGTGGCGTTGAAGTCTTTGGCCAAGGAGCCGGGGGCGAAGTCGTAAGGGATAATTCGTGATCGTGTTCGTGGCTCGTGTTCGTCCGCGCAACGCGAAGGAGTAATTGCATGGCGGAAAAGACTCTCGAAGAAATCAAGGCGGACATCGCCCATCGTGCTGGGCGGATCAATCCGTTCGAGCGGGTGAAGAAGGAAGATGTCGACGCGGTGCTGAAGAATCTCACCAGCTTGGATTCCGAACTGTGGGGGCGCGAGTGGGGCAAGTTCGGCGCCAAGTACGAGGCGCTGGGCGACGAGCAGTTGAAGCAGGGTAAGACAAAGGAGGCCGGCGAGACTTTCTATTTGGCCTACGAATATTATCGGGTCGGCCGTTACCCGGTGCCGAGTAGCCCGGAGAAGATGACCTGTTACAAGGGCGCGCTGCGGACCTTTCTCAAGGCCGCCCCCTACATGGACCCGCCGCTGGAGCGCTGCGAGATTCCCTTCGAAGGCAAAAAAGTTGTCGGCTATCTGCAAGTGCCCAAGGGCGTGACGCGGCCGCCGGTGGTGATGCACTGGGGCGGCGTCGACGGCTGGAAGGAAGACCGGCGCACCAACAACGATGTGCTGCTGAAGATCGGCATCGCTTGTTTCACCATCGATATGCCCGGCGCCGGCGAGAATCCCTGCTTGGGTCAAGAGCCCAAAGCCGAGCGAACTTTTTCCGCGGCGATGGATTATTTGGCCACGCGAGCCGACATCGACGGCAAGCGCATCGCCTGCATGGGTGGCAGCTTCGGCGGCTACTGGGCGGCCAAGCTGGCGCATACGGAACCCAAACGGCTGCGCGGCGCGGTCAACTGGGGTGCCGGCGTGCACCGGACCTTTCAAGAAGATTGGCTGCGCCCGGCGTTAACCTTAACCGCGTCGCAGTACTTGATGGGGCCGGCGAGCCTGCTCGACGCGCGCTCGTATATTTTCGGCGTGAAGAATTTGGACGAAGTGCTCAAAACCGCGCCGACGCTTTCCTTGCTCACCCAAGGTTTGATCGACCAACCCTGCGCGCCGCTCCTGTGCATCAACGGCAAAGACGACGACCAGCATCCGATCAGCGATCTCTATTTACTCGCCGAGCATGGCAGCCCGAAAGATCTGCGCATCATCGCCGGCGCCGGCCATATGGGACGAAAAAAAGGCCAGTCCAACGACGAAGTGGTCGGCATCGTCACCCGGTGGCTGAAAGAAAAATTGGCCTAGTTTGAAATCTGAAATTTGAGATCTGAAATTCCGAACAAAGTGAGGATGAAATGGCACGCATCGCAACCATCGACAAAAAAGAAGATCTGAAACCTGACGACCAAAAAGTCTACGACGCCATCGCCCAGAGCCGGGGCGCGGTGGGCGGGCCGTGGCGGGCGCTCTTGCATAGCCCGGAGATGGCGCAGCGGACCATGCATCTCGGCAGCTATGTGCGCTTCGAGTCGGGCTTGGATCACAAGGTGATCGAGTTCGCCGCGTTGGTCGCCGCGCGGGAGCTCGACTGCAAGCATGAATGGGCCGCCCATGTGGGGCATGGACAAAAGGCTGGCATCTCCATGGATACGATTCGCGCGGTTTACCAGAAGCAAGGCGTCGAGACTTTTCCCACCGAAGACGCCCAGCTGGTCAGCTTCGTGCGCGAGATGATTCATCAACATCGAGTAAGCGAACCGACATTTCAGGCGATCCATGCGCGCTTCGGCGACAAGGGCATGGTCGAGTTGTCGGCGACCGTTGGCTATTACGCCATGCTCGCCTGTACGCTTAACACCTTCGACGTTTACACCGTGACGCCGCCGGACGATTTGAAAATCTGATTGGAGCCCATCGTGGCTGTCGGCCGCAAAACGTAGCCGGCGAAAAACAACGTGAGCAGCAGAAGCGGCCCCAGGGCAACCTTTTGGAGATCGAGTCCGTCCTGATTTAGCGTAATCGATTCATGGCCAAGAAACATTCCGCGCGGCGTCAAGCCGCACCAGCGGCGGTCGCGCTTGAGCCACGTCCGGTCGGCGCGCGCTTTCAAGCTTGTTTGACCGTAGCGTTGCTCGCTATCTACGCTGGCCTTCTCGCACATCCGATCGATCTCACCACCACTGACCTTGGCCGTTACCTCAAAAATGGCGAACTTTTCTTCCAGAGCGGCCTAGTCTCCGACAGCAATTTGTTTGCTTACACGACACCGGATCATCCGTTCATAAATCACTCCTGGGGCAGCGGTGTGATCTATTTTCTGGTTGAGCGGCTTGCTGGCTTCTCTGGGCTATCGCTATTTTTCCTGCTTGTCAGCGTGGTGACGTTGTGGATCTTCCTCAGAATGGCAACGCTCTACGGCAGCTTTGCGTTGGCGGTCCTATTGGCAATCGTCGCCATGCCGATTCTGATCACCCGTTACGAAATTAGACCAGAGATGTTCAGCTATCTGATGAGCGGCCTGTTTCTCCATCTGCTGTGGGACTACCAGCATGGCCGCCGCAGCGCGCGTTGGCTGATGATTCTCCCGCTGTTGCAGCTCGTCTGGGTCAACCTGCATATTTATTTTATCATCGGCTGGTTGATTGTCGGAGTTTTTCTTTTGCAGTCCCTCGTCGATCTGGCTGCCCATGGCTCGCAGCCAGGGCGATTACAACCGCAATCTTGGAAAATCCTCATAGTGCTTGCATTGGCGATCTTTGCCGCAAGTTGTATCAATCCCGCGGGACTACGCGGCGCGGTTTATCCTTTATTTATTTTCCAGGGGTATGAATTCCCAGTTCTCGAAAATAATTCGGTTCCGATGATCCTCAAAGCGGGCTATCGATTTTTGCCGTTGACGTTTTTCCTAATTAGTGCCTGACAGAAAACCCCGTTTTTTTAGAACCCGGCCTGCTAATTTTTGAGCGCAACACGCGGGTTTCGTGTTTTCATGTGCGAACGGCAAAGTTTTGGAGTTATTGCGAATCCCCACACGCGTTGCGTCAACTTCTGG
>CAMDBU010000116.1 GCA_945889495.1 Syntrophobacter sp. SbD2 | reverse complement strand
GCGGCTTCCACCATCGTCAGCTCATTACGTAACGATCGTTGTATGATGTCTAGTCGTTTCTCGTCTCTCATCGTCAGGGTTGTCATCCTTCCACCCTGACATATTCACGTTGCCGTTAGACCCTGACAGATTCACTTTGCTACAACAATCGCTGAAGTAAACGTTGCCGCCGGTTAAATTAATTTTGCCGATGGTGATCGCTTTGTCGCCGCCGGCGGGCGCGGCCGGGGATGGTTCCGCCGCCTTGGCCGCGGTTTTTTCCGCCGGTGGGTCGGGTTTGGTTTCTTCGCTCTGCGCCGCTAGCTTCGACAAATTGATTTTGCCGTCGGCGCCGAGAATCAAGCGCGAGTAAAAATCGCCGAGATTGATCTCGCCGATGTTGAGCTTGAAGGGATCGAGGTTGAACTGGATGGCGTTCAGGCTGAGCGATTTCCATTTGAGCAAATCTTGCGAGTTGGCTTTCTCAATGGTCGCGAAGTCGGCGACCTCGACGGTGCCGTCGTAATTGACCTTCGCTGGGCCGGCGCCGCTGGCGTCGAAGACCAGATTGCCCTTGGTGGCCAACTGACCGCCGGTGAGCAGAAAGTTAACTTGGTTCTCCAGATAGGGCTGGAACGGCAGTAGTTCGATGTTCTGGCCCTCGACAATGAGCTTGGCAACCGCTGGGTTCGCCATCGCCGTGCCGGTCAAGACCAACGCACCCTTGTTATTGACCTTGGTGCGGATGGTTATTTTGGCCGGACGGTTTTTCACCGTCGAGAAATCGGTGGCGCGTAGCGACAGCTCGGACAGATTCAATTTCGCCGGCGTCGGCACGCCGCGGTCGTCGACGTTGAGGCGGAAGCGGTCCAGCGCGATCTGCTTGGCTTCGATCTTCCATTCGTCGTTGGCACTTTGGGTTTTCGGTGCCGCCGGCGCTGGAGTTCCAGCCGGCGTGGCTTTGGCGATTTTGGCGAAATTCACGCTGCCGTCTTTGTCGCGCTGAATATAACCATTGCCGTCCTTGCCTTCGACCAAGCCGATGACAATGGATTTTTTCGCCACATCCACCGTGCCGTCTTTGATCGCCAAGCTAGCGGCGCGCCACAACGGTTCCGGTTGGCCGGCCAGCTCCATGCGGAAGTTGCGCAGGTTGGCATTCAAACCCGTGAGCTTGATGTCCGGCTGGCCGGCTTTGTCCTCAAAGCTGTACTGGGTCGCCAGATCGAGCGCGCCGTCTTTTACTTCGGCGGCGAGCGCGTCTTGATAGTAGGGCGACAGCGCCGCGGCGCGTAGCGCCTGGATATCGAGCTTGCCTTCGGCCAGGAGCGGTGTCAGTTGCAGCGTGCCGCTGTGGGCGAATTTTTCTTTGCCGTCGGTCTCGAAAGACAGTTCGACGTTGGCTTTCTTGCCGGCTTCGCTGTTGAGCTCGGCAACTTTCACCGCGACATTGTCGAGGCGGGTTTTGTAAGGGCGTTGGGGTTGTTCGTCGGTAAAATAAATCGTCGCGCCGTCGATGGCGATCTCGGCGACTTGATAGAGAAACGGTTTGCCGTCTTCGGTCTTCGCCGGCGCCGGCGCGGTCTTGGCCGATGGCGCGACTAGATTGGCGAAATTGATCTCGCCCTTGCGGTCGCGGGCGATATGGATTTCTAGACCGCTCGACTTGACTGTCTTGACCGCCAACTTGTTGGCGAAGACCTCGAAGGCTTCCACCGCGACGTCGAAGTTGGGCAGTTTGAGCAGCGGCCCAGCGCTCTTGTGCGTCATCTCTAGCGCGTTCACGTTCAGCGCGCCGGACAGGGCGAGCACCGGTGTGCTCTTCGGCGCTGTCTTGAAGCTCGCGGTGATTTTGCCATTAAGTTGCCCCGACGGGATTTGGAAATTCAGCGCCACCGGCGAATATTTCAGATATTTGGCGATCTCCAGTTTGTCGAGATCGATGCTCAGGTGGCTTTCAAGAGCGTCTTTGAACGGCGTGGTCGAATCGCCGATCAGATGGAAGGGCGCGCCATTGACCACCGCGGCCAACTCCGGTTTGACCTTGATGTCGACATGGGTCGGCAAACTGGAAATGAACGGCACGCCGATTTTCAACCCCGTAATGGCATGCTTGGTCTGTTCGGGTTGATCGTCGAAATCGATCTTGCCGTCGATCAGCTGAATGTTGTTGAGCGCGAAGCGCGGCGTCGGCCCGGAGGGGCCGGAGGTGAATTCGTCGATCAGGTCCTGGAAATTATACTTGCCGTCGGCCTGTCGCACCACGTTGACGTAGGGCTTGGTCAAGCGCAGCTCTTGGATCACCGGAGCCAAGCGAAACAGCGAGCGGATGTCCAAATTGACGAACAGTTCGTCGAAGGACAGCGCCGCTGCGTCGCCTTGCTTTTCTTTCATCAGAAAGCCGCGCACCGTCACCGTCATCGTGTAGGGATTGATCTTGATCTGCTCGATGGTCACTGGGCGATGCAGAGTCTTCGACAACTCGCTGGCGACCTTGCCGCGAAGTAGCGGCGGCGCGGCCAGACCGAGCAGCACGCCGAGCGCGACGAAGATACCCGCGCACCAGATGGCGATTTTGCGCGTGCGTGGGTGGCGAAATATTGTGGCGGCTTGGGTGCGCAGATCGTTGGCTTCAGGCATGGCGACCTTCGTGCGAAAGAATTTGTCGCGATCCTATCCCAGGGTCTAGTGCATGTCTAACGAATGTCGCGCAGTTAATCGATGTGAATCGCTTCAGCCGCCGGTTTGGATCGTCTCCAACATGGCGATGTAGGGGTTGGGCATGCGCCAGTGGCGAGCGCCTTCGAGGATCAACCGTTTGTATTCGGGGTTGGGCGGCGGAACATTTTTCTCGATGGCGGCGACGTAGACCAATACTTGCAGCGGCTGGCTGCCATTGTCAGGCGCGAACACCGAGAGGATTTCCCGGTGGTAACCGTCTTCGAAGCCGTCCATAACCACCAGGTCGGCATCGCTGACTTCGTACACCGCGCCCCAAACTTCCTTGCCGCTGACCGGAAAAACGTTGGCCGTGCCGCAATCGCGCAGGCGCGAGTGGCGGGTGATGCCGAACTCGTAGCCCGGCAGTTTGGCAATGCTGACGAACTTCGACGACGGACAGCGCCGCTGCATCTGCGGCCAATTTAAGTTTGAGCCGTAAGCAAAATAGTACAAATTAACCTCGCTTGGCATTTTAGCGGCGATATTAAAGAATTTTTCGCTCAGCACAAGCCAGCGAGATTGCGCGAGAATTGGCGGTTTGCCGGCGAATCCTTTGTACGTTTCTTGCGTCTAAGCAGAGACCTATGGTAAATAAACTGCTTTTCTGACGGGAGCTGGGCATAATTTATGAGAAGACTAAGCCTTTTGATGCTGTTTGTGTCCTTGTCGCTATTGCCGGGGCGAAGTTTGGCTGGCGATGCCACAGCGCAACTTAGCGCGACCCTCAACGAGTTCGTAACAATCTTGGTCAATACTCCGGTGTCCGAATTGCGCACCACCGGTTTGCCCGATAAAGCGTTGAAACTCATCCATGGTCGGTTCGACTTCGCTGAATTGACCAAACGCGCTTTGGGGCCCCATTGGAAGGCGCTTGCGCCGGCGGAGCAGGCTGAGTTCGTCGATGGCTTGACCCATCGTTTGTTGGTGACCTACGGCCGCACGGTGCGTGCTTCCGGCGACGAGAAAGTCGTCTACAAAAAAGAAACCATGGACGGCGGCTACGCCAATGTCGAATCGCTGGTTGTCGGCGGCAAGTCCGACACTTCCATCGATTACCGCCTACATGAAGTAAACGGCCAGTGGCGGGTCTACGACATGGTCATTGAGCATGTCAGCATCGTCGGCAATTTTCGCTCGCAATTCGAGCGCGAGATCGCGCGCACTTCGGTGAAGGGCTTGCTGGAAAAGATCAAGCAGCGCGAGTCATAGAATCTTTCGTCGCAGATAACTTGTTAGCCAACTTCAAACGGCCTAAGCGCAGCGATGTGCTTAGGCCGTTTTGTTTTTGGATAATTCACAGGCATGCGTTGACGAAGCTGGCGCGGTTCGATAATCCATCTAGCCATGACCAAAGCGAAAATCACCCTGGCTCTGGGCTCCTATGACCGCCATGCGCCCTTGCTGGAAGGCTGCATCCAACACCCCGACCTGGACATCGAGTACATCGAGTGCGACCCACAGCAGGGCAGGCATGAACGGTTCTTGCAGCACTTCGAGTTCGACGCCGCCGAGCTGTCGTTCTCGTCCTACTGCATCGCCATCGATCAAGGCATGCCGGTGCACGCCGTGCCGGTCTTTCCGCGCCGTCTGTTCAGCCAGTCGCAGATGTATAAGAACGTCAACTGCGGCATTTTGTCCCCGAAAGATTTAGCCGGCAAGCGCATCGGTCTGAGCGGTTATCAAAATACTTTAGGCGTGCGCGCCAAGGGCGATCTGACACATTTCTACGGTGTCGACCGCCAGTCGGTAACCTGGATCACGCCGGGCAAGGAAGTGGTCGACGTCGAACTGCCCAAGGATTTGAAAATCGAAACGCGCGGCAGCATGGCCGAGATCGAACAGGAATTCGTCGACGGCAAAATCCAGGCGATGTTCGTGTCGCGCCTGCCCAAACCGTTCCGCGACGGCGATAAGAACTTAGCCCGCCTGTTCGCCGATCCGCAGGCCGAAGAAGAGCGCTATCTGCGCGAAGAAGGCTACTTCCCGATCATGCATGTCTTGGCCTACAAGAAAGAGCTGGCCCAGCAACATCCAGCGCTACCGCGCGCGCTGTTCGATATCTTCGAACAAGCCCGCCAACGCGCCACCCAACGCTGGGTCGACCCCAACTGGTCCATGGTGATGTGGGGAAGGCGCGAGTTGGAACGCCAGAATCAGCTATGCAGCTTCGATCCGTGGAAGAACGGTTTGGAAGCGAATCGGAAGAATATCGAGCGGTTTGCGCTCTACAGTCATGAGCAGGGATTGTCCAAGCGGCGGTTGACGGCGGAAGAGTTGTTTGTGGGGATTGATTGAATTGGTTTCAGGTTTGGCGTTATGGGTTTCCTGTTGGTGGGGAACCGTGGCGGTTGCGCCAATCAGAACAAAACCGCCGACGTGCATGGCGCGCAGAAAGCGATCATGCAGGACGGAGCATCGCGGCAGGCACGAGCGAGATCGATTACCGCCTCCATCATTCCCAGAACTCGGCATCTAGCCCCGGTATACGTGCAAAGTCCCGACGGTTGCGAGAGATTAATTTCGCACTATGAGAAACGCAAATTGCTCCGATGCGCAGATCATGGGTCGATAGGCGGATTCCGGACTGCCGCCATTTCTGGTAGTGAGATTCTGCTTGCTCATCGTACGATAATACTTGGAGACGGCGAAAATCAGCGAAGGTCGCCGCGAAAAACTCATACGCCTGTGGGAGCGTAATGGAAGTTTTGCCGGCTTCTGCCTGCCGGATGATATTCAATCTTCCTCGCATGATTTCTTCGATGACGATAATCGGCACAGACTGATCGTAGGTCGGTATCGCCGCCGCGCGGGCCATGAAGCGGGTGTCTCCGAGAAGGATCTCGGTCAGGACATCGGTATCGAAAGCGATCATGTCTGGCCGTCAAGATCACGCTGCCGGTAAGCCTCTTCGCAAATCGCGCGCAACGTCGGGTCCGCCTGGTATTTACCCGCCAAGTCGGAGATGCCGATGGTCTCGATATCTATGGAGACCAAGTCGCCGATCGCGACGCGATGTCCAAGTTCCTTTTTTAGTGCGTCAATGGCTTCGGCGCGTGTCGAACCCATGGCGAGCAGACTCGGCATACCTGCGAGCGACGCTGCAAATTGACCGTCACGCGGTTCCACGACAATTGGAAATGTCATACTCGCAACTCCTTTTGCTAGTGTTTTCCGGCCAAGTTACACATTCGCAGGAGATGTTACTTCATTCTTACCAGTTATCGAAGTGTACTATATCGCACTCGATCGGGCAAAGTTCCGGTAGCTCGCTGTTTCTCATCATGGTGAAGCTTGACCCGTGGACTATTTATTATTCGCTGAGAGCCGTGCGATTGGGCTCGGCGGCCGCTTCGCCAACAAGACCAAAAACGCCGACGTGAACAGCGCGCAAGCAAAGATCGTGAACGACAATTGGTAACTCCCGGTACGGTCGTGCAGAAAGCCGAAAAACGGCGCGCCGCTGGCGGCGAAGAGGTGGGAGAAGAGCATCGACAGGCCGCGCACGGTGCCCAATGAATTGCGGCCGAAGAAGTTAGCCCAGATCAGTTCGCGCAGTACGAAGCTGCCGGCCAAACCGGTGCCGTAGAGAAAAAAGCCCAGGTAGGTGAAATGAATTTGCCGGCTGGTGAATAGGACGATCAAGCCGACGGCTTGAATCAAGAATTGCACCGACGAGACTTTCTTGATGTCGAACTTATCGGCGAGCATGCCCCAGACCAAGGACGAGCCCAACTGAGTGATCGCGATGGTGCTCATGAACGACGCGGCGACGATGGGCGTATAGCCGATGTCGGTGACGTAGGAAAACAGATGTAAGTTCAATCCGGCGATACCGACGCTGGCGATGCCGAAGGTGACGACCAGCACCCAGAAAGTCGGTAGGCGGAGTGCTTGGGCGCGGGTCCACACCGCGTTATCTGAATTGTTCTCTGCTTGCTTTCGCTGATCGTCGGTTGTCGATTCACCGAGCTTCGGGATCGCGGCGGTCGGTGGATCGCCGTCTGGTCGCAGTCCTAAATCCTCCGGTTGGCGGCGCACGAAGATCAGCGCGGGGGCGACGACCAGCAGCGGCGCGATGATGCCGAAGATCGCCCAGGTGTAACGCCAACCGACCAGGACGAACAGCGAGGCTGCGGCGATGGGGATGCTCAGCTTGGCGATGCCGGTGCCGAGGTTGGCGATGCCTATGGCACGGCCGCGTTTGCGCACGAACCATTGGGCGATGGTGACGTTGATGACGAGAGAGCCGAGCAGCGCTTCCCCGGCGATGACCAGTGTGCAGCGCACCACGACGAATTGCCAAAAGCTCTGCACCAAACTCGACAGCAACAAACCGGCGCCTTCCATCAACACGCCCAGCACGAGCACGCCGCGCCCGCCATGACGATCGATCCACGAACCGAGCATGGGCACGATGAACGCCGCGACGCCGATCTCGAAGGTACGAATCAGCGAAAACGCGCCGCGAGTCACGCCCAGCTCTTCGGTGATCGGCTTAAGAAAAATACTCAGCGTACTGGAAAAGGCGAAGGTGCCGGCGATGTTGACGAGAATACCGACGGCGACGATGTACCAGCCGTAGAAAAAGCGCGGCGATTGGCTAGCGGCGGTAGTGTTCGTAGCGGAGGGCATGGGTTTATCGTTATCCGGTCAAGGGAGTAGATAGAAATTCATTCTTACTTTACGGACCTTGCAAATACCATATGACCGCCATAAATGTGGCTGAGTAATTCGCCGATCAATGCATTTAGGAGATGGATGATGCTGATCTTATCCAACGACGACATCGAAAAAATTCTGCCGGTGGGCGCTTGTCTTGACGTGCTCGAAGAGGCTTACCGCGACCTCGGCAACGGCATGGCCGCGACGGTGCCGCGCTACGATGTCTTTAGTCCGACCAAGTCCGGCGAGTTCTACGAATACAAAACCATGAGCGGTGTGCTGCCCAACCGCGGCATCGCCGCGCTGCGGCTCAACTCCAGCGTGGTCAAGTGGTACGAGAAGGCCGGTGGCGTGCGCAAGGACAAACTGCCGGTGGCCGGTGGCGACCGCTATGTCGGTTTGATCATGCTGTTTAGCACCGAGACCGGCGAGCCCTTGGCGATATTCCCTGACGGTTACGTGCAAAAGCTCCGCGTCGCCGGTGCCAGCGCCATCGCGGCGCGTTATCTGGCGCGGAGAAATTCCACCACCATGGCGCTCCTCGGTTCGGGTTGGCAGGCGAGCGCCCATCTGGTCACCATGGCGCTGGTGCGCGACTTAAAAGAGGTGCGCGTCTTTAGCCCGACGCCGGAGTCGCGCCGTAAGTTCGTCGACGAATGGCGCGGCAAAGTAACGGCGGAACTTATCGATGCACCGAGCGCCGCTGCGGCGATCGAAGGCGCCGACATGATTATTTGCACGACCAATTCCATCTCCGCGCTGTTTCCCGGCGAGCTGTTGCAGCCCGGCCAGCATGTCTCCTGCGTCAAGCCCTGCGAGCTCGACGCGCTGACCTACAAACGCGCCGATCCGCTGATCATTCACTGGCACGAAGCCAAACCGTTTCAGATCACCATCGGCGTCGATCCCCAGTCGATCCCCGATGTCGCCGAGGGGTGGCACCATCCGATCACCCGTGAAGACACGGCGATCTGGGATCTGCCGGAGATTTCTCAACTGGTCAACGGCCAACATCCGGGGCGAGTGAAGGAGGACGCCATCAGCTGCTTCTGCAACAACGTCGGCTTGGGTTTGCAGTTTGCCGCGGTGGGCAGCGAAGTGTTGCTGCGGGCGCGGGAAGCGCGCGTCGGTAGAGAGATTCCGACGGACTGGTTTTTGGAAGATGTGCATCCGTGAAATAGTTCTGAGTTGCTAGTGGTTAGTTTCTAGTTGGACCGATGAAGACATTTTTGTTGTCGGTAATTTCCTTGTTGGTTTGGCCGTCGTGGGTAGTTGGGCAAATCAAGCTCAAAGTTGCTTATCCGACCACGGTGGGCGCCATTGCGGTGGTGTGGGTGGCCAAGGAAGCCAAGCTGTTTGACAAGCATGGACTCGACGTCGAGTTGATTTACATCGCTGGCAGTTCTCGTGTGGTCCAGGCGATGCTGGCGCGGGATATTCCGATCTCGGAAATTGCGATTCCGGCGGTGATTCAAGCCAATCTTGCCGGCGCCGATCTGGTCATGCTCGCCGGCCCCAATCACAAGCCGGGACAAAAGATCATGGTCAAGCCGGAGATTAGGCGGCGTGAGGATTTGAAGGGCAAGAAGCTCGGTATCAGCCGCTTCGGTACCTCGGACGATTTCATGATCCGCTATGTGCTCGGCCAGTGGAATCTTCAGCCCGAGCGCGATGTAGCATTGATTCAAATGGGCGGTTCGCCGGAAACCCTCGCCGGCCTGGCGGCGGGGGCCGTGGATGGCGGTTTGTTGTCATCGCCGCTGCATCTGCAAGCGGTCAAATTGGGCTACCCCATGCTTGCCGATTTCAGCACCATCGGCGTCGACTACCAAGGCGCCGGCGTGGTGACCACCCGTTCGTTCCTGCGCGACGCGCCTGATACCATGCGGCGCTATCTGCGGGCTTATGTGGAAGGGCTGCACCGCTTCAAAACCGACAAAGCGTTTGCCGCCAAAGTGATCGGCAAATACTCGCGCATGACCGACCCCGATGCTCTGGAAGAAACCTACCAGCACTACGCGGTCAAGGTGATGCCGCGGGTGCCCTATCCGACGATCAAAGGTATTCAAATGGTTCTGGACGAGATGGCGACCCGCGCGCCAAAGGCGCGCGGCTTGGCGCCGGAGAGTTTCATCGATGTTGGTTATTTAAAGGAACTGGAGCAGGGCGGGTATATCAAAAAGCTGTATGGCGATTAGCCGAGTGCGCGTGACCTTGGCGATGGTTTACCGATGAATCCATAGACGCCACGGCTTTCAGAGATTTCACCGGGACGCTGCCGGTCGCGTGAGTGACGACTCCGCCGATGACAAATCCCAATAACCATGCCGCGATACGTTTCATCTTCTTGGTTCAGACCCTTATAACATCGCTTACCGCAAGCCAAGTGCCAGACGTGCAACCGCTTGATCTTGAAGGACTGGAGAAAATTGCTGCGCAGCGTAAGTGTAAACAATCTAGGCAAAACTACCGTGCCGTGTTTAGCTGATATAAAGAGCTGGAACTAAAGCATAAATTTCAATGGGAAACGTAAAGTAATATTACAGGCAAACACTCATGCAAGTGCCGATTTAAATAGCTCCAAGGAGCAAATCAATGCGACTCAATACCGTGATTGTTGGACTGCTGCTAATATCGCAAACCGTCCAGGCTCAGCCGGCGGCCAAGGGCGCGAAGAAGCTCGATGGCTTGCCATCTTGCGGGGAAATTCTTCCAGGCAAGAAAGGCGCTGTCGGCTCGGATGACTGCCGGGTACTGTCGCAGCAAAAGGTCTTCAGCGTTCAAGGCCATGTCTTCGAGCGCATGGAGCTGCGCATTAGCGGCAGCGTCGAAGGCTGGGCGGTGAAGGACGGGCGGCGCGGCAATTATTTCAATGACGCGCCGGATATCGTATTCGTCCAATCGGAGAATCCTGGCAAGCGATTCAAAGGCACCGCCCGCTACGAGGGCGCCACCGGCCATGGCATGTCGCTTCTCTTCCCCGCCGATCCAAAGCACTGGAATGGAAAACTGTTCGTCACCGCCCATGGCGCGGGCTCCTACGGCGCGGTGGGCACATTGCTGCCGCGCGACCCCCAGGCCGAGTTCAATGCGCTGCTCAACATCAACTGCTTCGCCGGCCTATTGATCGACAAAGGTTACGCGGTGGCACACACGCTGCGCTCGGCTGACCGGGTCGGCGGCGATGTCACGGCGGCGCTCGAAGACGGCTCGACGCTCAAGGTCAACGTCAGCACCCACGCCGGCTTCATCGTCAGCTTCGCCAAGAGCGCGGAGAATATGCTGCAAGCCAAGCTCGGCCGCAAGCCGGCGAAGACTTTTTACTACGGCTTCTCCGCCGGCGCGTTCCTCGGCCGCGTCGTGCAGTACCACAGCGGTTTCAACCGCGACGACGATGGCAGTGCGATGTTCGACGGCTTTATCTTGGATGACACAGGCGGCGGCGACTTTCGCCCGGTCATGCTGGTCGACGGCAAGGATGTACTTCTCGCCAGTGACGATGACAAGCGCCGCTTCGTGCCGCAAATCGATATTTCTCATGAGCTCGATGCCGGCGAAGGCGATGGCAGTCTGAAAAAGAAACGCGACAATGCCGTGCTGCTCAAACAAAAAGGCTTGGCGGACAAACATCGCGTTTATGAGATCAAGGGCTTGGCGCATATCGACGCCGGCCTGGTGACGCGCAACGATCATATCGCCCAGGCGCTGGATTTAGGCGGTGTCATGGATGCTTTAGTCGACCGTTTGGATCAATGGGTTGTGGCTGGCAAAGCGCCGCCGCCGTCGCGCGCGGAAATTCCTGCGCTGGGCGGCAGGAACGAAGCGGTGGCTTTGCCGGAGGTCGCTTGCCCGCTGGGCGTCTACCATATTTCCCCCGAAGCGCTGGGCGATAGTTTGCGCGGCAGTCAGGAAACCAACTTCGCCGCCTTCGACGGCGTCAATCTCGAACCGCTCGACGCTCGCGGCAAACTGGTCGACATGAATGGCAATGGCAACCGCGATCAGCGCGAAACCGTCGAGCAGGCGTGGCGGCGCTTGGGGCTGCTCAAAGTTGGCGAGTCCTTCAGCCGAAAGAAATATGTCGACTGTGTAAGCCGCGCGGCGACCGCGCTAGCCAGGGATGGACTGCTGCCGGCGCGGGTGGCGAACCACTATGCACGCAAGGCGCAGTTGGCGCTGTTGCCGCTAGGCGCGCGCTAAAACAACGTCAAGATCGATGCGCTTGTCGGGCGCGCGGGAGGTCGATATGTACGGTTGGCGTGGCACCGTGGGTTTGGTCAAACCGACTTTCAGGCCGGGGCCGCTGGAAGCGTTTATTCGGCTCTTGCCGGCCGGTGTCTGCGTGGTGCCGCGTTATGTCGGCATCAGCGGTGGCACGGAAAAAGAGTTTCGCGAAGCCTTGACCATCGCCGATCAAAGAGTGGGCGAGCTGGCGGCGTTGAATGTCGATCTAGTTTTGTTGCAAGGCGCACCGCCGTTCATGTTGCGCGGTCCGGAATTCGACCGGGAAAACTCCCGGCAGCTGCGCGAGAAATACGCCACGCCAGTACAGAGCGCGACCATGATCCAACTCGACGCGCTTCAAGCGCTTGGCGCCAAGAGTCTGGTCGGCCTGACTTATTTCCGAGACGATTTGAATCCCAAGTTCGCCGAGTTCTTCGAAACCGCCGGCTTTCAAGTCAAAGCGATGAAGGGTATCGATGTGCCGTTCGCCGATGTCGGCAAAGTGCCGGTGGAGGTGATTTACGGCGCGGCGAAGAAATTATTTCGCCAAAGCGGCGGCGCCGATTGTCTGTATCTGCTCGGCGCCGGTTGGGACTGCCTGAACGCCATCGCGCCGCTCGAGCGCGATCTCCGGACCACCGTCCTGACCAACGTTCCGGCGGATGTATGGGCGACGTTAAAGTTTCTCGGAATCCATGAAACTACCAAAGGGTTCGGCCGCTTGCTGGAGGAGTTGCCATAGCGCGACGATAGGGTTCATCCGGCGCGGCGAAATGAATCTAAAAAAATTCGCTCCGCGCAATTATTTTATTGACAGGAAAAAATCACTTCCGTAAAGTAATCATCAGCAGGGAAAGGAGGTGGTCAAAACATGATTGATTTATGTACTGGCTGTGAGGTGGCTGAGACTTAGGCTCTAGGCGGAAACTCTGATGGAGATTCGGGCCTAGAGCCTGGGAATCTCCCTCAGCCACCGCAGTGGCCCGCTGCATCGGTTGCGTTTGCGACCAGTGCAGCGGGCCTTTTTATTTTTGTAGGATTTTAAGCGCCGCCTCGGCACTTTTTTTGATTTGACCGTTGCCGCTCACGCTCGCTTCATTCAGTGCCCGCGTGAATTCTTCCGCCGGCGTTCCTAGGCTCGCCAACGTCACGGCGACGACGTTTTTCACGCGGTCGTCGCTATCCTGCAAATAAACCGTCAGCAGTTTTTGCCGTACCGCGGCGTCGACATCGGTTCGCACTTTCAAGCTGGTCACCGCGGCGACCCGCACGGAGGGCTCCGGATCATTTAGAGCTTGCACCATGGCGCCGCGACTTTCGTCGTCGTTGAGCGCCAAATCGCGCAGGCAGTAGAGCGCCATGCGTTTCTGATTGGCGCTGCCGGTCTCGCACAGTTCGATCAGTAGCGGAATCACGGCCGCTTCGCTTTGCGCGATGCGCACAAGCAACAAACCGTTGGCCCAACGGATATCAGGTTCGCGGTGATCGAGGGCGGCGAGCAACGTGCGAATGACTAGGGCGGAGGGAAAAGATCGATGGCCGAGAACATAGGCTGCCGGCCAATAGTTTTTGTGATCGGGTTCGGCGAGCCGGCGGTTGAGAGCTTGGCGGGTTTCTTCGCAGGAGTCGGCCAAGGCGACGAGCTTGTCGACGGCGGCGCGAATGGTCGGTTTGTCGGGATGATCGAGGGCGGCGATGAGATCGGCGATCTCGCGCGGGTCGGTGGTCATGGGCGAACTCCAGCGCGATAGGTTGCGATTAGCGGTTTACTAGAGTTTGTTTTCGGAGTCCTTCGACAGGCTCAGGACGAACGGGAAAAGAATCGATGAGTGCCGAATCCTTTCGAATGTGCTGAGCCGGACGAAGCATGGTCATCATATTTAAATTTCTAAGAACTGCGGGCAGTCGGTCAAGTTGCGGTTGCCTTTAGGTTTGACCAGGACGACGTCTTCCAAGCGCACGCCGCCGACGCCGATGTAATAAAGCCCCGGTTCCACGGTGACCACATGGCCGGTGCGCAGGACGGCGTCGATGGGGGCGATGCGCGGCGGTTCGTGGATGTCTAGGCCCAAACCATGGCCGGTGCCGTGGAAGAAGCCCTGCATGCGGCCGTTGATTCTTCCGGACGGGAAGCCCCGGGCGGCGAACATGTCTAAAATATTTTGATGCACTTCCTTGCCGTTGACGCCGTCGCGGATCTGCTCGTAGCCGATTTGTTGGCCGGCCTGCACGGTGGCGTAGATCTCTTTTAATTTATCCGAGGCCCGGCCGCGCACCACGGTGCGGCTCAAATCGCCGAAATAACCGTTATGCTGCGAGCGCGGAAAGATGTCGAAAATAATTGACGTGTTGGCTTTGACCGGGCCGGTGCCTTCATGATGCGGGTCGACGCACTGATTGCCCGACGAGATGATCGTGTGGCTCGGCAGCCAGCCTTGGGCCATGATCGTGGTGTTGACCGCGGTCTTGAGCATTTCCGAGGTTAGCTTGATGCCGTGGAGATAGAGATAGCCGTCGCGCTTGGTTGTCGTCCGCTTGAGCATGCGGATGCCGGCTTCCAAGCCCAACCGGGCGATGCGCAGGGATTCGGTGATCTGTTTCACTTCTAAGTTGTTCTTGGTCTCGCGCTGCGGCCAGAAGGGGTCGCGCTTGATCTGCACGCTGTAGCCTTTGGCGCGCAGCTGGTCTAGTAGAAGCGCCGAAAAATTCGCCGGTACAATTAACGAGCGGATGCCGCGCTCGCGGAAGATCAAATCGACGATGTCGATGGGCGCGGCCGGCGCTTTGCCGAGCTTGCGGAGTTTTTTCTGATACAAGGATAACGACAGGACCCGATCGGCTTGGGCCTGCTTTTTGGCGCGATCGATTTCCAAATCGCTCATGACGATATGGCGATGGTTTTTGTGCTCGAAGAAAATAAATGGATCGGGGACGAAAAAGCCGGTGGCGTAGAGCATGTTGCTGTCGCCTTCGCTGGCGGCGTACATCAAGATCGCCTGATTGGGTTTGAGTTGGAGCGGCTGGGGCGCCGATCCGCTGGCGGGAATTTGCGATTTGGTTTTGGCTTCGAACATGATCGTTGGTTCGCCTCGTTTCGCGTTGATGAGAGGTTTCTGAGAGCTCGTTCACGCTAACAAGTTGGATCTGGAACTGCAAGTTTTTCCTCGTGAATTCGCGCGATTCGGTTGACAGGGTAGGAACTTTTGTTATGATCACGCCACTCGCTGGCGAAACCATTTTGCTTTCGCGTCTAAGGAATTTCTCTCGATGACGATCGCTAACAATCTCGACAAACTCCGCGAACTCAACGACAAAGCTGAAGCTGGCGGCGGTGCCGATCGCGCCGCCAAGCAGCATGAGCAAGGCAAACTTTTGGCGCGCGAGCGGCTCGACATTCTGCTCGACAGCGGCAGCTTCGTCGAAATCGACCGCTTGCGCACGCACCACAGCACCGACTTCGGTCTCGACAAACAAAAATTTTTGGGCGACGCGGTGGTCACCGGCTACGGCGCCATCGACGGCCGGCTGGTATATGTCTACTCCCAGGACTTCACCGTCTTCGGCGGCAGCTTGAGCCGGGTGGTGGCCGACAAGATCTGCAAGGTCATGGACATGGCGATCAAGAACGGCGCGCCGTTGATCGGCATCAACGACTCGGGCGGCGCGCGGATTCAAGAAGGCGTCGACAGTCTGGCCGGCTACGGTGATATCTTTCAGCGCAATGTGATGGCGTCGGGTGTGGTGCCGCAGATCACCGCGATCATGGGACCCTGCGCCGGCGGCGCGGTTTATTCGCCGGCGATCACCGACTTCATCTTCATGTGCAAGACCACCAGCTACATGTTCATCACCGGTCCCGACGTGATCAAGACGGTGACTCATGAAGAGGTGACCAAGGAAGATCTGGGCGGCGCCGAAACTCATACTGGCAAGAGCGGCGTGGCGCATTTTACCGCCAACAGCGAAAAAGAATGCTTGTTGATGATCCGCGATCTGTTCGGATTCCTGCCCAGCAACAATCAGGAAGATCCGCCGTTCCGGCCGAGCAACGACGATCCCTTGCGGCGCGACAAGCGGTTGAAGGATATCATCCCCGACAATCCCAACCGTCCCTACGACATGAAAGAGTTGATCGCCGCGGTGGTCGACGAAGGTTATTTCTACGAAGTCCAGCCGGAATTCGCGCGCAATATTCTCATCGGCTTTGCCCATGTGGGCGGCAGGTCTATTGGCATCGTCGCTAACCAGCCCAATCATTTGGCCGGCTGTCTGGACATCAACGCTTCGGTGAAGGCGGCGCGCTTTGTTCGGTTTTGCGACTGCTTCAACATTCCGATCGTGACGTTTGTCGACGTGCCCGGCTTTTTGCCCGGCACCGAGCAGGAATACGCCGGCATCATTCGCCATGGCGCCAAGTTGCTTTATGCCTACGCCGAGGCGACGGTGCCGAAAGTCACCATCGTCACGCGCAAGGCCTACGGCGGCGGTTACATCGTCATGGCGAGTAAGCACCTGCGCGGCGACGTCAATCTAGTCTATCCCACCGGCGAGATCGCGGTGATGGGGCCGGAAGGGGCGATCAATATCGTCTTTCGCGGCGAACTACAGAAGGCCGCCGACCCGGCCAAGGCGCGCGACGATCTGGTGAACAATTATCGCGAGACTTTCGCCAACCCGTTCAAAGCCGCCGAGTCGGGCTACGTCGACGGGATTATCTATCCCGAAGACACCCGGCCGACTCTGATCCGCGCCTTGGAAATGCTCAAGAACAAGCAAGATCACAATCCGCCCAAGAAGCATGGGAATATTCCACTCTGAAGAAGGCAACAGGCAATAGGCAATAGTCGGATTTCAGACTGTTGCGGTTTTACTGTTGCCTGTTGCCTGCTGCCTGTTGCCTTCCGCCATGTTTAAACGAATCCTCATCGCCAATCGCGGCGAGATCGCCGTGCGCATCGCGCGGGCTTGCCGTGAACTTGACATCGAGTCCATCGCGGTTTACTCGGAAGCCGACCGCGAGTCCTTGCATGTCAAATACGCCGATTATGCTTATCTGATCGGCCCGGCGCCGTCGGCGCAGAGCTATCTGGTCATCGATCGGATAATCGATGTTTGTAAAAAAAGCGGCGCCGAGGCGGTCCATCCGGGTTACGGCTTTTTGGCCGAGAACGCCAAGTTCGCCCAGCGCTGCAAAGATGAAGGCATCGTCTTCATCGGTCCGTCGCCTGAGGTCATCGATCAAATGGGCGACAAGGTAAAAGCGCGCCAGATCATGAAAGCGGCCGGCGTGCCGGTGGTGCCGGGCTCGGACGGCATCCTCACTTCCGAAGCGGAAGTGTTGGAGACCATGGAGCAGATCGGCTACCCCTGCATGTTGAAGGCGGTGGCTGGCGGCGGCGGCAAGGGGTTGCGGCTGGTGCGCTCGCGGCGCGAGGTGGTGTCGGCCTATCGCGCCGTCGGTTCCGAAGCCAGTTCCTCCTTCGGCGATCCGCGGCTCTATGTCGAAAAGTTCATCGTCAAACCGCGCCATGTCGAGATTCAAGTGCTGGCCGACAGTTATGGCCGGGTGATTCATCTCTTTGACCGCGAGTGTTCGATCCAGCGGCGCCATCAAAAAGTCATTGAGGAATCGCCGGCACCCGGCTTGGAAGACCGCACGCGCCGGCGCCTTGGCCGCATCGCCATTCAAGGCGCCCGCGCGGTGGGTTATGTCGGCGCCGGGACTTTGGAGTTCCTGCTCGACAGCGAGCAGAATTTTTATTTCCTGGAAATGAACACCCGCTTGCAAGTCGAGCATGCGGTTACCGAGCGGGTGGTGGGCATCGATTTGGTCAAAGCACAGATCGAAATCGCCGCCGGCGGTTACTTGCCCTGGCGCCAGCGCCATATCACCCAGACCGGCCACGCTATCGAGTGCCGGATTTACGCCGAAGATCCCGAGCGCGATTTCATGCCTTGCCCCGGCCGCATCGAAGGATTGCGTCTGCCGGAAGGCTTGGGCTTGCGCAACGACAACGGCGTTTACGAAGGCGCCGAGGTGCCGATCTACTACGATCCGATGATCGCCAAGCTGATCACCTGGGGCGAGAATCGTATCGAAGCGATCCTGCGCATGCGCCGGGCGCTGCGCGAGTATCAAGTGCGCGGCATCAAGACCAATATTTCGTTTCATCAATGGATCCTGCGCCATCCGCGTTTCATGTCGGGGGACGTCAATACCGGCTTCATCGACGAGGAATTCAAGCCCAAGGCCAACGAAGAGGTTTATCCGCATAAGGAGATCGCGCTGGCCTCGGCGGCTATTGCGGCGCTCCATGGCGAACATGAGCGGACGCTAGGAATACTCGCCAAGGGGGCCGCCGAGCCGTCCAAGTGGCGCCAGCAGCGGGCGTCCTTGCGCCGTTCCGCGGCGCCGGGGAGTCGCGGCTGGCGGCGCTAGCCCGGTGCCGTGTGTTGAAAAATTCGGACTAAGATTTTTAACCACGAAAAATACGAAAGGCACGAAATAGATTCCGGATGACTCCACGCTTGTCAGTTTTTTTCGCGGTTCGATTCTAAGGATTTTTTCATGGCGTTCATCGGCAAACTGGGCGATCAGACGTTTACCGTCGACATCGAGGAGACCGGCAAGTCGGTCTACCGGGTGTCGGTGGACGGCAATGAATTTATCGTCGACGGCAAGAAGACCGGCCGGACCAACTATTCGCTGATCGTCGATAATCGTTCCTTCGAGATCGAAGTCGACAACACCGACGACGAGTACCGGGTGCTGGTGGATGGACGCAACTACCATATCAATCTGGTGGACGAGCGGCGCGTGCGCGTCGGCGGGGCTCAGGGCGGGCTTGAACTCCAGGGGCGGCAGAAGGTCGTCGTGCCGATGCCAGGAAAAATCATCGCGGTGCTGGTTTCCGAGGGCGACCAGGTCGAAAAAGGCCAGGGGCTGGTGATCGTCGAGGCGATGAAGATGGAAAACGAAGTTCATAGTCCGATCACCGGCGAAATCAAAGAGATCAAGGTGAAGCCCGGAGACACGGTGGAGGGCGGCGCGCTGTTGTTGATCGTCGAATAGAGCGCCGCGCGGCAAAAAAATTCTCGCCAATTCTTGTCAGTATATTTCATTCATGTTATAGCAGCGCACCATGATTCCGAAAAAATGCTTCTTTACCAAAGGGGTCGGCGTCCACAAGGAAAAGCTGGCGTCGTTTGAGTTGGCGTTGCGCCAGGCCGGTTTGGCCTATTGCAACTTGGTGTTGGTGTCGAGCATCTTCCCGCCCTATTGCAAGCGTTTATCCAAGGAAGAGGGTAGTAAACTGCTCCGTCCGGGCGAGGTCGTGTTCAGCGTCTACGACCGCGAGAGCACCAATGAGCCCAACCGTTTGGTCGCCGCCTCGGTGGGCGTGGCGATTCCGTCGGACGAGAGCCAATATGGCTATCTGTCGGAGCACCATTCCTTCGGTGAAACCGACGAAAAGGCCGGCGACTACGCCGAGGATCTCGCCGCCAGCATGCTGGCGACCACCCTCGGCATCGAGTTCAACCCCGACACCGCCTGGGACGAGCGCGAGCAGTTGTTCAAGATGTCGGAAAAGATCGTCCGCACCTCCAACATCACCCAGTCCGCCATCGGCAATAAAGACGGCCTGTGGACCACGGTGTTCGCTGCCTGCGCGTTTATCAACGACGATAACTAGAATTCGTATTTCAGCGATGTGCAGTCTCAGGGCGCTACCTACGGGGGCGCCCTTTTTTTGGCGCGATGGCGTGGCGGACGGTACCCATTGTTTCTACCGTTGGCGCGACTTTCGCTCTGCTTGCAGTTTGCCCCGTGACTGGATAGAAAAAGTCACGCGCGCCGGACCGATCGCTAACTGGTCAGTGCCAAACCATCGAACCATGACAGTCGCCACCACACCGATAGAGCAGTTGGCTAAACTGATCGGCGACGACGCCCAGTTGGACGAGCGCATTCGCGAAACCCAGGCGGCGTTGACGCTGGTTAAGCGGCGGGTGTCGGAAACCCTGGCGCAGCATTACATCGCGACCCGAGAAGTTAGAATCCAGATGCCGGAGGACCTCATGAGGGAAGAACAATCATACGAACGCTTGCTCCAGGCCTTGCAAGACATGAAGAGCGAGATCGCCAAACAGATCCGCCCCGTGGAAGAGCAAATCATTCAGGCCAACGTCGATCATCTCCGCCAGTCGTTCAGCCAGGAAAGCCGGCGCTTGAGCAAATGCATCGAAGAGGTCGACGACAATATCCTCGCCTGCCGCCAATACCTTCAAGAGCATGAGCGCATCCGCTCAAGCTTGAGTGGGATCAATCAAAAACTCACCCAACTGGGCGCCGAGGGGATTCAAATTCCCGACGGTCTCGACACCTCCGATATCGGCGAGATCGTCCGCCAGCGCATCGAGCATCTGAGATCGCAGGGGAAGATTTAAGCGGGCTGGTTTCGGAATCG
>CAMDBU010000115.1 GCA_945889495.1 Syntrophobacter sp. SbD2 | reverse complement strand
GCTCACCGCCACCCACATCCCTCTCTGCTCTTCGTGTTTTCGTTTTCCCATCGCCATGCAATAAACTCTACACGATCTCTTCTTCCTGTCGATCCTCATCGCCTCGGTTACCCACTTCATTCTCGACTTTCACCACGGGCTGCTAGGCTCATGATTGTTGTAGCCAACCCAGGCGCTTTGCCGATCGGCGATCACCACGGTGAAGGGATTGTAAACGCGGTTGTGACCGGCGAGAAACTCAACGCCAGCGGCGACGCTACTTAGTTGCAGTAGGTCCATGCATAAGAGGCCGCGCGAGCGGCAGGAATTTGCGTTAATGGCGGGTTCGTTCTGGCGCCGGTTCAAAATTCCTACCAGCAAGCCATGCTCATTGACGCCCAACCAAGTGCCGCCAACGCGCAGATCGCGCCCAGCGACGACGCGCGGCGCGCCGGCGATCTCGGCTGGCGGCGCCGACGGCCGGTCGAAGTGCTCGTCCCGGTTGGCCGCGACGAGCAATGGCATCGCGTCAAAAACATTTAGATAAAGCGCCAAGGTGCACACGCTTTAATGATTTACCCAAAGGTGAGTACTTTGTCCACGCCTGTCACGATGGGAGGGTCCAGGAACGCGAGCGATTGATTCTGCTCAATCCGTCATTCCCGCGCAGGCGGGAATCCAGGTTTGTTCACCGCGGTGCTCGCCTGGATACCCGCTTTCGCGGGTATGACGAAAAGAGAGTCGCACTTATAAGGTTTACGTCGTCCGCTTCTAAGCCTTGATTGTTGTTGAATATTGTTTGTGTTAGCTTCGATGAATTCGAAAGGGCAACCATGTTTCAATCCGTTGACGAAGTGATCGCCGGCCTGGGCACGCAGAAATATCTGTGCAATAAAAACGTCGCCACCGTGGTCTACTTGGGAGTGTCGCTGCAAAAGCCGCTACTGGTCGAGGGGCCGGCGGGGGTAGGGAAGACCGAGCTCGGCAAGGTGCTGGCCGATTCCTTGGGCTTGGAGCTGATCCGGCTGCAATGCTACGAAGGACTGGACGAAGCCAAAGCTTTATACGAGTGGGAGTACGCCAAGCAGCTGCTCTACACGCAAATCTTGAAGGACAAGATGGGCGAAATCCTCCAGGGCGCCAAGACCCTGCAAGAAGCCGTCGATCAGGTCGCCAAACAGGATGGGGTGTTTTTCTCCGACAAGTTTCTCCTGCCGCGGCCGCTCTTGCGCGCGCTCCTGTCGGAAAAACCGGTGGTGCTGCTGATCGATGAGATCGACAAGTCGGACTCCGAGTTCGAAGCGTTTTTGCTCGAAGTGCTGAGCGACTTTCAGATCACCGTGCCGGAGATCGGCACGCTTAAAGCCAAGCATATTCCGCTGGTGGTTTTGACCAGCAACAATAGCCGGGAAGTCTCTGACGCCCTGAAGCGCCGTTGCCTGCATCTGTTTCTCGACTTCCCCGATCCCGAGCGCGAGAAAGAAATCATCAAACTCAAGGTGCCCAACGTCGGTGACAAGCTGGCCGACGAAGTGGTGCGCTTGCTGCACCGTCTGCGCAAGCTCGATTTGAAAAAGACCCCGAGCATCAGCGAGAGCCTCGACTGGGTGCGCGCTCTGACGCTTTTGAATATCAAAGACCTCGACAACGAACTGGTCGAGCAGACCATGGCGGCGCTGATGAAGTACGAGGCCGATATCCGCAAGGCGCACCAGGAATTGAAAAGCTATCTGGCCGAGAAGCAAGCGCGCAATCCCGCCGCCGGCGACGACAAGGATCATTTGCATTAACCGCCAGCCAGCGGTTCGCCCCAAGACTATGCAAGCGCGGGTTATCGAGTTCGCCAATGTGTTGCGCCGCAACGGCATCCGGGTGTCGTTGTCGGAAAACATGGACGCCTTCCGCGCCCTGGAGCTGATCGGCATCGCCGACCCGCAAATGTTCCGCAACGCCCTGCGCACCACCTTGATCAAGCGCACCGGCGATCAAAAACCCTTCGACGAGCTATTCGATTATTTTTTCCTCGGCATCGGTCAGGCTTTGGACGCCATCGATCGCAAGATCATGGAGGAGTTGGGGCTGACGCCGGAAAAGTTTCAGGAAATGCTCGAGCAGATCCAAAAACTTCTAAAGGAAATGGAAGGGGATCTCTCCGACCTCACCAAGGCGCTGCTCAACAACAACCGCGCCGAGCTCGAACGCCAGCTGCGTGAAGCGATGCAGCAGCAAGCCCAAGACGGCACGCCGGACAGCCTGCGCCACACCCCCTACACGCGCATGATGATGCGCTTGGGGCTCGACCGGGTGCAGAGCGAGATCGAGCGCTTCCGCGGCATGCTGCAAATGTTGGGCGAGAACGGCGAGGATCTGCAAAACGTCATGCGCTACCTGGACGAGCGCATGCGCGACTTGAACCGGCTGTTGCGCGAGATCATCCAGCAGGAACAGCGCAAACACGGCGGCGAACCGCGCGACACTTCGCAACGCAGCGCCTTGGCGGACAAGAGTTTTTCGTTTTACACAGAAGATGACATCCGGCGCATGAACGACGCCGTGGCGCGCCTAGCCCAGCGCTTTAAAAACCGTCTGTCAGTGCGGCGCAAAAAGGCCGCCCGCGGCCGCTTCGATATCAAAGCGACCCTGCGCAAAAACATGCAGTACGGCGGCGTGCCATTTTTGATCCAGCTCGACCGGCGCAAAAAGACCAAACCGCAGGTCATGGTGCTGTGCGATATTTCGGATTCAGTTTTAAACGCCTCGCGCTTCATGTTGCAGTTCGTCTATTCGATCCAGGACCTTTACGCTAAAGTGCGCAGCTTCGTCTTCGTCGCCGAGATCGGCGAAGTGACCAAGCTTTTCGAGGAACATGACATCCAGACTGCGGTCGAGACCGCTCTCAAGGGCGATGTCATCGATGTCTTCTCCCATTCGAACTTCGGCCGCGCCTTCGAGCAATTTCACCGCAACTTTTTACCGTCGATCACCAGCAAGACCACGGTTCTGATCATCGGCGATGGGCGCAATAATTATAACCGCCCCAACGACTGGGTGCTGCGCGAAATTAAACAGAAGGCCAAGCAGCTCATCTGGCTCAACCCGGAGAGCCGCATGACCTGGGGCATCGGCGATAGCGAGATGCCGCGCTACGCGCCGCACTGCCATATCGCCGAGGAATGCCGCAGCATCAACCAACTCTATAAGATTGTCGATTTGATCGTGCCGTAACCTTATGCCGAAGAAACTTTTCATCCAGACCCACGGCTGCCAGATGAACCAGTACGATTCGGAAAAAATCGCCCAGGTGCTGGCGCGCCAGGATTATGTCCAGACCGACCGCATCGACAGCGCCGACGTGCTGTTGCTCAACACCTGCAGCGTGCGCGACAAAGCCGAGCAAAAAGTCTACAGCGCGCTGGGTAGCTGGAAGGAATTCAAAACCTATCGCGAAGGCGTGATCATCGGCGTCGGCGGCTGCGTCGCCCAGCAGGAAGGGGAGAATCTGCTAAAGCGCATCCCCCATCTGGATCTGGTCTTCGGCACCCACAACATTCATAAATTACCGGAGATGATCGAGCAGGTCGAAAGCGGCCGGGCGCGGCCGGTGGAGACCGCTTTTTACCGCGATCCGGCCTACATGGACGACGGCGAGCTGCGCACCCAGGTGGACGGCGTCAAAGCGTTCGTGACCATCATGCAAGGCTGCAACAAAGTATGCAGCTTCTGCATCGTGCCCCATGTGCGCGGCCGCGAAGTGAGCCGGCCGAGTGAAAAAATCTTGGCCGAGATCGAGTCCCTGGCGCGCCATGGCGTCAAAGAAATCATGCTGCTCGGCCAAAACGTCAACTCCTACGGCAAGCTCACGGTGGGCGAATTGAGCTTTGCCCAACTGCTGGCGCGGGTCGACCAGATCGACGGCCTGCGGCGCATTCGCTTTACCACCTCCCATCCGCAGGATCTGTCGCCGGAGCTGATCGAGGCGTTCGCGACGTTGGGCAACCTGTGCGAGCATCTCCATTTGCCGGTGCAGTCCGGCGCGGATTCGGTTTTGACGCGCATGCGGCGCGGCTATAGCAAGGCGGAGTATTTGGATCGGCTCTATCGCCTGAAGGAGCGCTGTCCAGAGGTCGCCTTGAGTAGCGACATCATCGTCGGTTTTCCCGGCGAAACCGACGCCGAGTTTGAAGCGACGCTAGAATTGCTGCGGCAGGTGGAGTACGATGACATCTACTCATTCAACTATTCGCCGCGGCCGCAGACCGTCTCCGCGAAAATTTATCCCGACGATGTTCCGCTTGACGTGAAAAAGGATCGCCTGAAAATAGTGCAAACCTTGCAGCGCGAAATATCCCTGGCGAAAAACCGCCAGCGCATCGGCGGCTACGAAGAAGTGCTGGTCGATGGCATGTCCAAACTGAGAGCCGATCAAGTCATGGGCCGCAGTCGCGCCAACCGCATCGTCAATCTCACCGGCTCCGCGACGATGATCGGTGAGTTCGTCCAGGTTCGGATTACCGGCGCCACCGCCAACTCGTTGCTCGGCGAGCCGTTGTGCGCTAATGCTGCGATATCATCCCAGCAAGAAGGGGATAGGCCATGAGCGCGAAACCAGATTGCATCGAAATGTCGGTGGGGGGATTGACGCTGGACCCAGTGACCAAGACGCCGATCGTGATTTTGAAAGACACCGAGAACAAACTTAATTTGCCGATCTGGATCGGCCTTCTTGAAGCCACCGCCATGGCCACCGAGATCGAGGGCATCAGCATGGCCCGGCCGATGACCCATGATCTACTCAAAACTTTGTTGGGCGAAGTCGGCTGCGCGGTAGAGTCCATCGAAATCACCGAGCTCAAGGAAAATACCTATTACGCGGCGATCAACTTAACCCTGGCCGGCGGCCGCCAGCTCATGCTTGACTCTCGTCCGAGCGACGCCATCGCCTTGGCGCTACGCGCCAAGTGTCCAATCTACGTCGCCAAGACGGTGCTCGAAGCCTCCAGCGTCTTGCAGCAGGACGAGTCCAAGGAAATGCCGGTGGAAAACGTGTCTAATGTGTCCCAGGAAAAATGGGGCGAGATCCTGGAAAAAATGACCCCCGACGACTTCAAATACAAACAGTAGTGAGCTGCCCACAATCGCGCTCTCAAGTTTTCCTTAAGAATTGTAATTGCTCAAGAAATCCAATGGCTACGACTCAAACTAGAAGAATCACCCGCAAAGAAATTCGTCAGCCTGACTGGTTCCAGGTGACCACGGATCAGGCACTGGAATATTTCCAATCGCACAAGAATCTGGTCTTTGCGTTTATCGGCGCGCTGGTATTGATCGGCTGCGCGCTTATCGGCTGGCAGCTGTTCAAAGAGCGGCAAAACGCCGCTGCGGCCGCAGAATTTACCAACGCCACGGCGCTCTATCAAAGCGAGAAGTATCGCGAAGCGTTGACCGCACTGGAAAAGGTCCAGCAATACCGTTGGTCGCGCTACGCCGGCTTGGCCCACCTATATCAGGCCAATAGTCATATCGCGCTCGGTGAACTAGACAAAGCCATGAACGCCGGCCAACGAGCCGTGACCGCGAGCCGACCTGACACATTGTACCGCCAGTTGGCATTGATGACTCTGGCCAGCGCCGCCGAGCAAAAGAACGACTGCGGTAAAGCGATTGAATCCTATAACGAAGCACACAAGATCGCCGGTGCGCGACAAGGTGAAGCCTTGCTCGGCAAAGCACGCTGTTTGGAAAAGTCCGGTGATGTCGCTGGGGCACTAACGGCTTACAAAGATTATGTGAAGGATCAACCGGGTTCGGTTGTCAGCGGCAAGGTTGCTGAACTGGAGAGTGCCAAGGCGGCACCAGCTCCAGCGGCTAAATAATGACGCCTATACCCAATGTCCGATAAGATATATTATGTAAACTTTACTTCGCAGAGCCTTTAAACGTCTCGATTCCAGCTCCACTCCCTTAGACTCGGTCTTTTAGATCCACCCTTCTCTTAGTTTTCCAGTCATTAACGTATCACTTGTAAGGCGATCTCTGTGGCCGGATTGTGATCTCGACCGGACAGGCTGTTGCCGGCGCGTTCAGAATGAAGAGCACCGCTTCAGCCACATCGTCGGCTTGGATCATCTTGCCTCGGTCTAGATGCTTCACCGGAGGAATCATCGGCGTGTCGACAAAGCCCGGCAAGATCACCGCGACCTTGATGCCATGCTCGCGGACTTCTTCGTATAGCGATTGGGTAAAGCCGATCAACCCGAACTTCGATGCCGAATAGGCGGCGCCGTTGGCTTCGCCGCTTTTGCCCGACACCGAACCAATGTTGATTACCGCGCCTTGGCCCTTCTTGATCATCGCTGGGAGGAGTTCCTTGGCCAGGATCATCGGCGCGCGCAGGTTCAAGCGAAAGGTCTGATCCCAATCGTCGACCCGCGAACGAACCACCGAGGCGCGTTTACCCCAACCCGCGTTGTTGATGAGAAAGTCCACCGGACCGCAAGCCTCGATCAGCGGATGGAGATCGTCGTCGCGCGTGAGGTCGGCTCGGTGCGCCACGGCTTTGCCACCGGCGGCTAGGATTTCTTGTTGGACGTTGTGAAGTTCGGCTTCCGTCCGCGCAGTGAGGGTGACGGCGCAACCGGCTTTTCCTAGGGCGATGGCGATGGCGCGGCCGATGCCCCGGCCCGCTCCAGTGACCATGGCGGATTTGCCAGTGAGCTCGTTCATTTAACCGATAGGGGGGGTGAGCGATCAGTGAACTGTGTTGCTCTCTTCTTGATCGGCGCCCTGGGTCACCGATGAACCGAGATGGAGGATCATGCGCCAGCCGTCGGCGCTTTTTTGAAACATGTTGGTGGTCAAGATCGCCGCCGAGAAATTTTGCCCTTGGATGGAACTGTTTAGATTCTCATAGAGCGTTACCCAGGCAATCTCGCCGCTGATGTGAACATTCACATCGGTCAGGGTGAACTGCATGGACGGGGTGTTTTCAAAGATCCGTTTCCAGCTCTCCATCACCGGCCCCCAGCCGCGCAGGATGCGCCAGCCCGGATGGCCGCACTGAATATCGGCCTCCTTGGACCAGACCTGTTCCATCGCCTCGATCTTGAGGCTTTCAAAGGCGTGGTAAAAACTCTCGTTGGCCTTGGCGACCGCTGTTTGTTCGGGTGTCATGGGATTTAATCTAATATTCCCCGCTGCTTTCGGCGGGCACAACTAAATGGGGTTTCCAAAGGGGGCGAGCATCCCCTTTGGTCGCGAGCGGGGTTCATACCCCGATCGCGAAATGCTAGGTTGATTGATGCGGTTTGGGCGTGACGAAGACCAATGTCACCAGCCGCGCTTGGCTGCGATTGGCGACGCCATGGCTCTGGCCGGCCGGCGCCAGGGCGATCTCCCCTGCTCCCAGTTCTCGCTCCTCCGCGCCGACGGTAAACGCGCCGCGCCCTTCGAGCACGTAATAAACTTTGTCCTCATGGGCGTGGGTGTGCGGCTTCTGCTCCTGTCCGGGCTCGAAACAGTAGGTGTCGCAGAAAAAATGTTCGGTCTCGAAGAGGCCATTTTTTTTCATCTTCTCAGCCGAAAAGCTCATGGCATCGGCCAGCTTCTTAAAATTGCTCATCGCTCACTCCTGGGGTTCACGGTTGGTCGATACTACCACAGGGCCGACGGCATGCAAAAGCCGGATGAATTTGTTAGTTCTCCTCTATGGACTCCGTTTTGATCCGCTATCATGAAATCGCACTCAAAAAAGGCAACCGGGCGTACTTCACCGAGATGCTCAAGCGCAACATCCTGGCCTCGGTCAAGGACCTGGGCGCCAAGGAGATCCGCAGCCTCCATGCGCGCTTGCTGCTGACCTTCAAGAACGAAATCGATCCGGCGATCATCATCAAACGGATGTCGAGCGTGTTCGGCATCGCCAACTTCTCGCTGGTGCGGCGCGCCGAGCGCGATATGGAAGAATTGCGCGGCCAAATCCTCGCCGGCTTGAACGGCGCCAGCTTCGCGAGCTTTCGCATCGACACCCAGCGCGGCGATAAGAATTTCCCGCTCAACTCAGTGGAGATCAACCGGCAATTGGGCGCCGCCGTGCAAGAAAAATCCGGCGCCCGGGTGGACCTCAACAACCCGGAATTCACCGTCTTCGTCGAGGTTTTGCCCAAAGACGCGTTTTTCGGTTTCAACAAATTGCCCGGCCCTGGCGGCTTGCCGGTGGGCGCCAGCGGGCGCTTACTGTCGCTCATCTCGGGTGGCTTCGACTCGCCGGTGGCGGCCTACCGGATGATGCAGCGCGGCTGCCGGGTCAACTTCGTCCATTTCCACAGCGCGCCCTATCAGGACAAAACCTCCCAGGACAAAGTACACGAGCTGGTGAAACACCTGACCCGCCACCAGTTCCAATCGCGCCTCTATCTGGTTCCCTTCGGCGAAATTCAGCGTCAGATCGTCGCCGCGGTGGCGCGACCGCTGCGCGTGGTCCTGTACCGGCGCATGATGCTGCGCATCGCCGAAAAGATCGCCCGCAAGGAAAAAGCCAAGGCGCTGATCACCGGGGAGAGCGTCGGCCAGGTAGCTTCCCAGACATTGGACAATATGACGGTGATTCAGCAAGCCGTGCAGATCCCGATCCTGCGGCCGTTAGTCGGCATGGACAAGCAAGAGATCGTCGACCAAGCCCGGCGCATCGATACCTTCGATATTTCGTCGGTGCCCGACCAGGACTGCTGCCAGCTGTTTGTGCCCAAACATCCGGCGACCAAGGCGAGGTTCGACGACGTGGTGGCGGACGAGGCGAAGTTGGATGTCAATGAACTGATACGCTATGGCATGGAGAATGCCAGTATTGAGGAATTCATCTTTCCAGAGGTCAGGGTAGCAAGCGAAGACGCGAAGTCCCAGTTAGCTTAACCGCCTCACCAATTCGTCATTCCCGCGCACGCGGGAATCCAGGCCCTCCGAAACTTCTACCTTGCGAATGAACCTGGATTCCCGTTTTCACGGGAATGACGGACCGAGATGATCCGACTATCCGGAAACGTTCTGGAATAGCTACACGTAGTGCTGAATTCTTTCCAAGCTCGGCGCGAAGAACAGCTCTTCCACCTTAGGATTCTTTTTAATCATCCCCTGCTCGAACTCGTAACGGATCACCGCTTCCAAGGCCTTGCGGTTGTCGTCAAGGTTATAGGGCCAGGGGTCGGCGCCGAAGATTTCTTTTTGCTCGCGCATGAGATCTTGCACCCAGACCAGGGCGAAGCTGCGCGGGTCGCTGTTACGCGTGTAGCAGATTTGCTTGGCGCGCTCGAAGGCCTGCACCAGGCTGATGCCGACCCAGGGATGTTCTTTCAAAATCTCATTCTTCACCACCACCGTGTGCATGATCGGAAAGTGGCCGCCGTTTTTGTAGTAGTCGATCTCGGCTTTTTTCGGATCGGGAAACAAGAGCGCGACTTTGGGATTGCCGGCGCGCATGGACGGCAGGGTTTCGGGATAGAGCGAGGCGTCGAGTTCGCCGTCGAGGAGCATTTGATCGATATTCTTACCATGGGGCACGCGCTTGACGTTCATCCACGATGCCGGCTCGAAGGCGATGTCCTCTTCCTCCTGGCACCACCATTCAACGGTCTTCAGGTCGACGCCGTAGTGGTCTTGCAGTATGCCGCGCATCCATAGGCCGGCGGAGTTTTGCAAAGTGTCGAGGGCGACGCGCTTGCCGTTCAAGTCCGACGGTTTTTCGATGCCGCAACCGGTGCGCTTGACCATGTACTGATGGCGGAAACGGCGGTGCGGAAACACCGGGATGGCGTTGTAGCCGCAGCCCTTGTCGCGGGAAACTAGATAGCCGACCAAGGACAGCTCGCAGACGTCGAACTCTTCATGTTTCAACATCCGCCCATGGCGCTCCGGCGAAGGCATGGTCAGGACATTCAACTCAATCCCTTGCGGTTGGATCTCGCCGTTGATCAGCGGCCGGAGAAAATCATAATCGCCGCAGGCCAAGGTCAATTGTAGTTTTGCCATTTACGCACCTTTCACATGTTGCCGGTAAAGCTCCGGCGTATCGATATCGAGAGTGATGCCGACATCTTCCACCTCAATCTCCAAGGTGTCGGCGCGATGGGCGTTGACCACCGTCTTGGCGCCCTGGTCCATGGGCGCGCTCAACAGTTCGTTGAACAGAGCGCGAGAAAATATCACCGGGTGGCCGCGCTTACCCTGGTGGCGTGGCACGACGATGGCGTATTGCGCATCATCGAAGCGCTGGAGCATGAGCTTAACCAATTGCGGATCGATATAGGGATGGTCGACCAAGTGAACCATCATGCCAGCGCAATTGGGATCGGTTTCCAAGTGACGAATCGCCGCGTGTAACGACGACAGCTGGCCCAACTTGTAGTCGGCGTTGACGACAATCTCTACCGGCAAATGCTCGATCTGCCGACGCATCTCGTCGGCGTTAAATCCAAGAACCACGACAACTCGTTCGATGCCGCCTTGCTTGAGCGCGCCGACGATGCGTTCGATAAAGGTCTGCCCATCGATGGGCAACAGCGCCTTGGGTCGCCCCATGCGGCTCGATTCACCGGCGGAAAGAACTACAGCGACGATCATTTATAAATCTTGTCGATAAACCCGCTCTTCTCGATCTCGCGTACCACGCTGTCGTCGACTAAGTCCTCAAACTTCATGGTCGCACCGGGTTTGCGCGCGAGCGCTTCTTTGAGCTGATCCTCCGCCCCTACCCGGCCGACCAGCGGCACGCGGTCGTGCAGCTTGGCCATGGCGTTGTAGGAGTCTTCCAGGTAGCGCGGGTTAGTCTGGCGGGCGAACTTGGCGATAAATCGCTTGCTCTCTTCCTTGCGTGTCTTCAAAAAATGCGTCGCTTCGATAAGCGCCATGGTGACCCGGCGCACGGTGTCGCGCCGGGCGGCGAGGAAGGTCTTGGTGGTGGACGAACAGATGAAAGGAAATTCGTAGCGCTTCTGAAAGTCCGCCGTGCTGATGAGAATTCGGTGCGGCATGCCTTGGGCCAGATGGATCACGCCGGGAGGCGATGGGAAGCCGACAATCCGTCCGCCGCGAAACGCCGCGGCGCGCTCGGCGGTGCCGCCGACCTGCAAGATCGGCACGTCCTTCACCGGCTCAAGTCCCAGCCCTTTAACCAGTACGCGGGCGGCGGAATCCGAGGCGCTGCCGACCCGGCTGATGCCGATGTTTTTGCCGCGCAAATCGTCGGCGGATTTGATCGACTCGTGGACCACCAGTTCGTAGGGCAGCGTATTGATGTAGCAGCCGGTGAGCACCAGGTTGGCGCCGCTCACCACCGCGCTCGCCACCGTGCCGCCGGAGTTGTTGCCGATCTGGATATCGCCGGCGATCATGCTCGACACCGCGGTGGTGGAGCTCGGTACGAAAATCAGCTCCACCTCCAAGCCATGTTTGCGGTAAAAGCCGCCATCCTGCGCCGCGTACCAGACGAAATTGGTGGCGTCCGCCGAGCTGTAAACGACTTTGATCTTTTCCTGGGCCGGTAAGCGCGCCACTCCACCAGCGAGATAAACGCCCATGGTCGCGCCGACAATGATCCATTTCGCAAACGTCAAGATGGCAACCTTCCTGAGCCGAGAGGTCGGACTCACAGCATACTTCTAATCGATTTAACCCGACGAGGATGGCGATTCAACAGAGGGACGGGAGCTTCGCGAAATCGTTAACGCTACGCCGGCAGCGCCATGCACTCAGCCGGCGGCAGCTCGACCCAGACCGGATCGCCGCGGCGGATTTCCAAGGTATGGCGCTGGTGGGTTTGCAGGACGTTATGGCCAAGCTCCACGGTGCAGTCGAGGTATTCGCCCAAGAACATCGCCGCGCCGATCTTGGCGTCGAGCACGTTGGCGCTATTGGCCGGCTTCTGCAAATGCACGTTTAGGCTCTCCGGCCGCACCACCACGACGACGTTGCTGCCAGGCTTGAGACCTTCGAGAATCGCGCAGGCGATCTCACCGTCCTCGGTGCGCACCCGGCCCATGGCATCGCTGCCGACGCTGATGACCTGGCCCGGTAGCTGGTTGGTCGAGCCGATGAAGTTGGCGACGAATTTACTCTTGGGCGCGAGATAAACATCGCGCGGCCCGCCCTCCTGGGCGATGACGCCGGAGTTCATCACCGCGATGACATTGGACATCGACAAAGCTTCGATCTGATCGTGAGTGACATACAAAGTCGTGATGCGCAGGCGGCGCTGCAACTCGCGGAGCTCGAAGCGCATGCGCTCACGCAGCTTGGCGTCCAGGTTACTCAAGGGCTCGTCCAAGAGTAAAACTTTCGGCTCGCGCACCAGCGCCCGCGCCAAGGCGAGCCGTTGCTGCTGGCCGCCTGACAGCTGGGTCGCCATGCGATCCTCGTAGCCGCCCAGCTCGACCTGCTCGAGAGCGGTGGTAACTTTCTTCTTAACCTCGGTGTTACTGACCTTCTCTTTGCCGACACGCAGCGGAAAGGCGACGTTCTCGAATACCGTCAGATGGGGCCAGATGGCGTAGCTCTGAAACACCATGCCGATGGGGCGGCGATAGGCCGGCACGTAGGTGTTCTCGTTGGCCGAATAGACTTTTTGCCCGGCGACGATTATTTCGCCGCCGTTGGCCTTTTCCAGACCGGCGATACAGCGCAGGGTCGTGGTCTTGCCGCAGCCGGATGGGCCGAGCAAGGTATAGAAGCGCCCTTCTTCGACCGTGAAGCTGATTTCATCGACGGCTTTAACCCCGGCGTTGGAGCCGTCGTCGTAGATTTTTACCAAGCCTTTGACTTCGATCACAAAAGTTCCTTACGTCTGAATACCGACTTTGCCGGTCAGTTTGTAAAAAATCCCGACCACAGTGAGCAACGTCACGATCATCAATACGCCAATGGCGGCGACGATGGTCACCTGGCCTTGTTCGAACATAGTGAACAGCAAGATCGACAATACTCGGCTCTCGCCGGTTGCGAGCAGCACCGAGGTCGAAAACTCTCTGAAGGACACGATGCAGATATAAATCCAGCCGGCGACGAAGCCCGGCCGCAGTAGCGGCAGAGTCACCCGCTTGAAGGTCTCCCACCAGGAGGCGCCCGAAGCGGCCGCCGCCTCTTCCAACTCGCTGTGGATTTGTAGGATCGACCCCGATGACGCGCGCATGCCGTAGGGAATAAAGCGGGTCACGTAGGCGATCAACAAAACCCAGATGGTGCCATATATCGGAATCGGGAACGCCACGTACAACAATATCAACGCCATGCCCATGACGATGCCGGGAATGGTAATCGGAATAAACGCCAGCACATCGAGTATCCAGGCACCGCGCAGTTTGCTCTTGTAAACGATCCAGGCGACCAGCGAGGTCAGCACCATCGCCACCGTGGCGGTCAGAGTCGACAAGATAATGCTATTTTTCATCGCCTCCCAGAACGGCCGGAAGGTCGAAAGATAACGATAGTTATCCAAGCTCAACTTATCGAGCGCACTCCAACTGGGCGCCGCGAAAAACGGTAAAAAGGATGCCCAGAACAAGACCAAAAACGGCAGCAATACGACGAAAATAAAGTAGACCATCAGAAACGCGAAGCCGGCCCAGCGCCAGGGACCGAGATCGAACTGGCGCGGCCGAAAGGCTTTGCCGGTGACGGTTTGGAATTTTTTACCTTCTTTGGTCGCTCTGGTGTAAAGCCAAACGCCGAATGAGCTTAGCAGTAATAATCCCACCGCCAGCGCGCCGCCGCGGCCGTAGTCGGGTGGATATTCGTTGAAGGCGAGAAAGATTTCACTGGTGTAAACATAGATACGCGCCGGGATGCCGATCAACGCCGGGGTCTCGAAGGATTCCAGCGTGCGCACGAATAGAATCAGCAACACCGAACCGGCGGTGGGCGCAAGCAGCCGTAAGGTGATGCGCTTAAAAGTCTGCCAAGTATTGGCGCCGGACATCATCGCCGACTCTTCCAAAGACGGGTCCATGGATTTGAACGCCGCGGTCATCATCAAAAACGCCAGCGGCACCTGGCCCACCGAATGGACCCAGATCATCCCCGGCAAGGAAAAGACATTGAATGGCGCGGATTGCAGGCCAAACAGATGCATCAACCAAACGTTGACGTAGCCGAACTTGGGACTCAGGAGAAAAATCCAGGCGATGGATTCGAGCACGCCAGGTAGGATCAGCGGGATCACCGCGATCGGCACGAATAGCGAACGCAGCGGCGTATTGGTGCGCTCGGTCAGCCACGCCAGGGTTGTCCCGAATAAAAACGTCATCACCGCCGAGCCACCGGCGAAGATCAACGAGTTGACGAAGGTCGAATAGGTATGTGGGCTGGCGTAGGCGTTCTGATAATTCTTCAGCGTATAGACAAATTCGCGCGGCGCCACTTCAGCTTGAAAACTGCCCATGACCAACATGAACAGCGGCAGCACCGCCAAGTAGATCAATATGCCGGCGCCCACCACCGGCACGAGTAGCGCCGGATCCAGGGTGCTGGACTGCTTTGCCGTGGTCGGTATGGCGACTGTGCTCATGGATCATTTCCCGTCGAAAATGCTCAATTGCGCTATCGTAGCTTGAAGATTTCTTTCCAGGTCTTTTCGTACTTGGGAAAATCCTTCAAATCGGCCGCGGTGATGAAGTAGGTCTTGTCGGTTTTGGTCTTATCGATGGGATCGACCTTGGGATGGGCCGGATTGCGCCCGCCCTGGGCCATCACCTTCTGACCCTCTTGGCTCGCCACCCAACGGGCGAATAGCAGCGCCGTGTTGGCATGGGGCGCGCCTTTGAACACCGCGGTGGCGTTGATCGAAGCCACGCCCTCGCTCAGCATATAATTGACCGGCGCGCCCTTCTTCATGCGGATCGGATAATGGTGCGAGTAGCAGGTCAAACAGACCGCCGCTTGGCCGGCCACCAGCAGCTCCGCCAGCTGCGAATGGCCTTTGTGAAATTCGACATTGTTGGCGGCGACCTTCTTCCAATAATCGATCGCCTTCTCATCGTTCTTGAAACGATACTTGGCGAAGGCCAGGAGCATTTCCAAATCGCGCGGTTCAGCGATCAGGCGATTCTTCCAACGTGGGTTAATGAAATCGTCGAAGCTCTTGGGCTCTTCGTCCTTCTTAACCAGATTAGTATTCCAGGCGGCGATGAAATATTGCAGGTCGGAGGCGGTCCAGTAGGGTCCCTTGAGACCTTCGGGATAGGCCGCCGATTCAGGTAACGACAGCTCCTGCATCAATCCTTGTTCATGCAGCTGCACGACGTTTTCCAGCGGCACCTGAAAAACATCGCCCAGGGTCTTGCCGCCGCGCGCTTCGCTGACCGCGCGGGCGACTAGCTTATCCGAGGTGGCATCGATGTGGTTGACCTTGATGCCCGGGAAACGCTTTTCGAACAGCGGGAAAATGATTTCAGCGTTGATCTGCGCCAAGGTGCCGTAGAAGTTAAGCGTGCCGCCTTCCTTGAGCGCGGCCTTATGCAGTTCATCGAGGGACTGCGCCTGGACCGCCGAGCCGAGGCTGATCGAGCTTAGCAAAAAAGCCAAAACTAAATTTACCAACCGCTTCATTCTGCACTCCTATCCCGCGTGAAAACTAGTCAAACGGTGATACCAGCTTAAACCAGGGAGTCAAGCGAACCCTAGCGCAGCTTGAAAATCTCTTTCCAGCTCTTTTCGTAGCGCTTCCATTCCTTAATTTCCTCGGTGCCGATGGGGTAAAGAATCGCCGGGCGAATCTTCTCCACCGGCTCGACTTTCGGGTGCGGCGGCAAGCGTCCGCCGGCCGCGTAGGCCTTCTGCCCCTCTTCGCTGGCCGACCAACGGTAGAACAGCAGCGCCGCGTTGGGATGGGGCGCGTCTTTGGCCAGGGCATTGGCGGTGATGGTCGCGATGCCTTCGCCCTGCATGTATCCCAAGGGCGCGCCTTTCTTGATCCGCGGTGGATAGTGATGGGCGTAGCAGGTCACGCAAGCGGCCGCTTGGCCGGCGGTAAGGAACTCGGCCAATTCGGAATGGCCCTTGTGAAATTCGATATTGTTGGCGGCGAGCTTGCGCAGATAGTCAAAGGCCTTCTCGTCGTTTTTGAACTTGTGGCGAGCTAGCGCGATTAACAACTCGACATCGCGCGCTTCGGCGATCAGTTTGCCTTTCCATTTGGGATCGGCGAAGTCTTCGAACTGTTTGGGTTCATCTTCTTTTTTGACCAAATTGGTATTCCAGGAACCGATGATGATGACCAAGTCCGCCGCCAGCCAGTTGGGTCCCTTGAGAGCGGCGGGATAGGCCGCAGCTTCGGGCATCTGTCGATCCACCAGCAGCTTTTGCTCGCCAACTTGAAGAACATTTTCCAAGGCCATCTGGAAGACATCGGAAATCACCCGGCCGCCGCGCGCCTCGGTGATCGCCCGCGCCGCCAGCTTGTCGGCGGTGGCATCGACGTGATTAACCTTCATGCCGGGAAACCGTTTTTCGAATACCGGCAGAATCTTCTCCGCGTTGATCTGCGCCAGGGTGGCGTAAAAATTCACCACCCCGCCTTCTTTGAGCGCCAGCTTGTGTAACTCGTCGAGTGTCTGCGCGCCAGCGCTAGAAACCAGTAGAAACCATGCGAATACTGCCACTCCAAACTTGTTCATAGAACCTCCGTTTGCCATCAGGTAAATGAATCTACCTCAGCTTGAAGATTTCCTTCCAGATCTTTTCGTACTTGGTGAATTCCTTGAGATCTTCGACGCCCACCGGATAGATCACCGCGGGGCGAATCTTTTCCGTCGGCTCGATCTTCGGGTGGGCCGGCGTGCGGCCACCTAGGGCATAGACCCGCTGGCCTTCCTGGGAGGCGGCCCAGCGGGCGAACAGCAAAGCGGTGTTGGGATGGGGCGCGCCTTTTAAGATTGACACGGCGATGATGCCGGCGGCGCCTTCGCTCAGGAAATAATTTACCGGCGCGCCTTTGCGCATGCGCGAGGGATAATGGTGCGAGTAGCAGGTAAAGCAGGCCGCCGCCTGGCCGGCGACCAGGAACTCGGCCAACTCGGAATGGCCCTTGTGAAATTCGACATCGTTGGCGGCGATGCGGCCGAGCACCGCGCGGGCTTTCTCCAGACTCTTATGCTTGTGGTTGAGGGCGATCAGGATCTCGACATCGCGCGGTTCGGCGATCAGCTTGCCCTTCCATTTCGGGTCGCCGAAGTCGTCCAGCGACTTGGGTTCGTCTTCTTTTTTGACCAGGCCGGTGTTCCAGGCGCCGACGAAGAAAATCAGATTATTGGCGTTCCAGTAGGAACCGCGCAGCGTGCTCGGGTACTCCGCCGATTCGGGGATCGGCCGGTCGAGGATCAAGCCCTGATCGCGCAGCTTATTGATGTCTTCCAAACCGAACTCGACGACATCGGCGATCACCCGGCCGCCGCGCGCCTCGGTGATCGCCCGCGCCGCCAACTTGTCGGAGGTGGCGTCGACATGATTGATGCGAATGCCGGGGAAGCGCTTTTCGAACTGTGGATAGATCTTCTCGGCGTTGATTTGCGCCAGCGAACAGTAGCAATTGAGCACGCCCTCTTCCTTGAGCGCTTTTTTGTAAAGCTCGTCAAGCGATTCGGTCTGCGCCAAGCCGATGGCCGGCGCCGAAATCACCACGAATAGAATCATGAGCCGCGCAATAACCTGAGACATAAGGAAGCTCTCCTTTTTCACCATCGGACGTTACCTTTTCACCGGCGTCTTCAAAACCGTTTGCAACTTATGCTTTAAATCGTTGGGCATGCCGAGAAACTCCGTCACCAGCTTGGTGATCTGACTGCCAATCAACGGATCGATCTCCAAGCGGCCTTTGTCGGCATCGGCGATCAATTCCTTATCCTTGAATACTTTGGCAAAGGCGCTCTCCAGCGCCGCGGCGCGGTCCGTCTGAGTGCCGGGCGGCAATACATAAACCTTGCCGAAGTCGTTGGGCGTGCTGGTGCCGTATTTGAGCAGCAACCGTTGCTCCTCGGAACGGGCGATCTTCTGGATCGTCGGCACGTTGGCGATGATCAGATCTTTCAGCGGCGTTTCGGTCAACTGCGCCAGGACCACCCACTCGCCGCTTTTCACTTTGTCCATGGACGTCACTTTCGATGAGGTCCAGGTGTTGAAGAAGCCGTCGACCTCGCCGCTGTCCAAGGCCAAACGCACCTCGGCGGTGCCTTTGTAGCCGGAAACGACTTTAAGATTAGTATTGAGCGCTTCCTTGACGATAATCGGCGCATGCTCGACGGTCGAGCCGGGGATGGCGCCGATGTTGAGCGCCTTGCCCTTGTCGCCGCGCACATCGTCGAACTTGGTAATGCCGGTGCGTTTGTGGGCGATCATTAAATAACTTTCACTCACCGGCACCGCCAAATAGCGGAACTTGCCCATGTCGTACTGCACCGCCGGGTTGCCGAACAGCTGCTCCAAGACGATCGGCCCGGAGAGGTTGCCGATCACCGTGCCGTCCTTGGGCGCGGCGTTATACATATGATTGGCGGCGATCATGCTGCCGGCGCCGGCCATGTTGTCGACTAGCACGTTGGGATTACCGGGGATTTGGCGCGACAGATGGCGCGCGATCAGCCGCGTGTACTGGTCATAGCCGCCGCCGGCGGAAAAGCCGACGATAATGCGCACCGACTTGCCACGGTAAAAGTCGGCCACCGCTTTTTCATCGTAGGATGGCTTGGCTGGCGTCGGCTGGGCGGCCCAAAGCGGCTGCGCGAAAATTAGCGCGCCGGCTAAGAGAACCAAACACCGACTCTTTAACCCCATGTAATTCGCTTCCTCCGTATGACGGTTGCTGGTGGCACCGACCATTGCGATGCGTCTGGCGATTAGACGACGAAACCGACGGCTTCAGCTAAGCCGCGCCGGCGAACTAAAGATTTTCCAGCTTCTTCAAGGTCGCGCCGTAGTCCGCCACTGCCTTGTCGATGGGATAGTCGGGCTCGTAGCCAAGCTGCTCCTTGGCGCGCGAGAAGTCGCTCGACAAGCGCGAGTCGGGATAAGGCATGGGATTGGTGGTCTTGACGATTTCGATGTTGGAGCCGGGGAAATTCTGGCGAATCGCCTTGACGATGTCCTCGCCGCTGACCATGTCGGCATTGCCGATGTGGAACAGCGTGTCTTTGAACTTGTCCTTGCACACCGCGAGCACCGTGCCCTTGGCGGCGTCCTTGCCATAGAGAATCTCGGCCGGGCCGTAGGGCCAGCTGATCTTGGCCGCCTCGCCTTTGACCGCGGCGCGGACCATTTGCTGGATGGCGATCTCACGGGTCGCTTTGAGCGCCGCCGGCGACGGTCCGTAGAGCCCGCCGGTGTAGCGCAAACAGATGAATTCAAAACCATAGCGCTTGGCGTAGGCGCGTCCCATGAACTCGCAGCTCGCCTTGGTGGCGGCGTACACCGACGGCGGATTCATCGGGATGTTCTCGTCGATTTGTTTGACGCCTTCGCCCAGCGAGCCCAAATAGACCGTGCCGGAGCTCGGGAACACCACGCGCTTGACGTTTTCCAAGCGCGCGGCTTCGAAAACGTTGATGGTGCCCATGAAATTCAAGCGCACGCCGCTGTAGGGCCGGCGCTGCACTTCCTCGCCCAGGAAGGCAGCCAAGTGAATGATCTGATCGCAGTCGTTGTCGCGGATCGCCGAGATCAAAGCCGGCATGTCGGCCATGTCGCCGCGGATCAGCGTCACCTTGCTAGTGTCGACGCCGACGGCGCTGAGCAAGCGCTCGTTGAGCGCGACATCGAAGATCACCGGCCGCTCGCCGCGCTCCATCAACATCTGCACCGCGTAAGCGCCCACCAAACCGGAACCACCGGTAACGAGAATGCCTTTTTTCGCCATGATAGGACCCTCCTTCTGAGCCCGCCATTGACTACCTCATATGGAAATTTGAGTCAATCAAATCATCGTTTTGATGCAGCCTAACAAAGTGATGACAATTTTGGGTGTCGTAGCAACGTCAATCTGTCATGTTAACGGCAAGGCGAAAATGTCAGGTCGGTTTGTTGGTAGCAGCCTCCAAGGTAGAAATCGGACCGTAGCGGAACCCCTGCTTCTTAGCTGGCGTTCGGTATAGGCCAAGTGTGTGCGTC
>CAMDBU010000114.1 GCA_945889495.1 Syntrophobacter sp. SbD2 | reverse complement strand
CTGAAAGCGAAGGGTAAACTGTTCAAAGTCGCTCTCATCGCTTGCATGCGCAAGCTGCTCACGATTCTCAATTCTATGATCAAACATAAAACTTGTTGGTCTGATACTTTTCTTCAGAAAGCTTGACTTGCAAGACAGTTGCTACACCGATTGCCGCAAATCCGCCAATGGTGCTATAAAGAATCCGACAATCCAAAATCGTAAATCTAAAATCCAAAATTCCCATGTTGTCTCCCGAAGAAAACGCCCTACTCACCCACACCGGTCCCGGCACGCCGGGAGGAAATTTACTGCGCCGCCATTGGCATCCGGTGGCGCTGGTCGAAGAGATGCCGAAGGACGGCGCGCCGCTGCCGGTCAGGATCATGAGCGAAGATCTGGTGCTGTTCCGCGGCGACGATGGCCAGTTCGGTTTGCTCGGCCAATTCTGTTCGCACCGGCGCGCCGACTTGAGCTATGGCCGCATCGAAGATGGCGGCCTGCGCTGCCTCTATCATGGCTGGTTGTTCGACCGCCAAGGGCGCTGCATCGACCAGCCCTGCGAGCCGCCCGACCGGCGCTTTTGCGAGAAGGTGAAACATCCCGCCTACCCTTGCCAAGAGCGCGCTGGTGTCGTCTTCGCGTATATGGGACCGGGCGAGCCGCCGCTCCTGCCCAACTACGAACCGCTGGTGGCGCCCGCCGGCCATGTGCTGGTGTCGAAGTTTCACCATCAGTGCAATTTCTTTCAGGCCAACGAGGGCAATCTCGATCCGAGCCACGTCTCCTATCTGCACCGTCAAGCCAACGTGCCGGAGAATTTGAAACGCACCGTCACCGGCAGCGACGGCAAACTGCCGCTGGCGCTCTACGACGCCGACATGGCGCCGCGCATCGACGCCGAAGAGACCGACTATGGCGTGCGTATCTTTTCGCTGCGCAACGTCGACGGACGGACCTTTTTCCGCGTGACCAATTACGTCTTTCCAAACAAAGCGACCATCCCCGGACCGATGTCGGGCGACGGTTACAATCTCTACTGGCATGTGCCCATCGACGACACGCACCACTGGCGCTACGATTTCGTCTTCCGCCGCAGCGCGCCCATGGAGCAGCGCGACATCGAGCGCGATAAGGAAATCTTGGACGAGCTCAGCCCCGGCTACCGGCCCAAGCGCAACAAGAGCAATCGCTATCTGCAAGACCGCGAGGCGATGAAAAGCTGGAGCTTCTCCGGCATGGGAAGAATATTTAATGTCCAGGATGTCGCCATCGTCGAAGGTTGCGGCGAGATCGTCGACCGCAGCAAGGAATTCTTAGGCCCCAGCGACAAAGCGATCATCGTCGCCCGCCGCCAACTCCTGCGCGCCATCCGTGAGGTCGAAGCCGGCAGCGAAGGCCCCCACGTGATCCGCGATTCGGAAAACAACCGCTTCCCGCAACTGACAGTGGAGTCCGAAGTGCTAAGCGCCGGCGCCGATTGGCAGGAGCATTGGAAGGAACGACTCAAAGTCTTGCGTTAAGCTGGCTCGACAAAAGTGTAACGTCTAATTTTGGCGACCGACCGAAAACTTCCGATCCCATTTCCTCTTGCGGGAGAAGGTTAGGATGATGGGACCGGACCGATCTTCATCTCCCCGATCGACGAACTGAGCCTCGATTGTCGTTCCGAAGCGAAATCGAAGAAACTCCTCTTCGTTAGCGCCATCCAATTACGGTTTGAATCCCTCAGCCTTGAGCTCAGTCTGAATTTTCCGCGCCATCGAAAAATCGAACAGGCGGTTCAACGATGGCGCTTCCTTGCGCCCCGAGCGCTCCACCAGCGGCGCGATATAGCGACGCTGCAAGTCTTCGCTGAGAATACCCTCGGGCGTGATCGCCGGCCGTACCAGATCGTAAGCCTTGCCGGCGACTTCGTCGCTGGTTTTGAGCGCGCGGCGCAGCACCGCCACGGTACCGACGCGATTGCCGGTATGGTGCAGAAAACCTTTGATCGTCGCGCGCAGGAACTTTTCCACCAGCGCCGGGTCGCTCTGCAAGAGCCCATCGCGCGCCACCACCGCGCCCTGCATCTGCACAATGTCCGAGTTGAGAAACGACACCAGCTCGCGAAAGCCGGACTCGGCGGCGGTGAGGTTATGCGGAAAGGTCATCATCGCCGCGTCCACCGCGCCGCTGGCGAGCGCGCTCAAGCGCGTCGCGGTCGTGCCGATGGCCAGGACGGCCGCGTCGCGTTCCTCGTTCATGCCGTTTTTCTTGAACAGCTCGCGTAGCGCCGCGTCGCCGGCGGCGCCCAAGCTCGACACCGCCACCTTCTTGCCGATGAGATCGCGCACCGCGCGGATTTCCGGGCGGGCGTAGAGCCAGAACATCGGCTTGTGAAAGGCGCTGAAGATGACTTTGAGCGGCGCGCCTTGCAGCGCCGCCTGCACGCCGGCCGTGGGCACGGCGGAGAACTCGACGCCGCCGGCGATGAGCGCCTGGTTGCTGACCCCGCCGCGCATGAGCACCAGGTCGACTTCCAGCCCCTCTTTGGCGAAGTAGCCGCGCTCCTGGGCGATGAAGAACTGGCTCATGGTCACGTCGAGCACCGGCACGCCGACGCTAACTTTGCGCGCCTGGGAAGGCCCTGCGGTCACCAACAGCAACGACAAAATAATCACCACGTTCATTAAATTCTTATCCATAAGCACTGCTGTCCGGACGTTGCGGAGTTTAAACGCTGTAATTGGTTGATTTGAAATAGATAACTCATGATTTTTCTTGGTCTCGATTTGAACTTTCAACTCTCCGTTTGCCATCCTGCGAGAAACCCACTCGTAGGAGGCATGCATGAATTTGGGCAAGTTGGTGTTCGCGCAAATCACCGAGCATCTGCCGCTGACCACCTTCCGCCGTTGCGTGGCGCGCTACGGCGGACACCACAAAGTCAAAACCTTCTCTTGTCTCAATCAGTATCTTTGCATGGCGTTCGCTCAATTGACTTATCGAGAAAGTTTGCGCGACATCGAAGCATGCCTGGGAGCGCAAGCGGGCAAGCTCTACCACATGGGCATCAAGAGCCGGGTGTCGCGCAGTACCCTGGCCGATGCCAACGAGAGCCGGGACTGGCGCATCTACGCCGACTTTGCCCAGTCGCTGATTGCCATCGCCCGTCGTCTTTATGCCACAGAACCGTTTGGCGTCGATCTCAAAGACACGGTCTATGCTCTGGATGCCAGCACCATCGACCTGTGTCTGTCGGTCTTTCCTTGGGCTCCGTTTCGCTCGACCAAGGCAGCCATCAAGTTGCATACGCTGTTGGACCTGCGTGGCAATATCCCTTCGTTCATCCACATCAGCGACGGCAAACTGCACGACGTCAACGTTCTCGATATCCTGCTGCCCGAGCCCGGTGCTTTCTACATCATGGACCGAGGCTACATCGACTTCGAACGGCTTTTCCGGCTGCACGAAGCCAAAAGCTTCTTTGTCACCCGCGCCAAGTCCAACTTGAAAGCCCAGCGCCGTTATTCTCATCCCGTCGATCGCAGCACGGGATTGATTTGCGATCAGACCATCGTGCTCACCGGCTTCTACTCGCGCCAAGACTTCGATACGCCTCTGCGGCGTATCAAGTTCAAAGACCCCAAGACCGGCAAACGGTTGGTGTTCCTGACCAACAACTTCGCGCTGCCAGCGATCACCATCGCCGATCTGTATCGCTGCCGCTGGCAGGTCGAATTGTTTTTCAAATGGATCAAGCAGCATCTTCGTATCAAAGTCTTCTTCGGTACCTCAGAGAACGCCGTCAAATCCCAAATCTGGATTGCCGTCTCGGTTTACGTGCTGGTTGCCATCGTCAAGAAGCGACTCAACCTAGCGGCCAGCTTGTATGAAATGTTACAGATCTTGAGCCTGACCATGTTCGAACGAATCCCATTAGATCAGCTACTTAACAAAATCGTCACCGACGACATTCAAACACTTTCACCTAATCAACTGAATTTGTTCGATTAATACCCGGACAGTAGTGAGCCATAAGATTTACAAACATCGCCGGATGATACACGCCGCCTAGCGCAGCCTCAAGACGATTCAAAATCCGGCTTGCGAGCACGTCCGGTGAGAACTATGATCGACTCTGAGGAATCTGCTATTAAGCCATCTCTTCCATCCGTCATACCGGCGCAGGCCGGTATCCAGGCGGGGCGGATCGGATGGATGCCGGTCTACGCCGGCATGACAAAATGAAAATTCCACCGAAACGGACGCAGCCATGCTCATCGACGCCCATGTTCATCTAGACAAATACGGCGATCTGCTCGATCAAGCGTTGGGTGAGATCGACCGGCAACGTATCTTCACCGTCGCCACCGCGATGGATGTGCCGTCTTATTTGGAATTGCGAGAGATCGCTGCGCGCTCCGAGCTGGTGCTGCCAACCTTCGGCATTCATCCGCGGCGCGCGGCGGAATATGTCGATCGCTTGGCCGAACTCGACCGCTACATCGACATGAGCCCGGCCATTGGCGAGATCGGTCTCGATCTCCACTGGGTCAAAGACACGAGCACTTACCCAGCGCAGAGAAAAGTCTTGGAATATTTCATCGCCGCCGCCGGCGCGCAAAACAAGTTCGTCAACCTGCACACCAAAGCCGGCGAAAAGGAAATTCTCGACTTGCTGGTGAAGTACAACGTCCGCCGCGCCATCATCCACTGGTACTCCGGCCCCATGGAGGTGCTCAAGGAGATGATCGACTTCGGCTGCTACTTCACCATCGGTGTCGAAGTGTTGTATTCCGATTACATCAAGGAAATAGCCAAGGCGGTGCCCGATGAACTGCTGCTCACCGAGACCGACAACCCCGGCGCTCTCAAGTGGCTGAAGAAAAATGATCAGGTAGGAATGCCGAGCGCGATTAGCGATGTAGTGAGCGCGCTGGCGACGTTAAGAAACCTAGCGCCCGTCGATATTGAAACAATCGTACACGCGAACTTCACACGACTAATTGGTGACGATGCTGGTTTGCGCAGCATCTCACGCGTGCTCGCTACTGCCAGAGCTTCTTGAAAAACCCTTCCTTCTCCAGTTCAATGACGAAGCGGTTGTCGAAGTACGCGGTCACCGGCAACTTCTTGCTCGCCGCCTCGTCGATGGACTTCTGGCTCACCAACTGCTCGACCAATGTGCTGAACGCCTCCGGTGCCATGAAACCGTCCTTGGCCAAGGCGTCGATGGAAAAACGGTAGCTCTCATCGAGCGTCCTGTCGTCGCTAACCTTGGTGTATTTCGCCATGATTTTGACCGCCATCTCTTTGTTGGTGTAGATCGTCTTAATCGCTTCGAAGACCGAGCGTACGATACGCGCCGCCACGGCGGGATTTTTATCGATAAAGGCGCGCCGCGCGGCGATACCATTTTCGACCACGGGAAAGTTCCACTCGCGGAATTGCTTGACGCTCACCAGCTCGCGGAATCCTTTATCCCGCAGCATGATGCTATGGGGCGGCGGCACCATGGCCGCGGCCACCGCACCGGACATCAACATGGCCGCCGATTCCGGCGTGCCGCCGGACTGAATCACCGCCGCCCCGGTGACGCCGTTTTTTTGGAAAATGTTTTGCGCCGCGATATGGGAGATCGAGCCGAAGCGGCTGACCGCGACCTTTTGTCCCTTGAGTTGGGCGACTTCCTTGATGTTGGGCGCCGAGTACATCGGCACGGTGAAGGTCTTAACCGTCGCCGCGATCTGGATCACATCGCCGCCGCTGACCACATTGCTGACGATGGCTGGCCCGGCCAGACCGCCAAAGTTCGCCTCGCCGGCGAGCATCGCTTGAACGATCACCGACGACGCCCCTTCATAGAGCAAATCGACATCGAGGCCGTTGCGCTCGAAGTGGCCGGCATCCTTGGCCACCCACCACGGCAAGCTATTCCAGGATATCGGCGAGTACGGGAATTTGATCTTATCGGGAGCGGCGCCGGCCCACGCCTGACCGATCGATCCGATGATAGCAATGAGCCAACAAGCGACAATAACGGGACTTCGACGCATAGCACCTCCAGGCCTCGGTACGATTGGCAGCAACTTATCCCAGCGCCGATTCAAGTCAAGAAAATAATCGCTCCGTTTGCCAGTCGACGACCTGGCATCTTGGCGAAAATCTTGCGACAAATATTTAAGACCTAGTACAAAAGGAGGCGATCGTCATGTCGTCAAAAACTTGGGACTCGTTCATCGCCCAGATCGCGGCCAGCGGAATCAATGCATTTGAGGGTGCGCTACGCCTGGCGGCGATCGTTACCGTCGCCTACATGGTCATTAAGATTCTGCGCGCGGCGGCAACCAAATTGGAAACTTGGCTCATCCATGGTGCGCGCCACGGCGAAAGCGATCCCGACGCCGGCGCGAAGCGAATCAAAACTCTGACCGGCGTGCTTTGGACCATCGCCAGCGGACTGCTCTGGTTTGTCGTGGTGTTGATCGCGTTGAGCCAGATCGGCGTCAACATCGGCCCGATCCTAGCCGGTGCCGGAGTCATCGGCTTGGCCGCCGGTTTCGGCGCCCAGCATTTGGTGCGCGATCTGGTCAGCGGATTTTTTCTGCTGCTGGAAAATCAGATCCGCATCGGCGACATCGCCATCGTCAACGGCACCGGCGGCGTGGTTGAGTCCGTTACCTTCCGCACCGTCACCCTGCGCGATCAAGCCGGCGTCGTCCATGTTTTTCCCAACGGCACGATCAACACTTTGGCCAACGCCACTAAAGATTGGTCGGCTTATGTCATCGACATCGCGGTGGCGTACAAAGAAGACACCGACCGCGTGGTCGAGGTCATGCGCCGGGTCGCCGACGCCATGCGTCAGGAAGCCGCCTATGGCCGCGCCATGATCGAGCCCATCGAAGTGTTGGGCGTCGACAACTTCACCGACACAGCGGTTATCATCAAAGCGCGCTTCAAAACCCAACCCGCGGAGCAATACACCATCGGCCGCGAGTACCGCCGCCGGCTGAAAAAAGCCTTCGACCGCGAAGCCATTGAACTGGCGCCGCCAGCGCGGGCGCAGAGCGTAAGGAATGCCGTAACGGTAGCGCCATCGTGAGACGTCGGATTGCACCACGAAGGCACGAAGGACACGAAGGGTTCGGAAAATGATTTTCCGAACTTCGTGATCTTCGTGCCTTCGTGGTGAGAAAACTCTTCATCCGACGCTACCGCCGCCGCGCCTCCACCCTCTTCCTATTTCCGCCAAAGCATGTAATTTAACGGTCTATTCCAACGGCATCGGAGACCACGCTTCACATTGGCTGACAGTTCCCATTCCTTCACCCGCGAGGAGATCGCGCCGGTGATCACGGTGAGTTTGATCTCGGCGCTGCGGCTGTTGGGAATTTTTCTCATGCTGCCAATCTTCAGCGCCTATGCAGTGCGCTATCCTGGCGCGACTCCCGCTCTCGCCGGGGTTGCCTTCGGCATCTACGCGCTGATCCAATGCATATTCCAAATCCCGTTGGGCTGGGCCAGTGACCGCTGGGGACGCAAACCGGTGCTGCTCATCGGCCTGCTGCTATTTTCCCTGGGCAGCATCGGCTGCGCCTGGGCCAACGATGTTTACAGTCTGATTCTGGCGCGGGCGCTCCAGGGCACCGGCGCGGTGGGCGCGGTGGCTTTCGCCGTGCTCGCCGATCTCACCCGGCCGAGCGTGCGCGCCCAGGCCTATACCATCACCGGCATCGCCATCGGCGCGTCGTTCATGATCGGCCTACTCGCCGGACCGATCCTGGCGGCGAAGATCGGCCTCAACGGACTATTTTATCTACTGGCCGGACTGGGCTTTCTCTCGATGATCTTGACCCTGACTTCATTTCCGGCCGAGAAGCCGCGCAGCAGCGCCGAACCGGCGTTGGGATTTAGAACCGTCCTGGCCGAAGCGCGCCTGCGGCCGATCTTCATCGCCACATTCGTATTATCCTTCGCTTTGAATTTATTTTTCTTCACCTATCCGCTCAGCTGGACCGACATCGGCTTTGACAAGGCGCAGCTGTGGAAAGTCTATCTGATCATTTTTTTGCCGAGCATTTTGCTGGTCTTCCCCTATATGCGGCGCGCTGAGAAGGCCGGACAGTTCCGCCGGCCGATCATGATCGGTTGGTTCACCGCCACGGTGGGCTACGGGATTTATTTTATCGGCGCGCAGTCCGACATACTGCTTTATCTCAGCGGCGCGGCGTTTTTCTTCGGCTACAGTATTTATCAGCCGATGTTACCGACGTTTTTGACCCAGCAAGTTCCCGCCGCCGGCCGCGGCACGGCGAGCGGTGTTTACAATTCCTTCGGCTTCATCGGTTCGTCGCTAGGCGGTATGCTCGGCGGCGCCTTGATCCATATCTCACCGGTGCTGCCGGAACTGCTCGGTGTCGGCGTCCTGCTCGGGTGGTTTTTTCTCGGCCTGCCGGTGGCGCCCAAGTCCGATTAACGCATAAACATTCGGGAGGCCCAATGCGCCTATTGTCACAACCTGCATACCTGCTAATCCTGTTTTTATTCGCCTGCGCCGGGTCGCGTGACGAAACCGTCGGCGGCGTCACCTTGCCGGTACCCAGCGCCATGAAGAAGGGCGCCGAGCAGCCGGTGGAAATTTCCTTCCTAGGTTTCGGCGCCGGCCGAGCGACCTTTCACGGCAACATGGACAGCGCCAAGCTGGTCGAGTTTTACAAAAAAGAATTGCCCGCGCGCGGCTGGCAAGAAAGCATGAACCTGGCAAGCGCCGGCGCCCTGCTCGCCTACAGCAAGGAAGGTAAGACGATAATGATCGGCATCAGCAAAGACGACAAAGGCAGCGTCCTCTCCCTAACCGTAGGCGGCGTCGGCAAATAATCCGATTCCGATCATTATCCATTCTCAATTTTTCCCCATCGCCACCGCAAAAATCCCCGCCACCACCAATGCCGCCCCAGCCAACTTGCGCGCCGTCAAGCTTTCGATCTGGCGCGCCATAAACGGCGTGAGAATCGCGACGAAGACCGTGTAGCTATTGACCAGCGGCGCGACGATGGAGACCCGCTCCATGCTGAAGGCGACGTACATGAATAGGAAAGAGCCGCCGGTAAAAATCCCCGACCAGACAAACCAGCGCAGCACCGCCGGCGGCGGCAAGCTGAATTTCTCGCCCTGGCCGTAACGGGTGATGAGAAATATCTCGATGGTCGAAGTCAGCGCGGCGATAGCGGCGGCGAGGATCGGTTGGCCGCCGCCGCCGCCCAAGCCCCAGCGCACCGAAATATCTTTCATCGAGAACAAGAGCGCGCAGAAAAACGGAAACACCAACTCGGTTTTCGAGTAGCTGGTCTTCTCGCCACCCCAGGACACGGTGATCAGCCCGCCAACAGTGAGCAGCACGCCGCCCAAGACCAGCGCGCTCGGCCGCTCGCCGAGGATAAGTATCGCCATCACGGTTGAGAACATCGGCGTGGTATTGACGATGGTGGAAGTGACCGAGCTGCCCAGCGTGCGGATGCCGCGGAAGCTCAGCACTCGGGTGACCCCGGGAACGAACAGACCGACGGCGACGAAGATCAAATTGTCACGGATGAATAACCGGGTGTCGCCTTCGAGCAATAAATGGCCGGCCAAGAGAAACGCCGCGTTGGCGACGATGGTGATCCAAGCGCCCCAGGGCGCCGCGCCGGCATGGTAGCCGCGCTGGGCCAACAAGCTGGCGATGGCGAAGCATACCGAAGTCAGGAGACCGAATAAGATGGGCAGCAAGGTGAGTGGCGAGTTCCCTTCAAAATAAATTCCATTTAACCCCGCCTCTTGAGGCGGGCACAATTAAATGGGGGTTCCAAAGGGGGCGAGCATCCCCTTTGGTCGCGAACGAGGTTCAAACCCCGCTCGCGAATTCAAATGATTTCAACTACAGTGGGTTATAACTGAAAACCCGCCCCACTGCATTCATGGCTGAAGCAAATTATCCACTCCTGCGGCGCCGGCTATTCAGTTGGTTCCGGCGCCACCAACGCGATCTACCCTGGCGCCATAGCGCCGATCCCTACGCCATCTGGATCTCCGAGACCATGCTGCAGCAAACCCAAGTCAAAACCGTGCTGCCCTACTACGGCCGTTTCATCGATACTTTTCCCACGGTAGCAGCGCTAGCCGGCGCGCCGCTGCAAAAAGTCTTGCGCCTATGGTCCGGCCTGGGCTACTACCGGCGAGCGGAAAATTTACACAAAGCCGCGCGCCAAATCATGCGCCAACATGGCGGCGTCATGCCGCGCGCGTATGACCAGCTACGCGCTCTGCCGGGCATCGGCGACTACACCGCCGGCGCGCTCCTGAGCATCGCCTTCGGTGAATCATATCCCGCCGTCGACGGCAACGTGCGCCGCGTGCTCGGCCGCTTGCTCGGTGCCAAAAGCAATGCGGAGATTCACGCCTGCGCGGCTAAGGTGGCGAAAACCAACCAATCGGGAAATCTCAACCAAGCCTTGATGGAGCTCGGCGCCACGCTGTGCACGCCCAGAGAGCCGCGCTGTGTTGACTGTCCGGTGGCATCGCTCTGCCTTGGCCGCGATGATTGCGGACGGATCGAGCCGGCGAAAGCGTCGACAAAATATCGCGCCGTCACTTGGCCCCAAGCCATCGTCGTTTACAACCGACAAATTTTACTGCGGCGGCGCCAGAGCCGCGGCCTACTGGCGAAGCTCTGGGAGCTGCCGGGAGCCGAGCTTGCCGCGAGTGCAACCATCGCCGGCACCATGGCCAAGGAACTGCGCCAGCTACAGCTCGGCCGCGCCAAGCCCGCGCGCTTGGGCGAGCTCCGCCATAGCATCACCGACCGGCGCATCCTGGCGCCGGTGTTACTCTATCGTTGGCCGGTGAAACGTAGCGCGCCGGTGGCTGATCCCAACTGGCGCTGGATCGCACCCGCGCAGCTCCAGCGCTACGCCACTTCGTCGCTCACCGCCAAAGCGGTTAAGCTATTCCTCGATTATGAAAAAAGTTCTGTTTAGCAGCTTGTTCGCTACCTTGTTGGTCGCCACGGCTTACTATTTTTATTTTTCCCTGCCCGACGTCACGCTGCTCAAGCTGAAAAATCCCAGCAGCACGGCGCTGATCGAACTGCGCGAGCAGGAATATAAAAAACCTGGCGAGCGCGGCCGGCGCCAGCAGACTTGGGTGAGCTACGGCGCGGTGTCGGAGCATATCAAAAAAGCTATCCTGGTGAGCGAGGACGCGGCGTTCTTCAGCCATAAGGGCGTCGACATGACCGAGCTCAAAGCCGCGCTCAAGAAAGATCTCGAAACCTTGAGCTTCAGCCGCGGCGGCAGCACGCTGACCATGCAGCTGGCGAAAAATCTTTACCTCAGCCCGTCGAAAAATCCCCTGCGCAAGCTGAAGGAGATCGTCATCGCGCACCAGCTGGAAAACGCGCTATCGAAACAACGGATCTTTGAAGTTTACTTGAACGTTGTTGAGTTCGGCCGCAATATTTACGGCGTCGAAGCGGCGGCGCGCCATTATTTCGGCAAGTCGGCGGCGACGGTGGACCTGGTGGAGGCTGCGACCCTGGCCGCCCTGTTGCCGAGCCCGCGCAGCGCCAAACAAAGCGGCCTAGCGGCGCGGCGCAATAGTATTTTGAACCGCCTGGCCAGCGTCGGCTATCTGAGTCAGCGCGAGAGTCAAAACGCCCAGCAACTGGCGCCGGCGAAGAAAGCCGAAGAGGCCGAGGCCGATCCACCGCCGGCAGATTAGTCCGCCGCTGGATACATCGTTTTTGCCGTGCCAGCGTCTAACCGAACGAAGGGCTGAAAGGACCCCACAAGATCATGGAAAAAACCAACAGCCGAAGAATCGACAGCCGATTGGAAGATCTCATCGCCGCCGCCGGCGCGGTCGCCTTCGAGTTCTCCGACAACGATAGAGAGGCCTACAATCTGGCCCAAGTGGCGTTGATCGAAATGATCCGGAAGACCAGTCAGCCCATCGATTTGGATAAGGAATTAGCCGAGCTCGCACCGATCTCCCAACTCCTCCACTAAGCGCCTGCCACCCGCGTCGGGGTCCACCGGGACCCCGGCCGCGCTTTTTGTTACTTTGTTTTCACCGGGAACTTTGCCAGTGGTAGCGCCGTTTCAGTAGACAAATCGCCAAACCTCGCAACCGAATCGGCCCAGCTGTCATCTAACGATCGAGACCACTGGCCCGGCGCGGTCGAGGAGAAACGGAAGACTCTTATGTTACGTGGGACGGCATTTTTCGCGGCAGTGGTTTTAGCCATGGCGCTTCTGGCCGCCTGGCCGCACGCCGCATCGGCCATGGGTAATGGAACGGCGGCGCCGGATATCGCCGGCGACAGCTGGATCAATAGCAAACCGCTGACGATCAACGGCCTCAAGGGCCGGGTTGTCCTGGTCGAGTTTTGGACCTATGGCTGAATCAATTGCAAAAACGTGATCCCGCAGTTGCGGGGTTGGCAGGACAAGTACGAACAAGCCGGTTTGACCATCGTCGGTGTCCACTCGCCGGAATTTCCCTGGGAAAAGCCGCTCGACAAAGTAAAAGACGCCACGATAAAACTAGGCATCAAGTATCCGGTGGTGCAGGACAACAACTATGACATTTGGAAACGCTACAACGTGCGCGCCTGGCCGACCACCGTACTGGTCGACAAAAAAGGTATAATCCGCTACAGCCATATTGGTGAGGGCGCTTACGGCACCACCGAGGCGACGATCAAACAACTGCTTGCCGAATAACGCCGCGCGAATATTTTGAAGGAGAATCCATGCTCATCAAAAAGCCTGCCGACATCAAATCATCCGAGATCACGCCGCGCGAACTTTACTTGAACCGGCGCCAATTCATGCTTTCGACATCGGCGGCGGCGCTAGCTTTCACGGGCGTGAATTTCGCCAACCCACCAGCCCAAGCCCAAAGCGCCGGCAAACTGGCCAACGTCAAGAAAAGTAATTTCAGCACCAGCGAAAAGCTGAACTCGCTCAAAGAGATCACCAACTATAATAACTTCTACGAGCTCGGCACCGACAAAGAAGATCCAGCGGCCAATGCCAAGTATCTCACCACCCGGCCATGGACGGTGGCGGTGGAAGGCGAAGTCAAAAAGGCCAAGACCTACGACATCGAGGAGCTAACCAAGCTGGCGCCGCTGGAAGAACGCATCTATCGCCTGCGCTGCGTCGAAGCCTGGTCCATGGTGATCCCTTGGGTCGGCTTTCCGCTGAGCGCACTGGTTAAACTCGCCGAGCCCACCGGCAACGCCAAGTTCATTCAATTCGTCACTCTGCACGATCCCAAACGGCTGCCGGGGCAAAAAATCCCCACCATGGAATGGCCCTACGTCGAAGGCTTGCGCATGGACGAAGCGATGCACCCGCTAACGATTTTATCGGTCGGCCTCTACGGCGAAGTGTTGCCGGCGCAGAACGGCGCGCCGATCCGCCTGGTGGTACCCTGGAAGTACGGCTTCAAGAGCATCAAATCCATCGTCAAAGTGCGCTTCGTCGACAAGCAGCCAGCGGCGTCGTGGAATATGATGCAGCCCCAAGAGTACGGCTTTTATTCCAATGTGAATCCCGAAGTCGACCACCCGCGCTGGACCCAAGCCACCGAACGGCGCATCGGCGAACTGCGCCGGCGCAAAACTTTGATGTTTAATGGCTATGGGGAGCAGGTGGCAAGCTTGTATAGCGGTATGGACTTAAAAAAGTTCTATTGACCAAATTGATAATGGATAATGGACAATTGATAATGCCGGATTAGTAACGCGTAACGTTCCGACCATTATCCATTGTCAATTATCCATTATCCATTCACCCCATGCTTATTTGCCTAAAGCCGCTTGCATTCATAATCTGCCTCATCCCCGTGGCGCAGCTCGCCTACGGTTACTATTCCGACAACTTGACCGCCAACCCCATCGAGTACATCACTCGCTTCACCGGTTCTTGGTCGCTGATCATTTTGCTGGCGAGTCTGGCGGTGACGCCGCTGCGCCGGTTGACTGGCTGGAATGAGCTGATCAAGCTGCGGCGCATGATCGGGCTGTTCGCATTTTTCTACGCGGCGTTGCATTTCAGCACTTACATGGTGCTCGATCTCGATTTCGATTTCGCCGCCATCGCCAAGGATATTTGGAAGCGGCCCTACATCACCGTCGGCTTCAGCGCGCTGGTGTTGATGATTCCGCTCGCGGTCACGTCCACCGCCGGCATGATCCGCCGCCTGGGCAAGCGCTGGCAGCAAGTGCACTACCTGGTTTACCCCATCGCCATGCTCGGCGTGCTGCACTTTTATTGGCTGGTCAAAGCGGATATCCGCCGCCCGGTGCAGTATGGTTCGGTGCTGGCGCTGTTGCTAGGCATACGGCTGGCGTTTAGGTTAACACCCATCGTCAAGACTTGGCGCGCCAAAGGTTCGACTCCCCTTCTTCCATCCTCCGCCGCGCCGCGGGGGAGGAAAGAGGTGGGGGCTGGAACCGAGCGAAGCGCTTGAACGGTTTGAGCGCTTTGAGCCCCTTCGGCCTATCCTGCCTTTTTGATCCCGAGTTTCTCCATGCGCGAGCGCAGCGTACTCGGGTTGATGCCGAGCAAGGTTGCCGCGCCGCCTTTGCCTTGAATCAGCCAGTTGCATTCCTTGAGCGCGCGGGTGATATGGGCGCGTTCCATTTCTTCCAGCGTTTCGATGCTCGATTCGGGGGTTGCCCCTTGCGTGCGCAGGAGCGAGACGTCGACATTGACGATCGCGCCGCTGGCGACCACGGCGGCGCGCTCGACGACGTTTTGCAGCTCGCGAATATTACCCGGCCAGTCGTAGTTGATCAGACTCTCCATGGAGCGCTGCGCCACGCCGCGCAGATCCTTGCCGAGTTTTTTGGCGAAGCGGCTCAGGAAAAAATTCACCAAGAGCGGAATATCTTCGCGCCGCTCGCGCAGCGCCGGCACTTCCAAGGGAAAGACATTTAAACGGTAAAATAGGTCGGCGCGGAAGCTGCCGTTCTTGACGACATCTTGAAGATTGCGGTTACTCGCCGCGATCACCCGGGCGTCGACTTTGATGGTCTGGCTGCTGCCGACGCGCTCGAACTCGCCTTCTTGCAACACTCTGAGCAATTTCACTTGGGTATCGAGCGGCAGCTCGGTGACTTCGTCCAAGAAAATCGTCCCGCCATGGGCCAACTCGAAGCGGCCGATGCGCCGCTGGGTGGCGCCGGTAAAAGCGCCCTTCTCATGGCCGAACAGTTCACTCTCGACTAAGCCCGACGGGATCGCGCCACAGTTCACTTTCACCAGCGGCCGGTCTTTGCGCTGGCTGCGATCGTGCACCGCGCGCGCTAGTAGCTCTTTGCCAGTGCCGGTTTCGCCGCGGATCAACACCGTCGCCTCGGTGGGCGCCACCAGCTCGATCTGGCGCAACAGGCCACGCAGCGGCCCACTCTGACCGATGATCTCCTCGAAGTTATGTTCGGTTTTGATTTCCTCCTGGAGGTAAACCGCCTCCGCCTCGTAGCGCGCCTTGAGCTTCTCGGTCTCGGCATGGGCATTCATATTATCGACGGCGATGGCGATCTGATTGGCAACTTCCATGAGAAACTCGCCGTCGGTCTCTGAATATTGCGACCGCGTCAAGCTACCCACCGTGATCGCGCCGATGGACCGGCCGCGCGCGATCAGCGGCAGCGCACACAGAGATCGGAAGCCATGGCCATAGGCGCGTTCGTCCGACGAAGTGCGCCGTTCAACTTCGAGATCGCGCCGCACCACCGGCCGCTGGTTAAGAAACGCTTCGCCCACCGGACTATCGTTGAGATCCAGCACCCGGCCAATGGGCGTGTAGTCGCTCCGCTCATAGGCGCCGTCATGGGCGACGATACGCAGGGAGTTTGCTTCCGCGTCGAACAACGACAGCGCCAGCCGGTCGAAGCGGACGACCCTGCCCAAGGCATCGCAAGCGGCGCCGAGCAATTCTTCCCGGGTCAGTTTGGTGACGATGGCATTGTTGATCTCCAACACGGTCTGGCGTTGCGCGGCGATCGCCGCCGCGTAGGTGTTGAGCTTGGCGATCTCCTCGTAGGAGGTGACGTTCTCGATGGCGATGGCGATTTGGTTGGCGATCTGTTCGATGAAGTCGCGGCTTAGATCGCGATAAGCGTCTTTCTCGGCGGCCATGAAAAATAGCGCGCCACGATTGCGCTCGCCGCTAACTAGGGCGATGGCGCACAGCGACTCCATGCCCTGGCCGCTCATGACCTCGTAAGTCACCGGAAAGCGCTCACGAAACTCGGCGCAGCTGCCGGCGATAAACCAGGTGCGATTTTGCAGCACCCAGTCGCAGGCCGTGCCAGCCGCCGGCAACACCGTCGGCTCGGTACGCGCACCGCTGGCCGGCAGCTGGGAAAGAATATGGCCTTGCAGCCGGTCGCCTTCGATGGGCAGCTCGATACCGAAGCGATCGGTAGGTAGTAGATCTTTCAGACAATCGGCCAGGGCACCAAACAGCCGGTCACGTTCCAAATATCTGCCGATGGCGCGATTGATATCGAGCAGCGCGCGCATCTGCCGCTCGCTCAATCGCAGCGCCTGTTCGACCCGGCGGCGCTCAAGTTCGGCGCCAACCCGATTAGCAAACACGCTCAGGATCGACAGCTCGCGGGCGCTGAAGTCGCGCGGCTTGGTGTGCAAGATCACCAGGTGACCCAACACTTCGCCCTCGGAGTTTTTCGCCGGCAAGCCGACGTAGCTATGGGCGCCGAGCGCGACCAGCCCCTGATCGGTGGGAAAGAGCTCTTGCAAGTCCTTGGGGTAAACGCAGGTTTGGCCCGGGATGACACCCTCGCAGGGGTGGCCTTTGATGTTGTACTCCAGGTTTTCGCCAAAGCCGTCGCCGGACCAGAACGCCAGCATGCGGACGTTCAATTTGCTCTCATCGGTGCATTCGGCGAGGAAGCAATAACGCACGTTCAAGGCCTGGGCGAGATGCTGCGCCAGCGGCCGGTAAAAGTCGTCGCCGGTGATCCCGGCGGTACCTTCGGTGATCGCGCGGAGAATTTCATCGGCCCGCTCGCGATCCAACTCGGCGGCCAAGCGGGTCGCGAAGGCGCGCAGGATCGCTTGCTCGTCGGCGCTAAATACCCGCGGCTTGTCGTCCATCACCACCAGATGGAGAAAGCTATCGCCGGTATCGCTCGGCACCGGCACGCCGCCGTAACACTGGGCGCCCAACTGGACCAACATGGGATCGTCGGGAAAGCCGCCGACAAGGCCATCGGAGATCCAACAGGCGTCGCCATCCAAAACCAGGGCGCAGGGAGTGCCGGCGAGAGGATATTCGAGGTTGTCGACAAACCCGCCGTCGCACCACACCGCCAGGGTGCGCGAGCGAATTTTGCTCTCATCGGTGCACTGCGCGAGGAAACAAACCTTGACCCGCAGCGCCTGGGCCAGATGGCGCACTAGCGAATAAAAAAAATCTTGGTTGCCGCTGCCGCCAACGCTTTCGCTCAGCGTAAATAGCGCTTCCTGCAAACTTTTTTTCGCGGTGACGTCGCGAATGATTACCGCGGCCTTTGACTGGCCTGAAGCGTCGCGGTAGAGCGCGCTGGAGACCTCGCCGATCAGCTTGCTGCCATCCTTGCGCTGGTAGGCGACCTCGCCGCGAAAATGGCCCGCGCGATCGCGTTCATCCAAGAGCTCAGCCATGCGCCGGTCTGCGGGATCGACCAAACCGGCCCGCCCCAACGCGCACAACTCCGCTTCGCTATAGCCAAACATGGCGCAGGCCTGCGGGTTGGCGGCGTAGATCGCGCCATCCTCATCCGAAACCAGTAGTGCGTCGGCACTATTTTCGAACAGCGCTTGAAAGCGCATCTCGGCACCGTCTGGGGCGCTGGCAGGATTCGGTTGTTGAAAGCTCATAACTATTTCCTCGCTCGCCAATCACCGTTGGGCTGACTGAGGTATATCCCCCGGCCACGACATTTCGCAACCGCCACGAAATATCGCGGCGGCATTTCGTGGCTCCGGATCGTTAGAATACTCCTAACTTCTATCTTTATCAGTGAGTTAAACCACTGGCACGAAGGCTGCTTTATAACCGTAACAACGGGTTGGAGCGAAACAAACATGCTACGAATCACCGAACAGAACGAAAACCAAAGCACCACGCGCATCCGCCTCGACGGCAAGCTCGACTTGGAAGGATACGCCGAGTTGGAAGCGCTCTGGGCCGGGCCGAGCGCGGACCAGGCCACTACCGTGGTGCTCGACATGACCGGCGTGGTGTTCATGAGCGACGAGGCCGCGCGCAAGCTGATCAGCCGGCGCGGCGAATCATTTCACATCGTCAACTGCTCGCCATTTGTCGAATCGCTGCTCGGCAGTGTCAGTAACGAGAATCGCAACTAATCATGGACCGGCAAGCGATCGACGCAACTATGACATTCGATGGGGAGGGGAACATGCAAACAGTGGAACTCGAAATGAACCGCCACCAGGCCACCGCCGCGCGCGCCAAGAAGGCACGCAACAAGATGCAGCAAGAACTCGATCTGGTCGCCGAGCTCAAAGCCGGCAGCCAAGCGGCTCTGGAAAAGGCTTTCAACCTTTACTCCGGCAAGCTCTACAACGTCGCCCTGCGGATATTGAAAGACCAGTCCGACGCCGAAGAAGTGATCCAGGATGTCTTCATGACCGCCTTCCGCAAGGCCGATTCGTTTCAAGGCAATTCCCAATTCTCCACCTGGCTCTACCGCTTGACGGTCAACGCCGCGCTGGGCCGCATCCGTCGCAGCAAGAAAAACCAGGAAGTCGAGTACGCCGAATTTTTGCCCAAGTTCCAAGACAACGGCCACCACGCGGCGCGCCCGGTGATCGACTGGTCGGATAATCTCGACGAACAGCACTCTAAAACTGAGACCCAGGAGCTGCTCGCCAAGTCCCTTGATCAATTGAAGCCGGTGGACAAAGCTGTCATCGTGCTGAGCGATTTGGAAGGCTTGTCCGACCGCGAAATCGCCGATGCCACCGGCTTGACGGTGTCGGCGGTGAAAACCCGGCTGCACCGCGCGCGCTTGTTTCTGCGCGGCAAATTGGCGGTGCAACTCGGCTACTCCGCGGCGTAAAGGAAAGCATAGAAGAAAGATCGATCGATGGCTAAAGCAAAAACTACCCAACGTCCGCTGTCCGCCAAAACCTGCAAACAGATCACCGATCTGATGGTGCACTATTTGACCGACAAGCTCCGTCCCAAGGTCAAACAAGATTTTCAGAAACATTTGGCGATCTGCCCCGACTGCGTCGCCTTTGTGAATACCTACAAAACGACCGTCAAGGCCACCGCGACCCTGCGCAGCGATGAGATCCCACCCAAGGTGCGCGACAATGTGCTCGGCTTCCTGCGCGCCAAATTGCGCCGGGTCACAGCCCTGGTTTTCTTCCTGCTGAGCCAGCTGGCAGCCTAAGCGCCGGCCAACGCGGGTCTGCGATTGCCCGCGGAAGCGCCATCTCCAAATCTCCGCCCCCACGCATCCACTGCAACGAAAGTTTCTCAGTTTACGTCTAACTGGCAATTGGGTTCGGTCAATCCAATTGGCCAAGCCGAAACGTAACAGAGACAAGGAGCACGACGATGAATCTATGGGAAGCGGTTTTCAGTCAAAGCCCGGCCAACGACGGCTACTACGACGAAGACGAGCTGCCGCACCTGCGCTGGGCATGGCCCAAGTCGACCTGGTTTCAGGCGCGCCGGGATTTCATCAAGGAACACAAGCAACTGATCGCCGCCAATACGGCGCGCGCCGCCAGGGGGCGTCATGCAATGCCAGCGCTGTAGTTCGCTTCGGGGCGAGCAAGCGGTGGCGCGGATTCGCAGCGAGATCATCGATCTCGCGGTATGCGGCCAGTGCGCCCAGGAAGCCTGGGAATTGGGCCTGGGCTATGAGCTCTTGCCGGAACCAAGCGCCACCACGGGCGCCGAGCGGATCGCCGCGGCGGCGTGAAAATTTGGCTTCAACCTGTAACCTTTTAAAAAATATCGCATCTAAGTTGACGAGGGGAATGAAAGGGGAAACACCGTGAAAACTAGCAAAACTAAACTGATCAACGAACCGAAAAGCGTGACCATCAAGACCAACTTGCTGGAAATCCTCTAGCAGCCCGTGGTAGAAGTCCGATTTTCACAAAACGCTAGGCATCAGTGCGAGGCGGTGACGAGAGATCATAAATATTCTCCGATCGAGTCCTCGGCGCCGATGAGCAGCGACTTGGTCACGTAGTCGCACCCACAGAGCAAAAC
>CAMDBU010000113.1 GCA_945889495.1 Syntrophobacter sp. SbD2 | reverse complement strand
CGCTCACCGCCACCCACATCCCTCTCTGCTCTTCGTGTTTTCGTTTTCCCATCGCCATGCAATAAACTCTACACGATCTCTTCTTCCTGTCGATCCTCATCGCCTCGGTTACCCACTTCATTCTCGACTTTCACCACGGGCTGCTAGGTACTTTGAAGCTGACTTGGACGATTTTTTCGAGATAGGCCTTGCCGTCATCGACTTGGATGGCCTTTTCAAGAGTCTTTGCGACGACCTCAACATCGTAGGACATCACGTAGATGACGTTAGGGAAATCGGCTACGGCCCTAATGAGCCGAAGCACCTCGCTAGCTTCGCGCGGCTCCAATCGATCGAGATCGTCCACAAAGACGACGATGCGACGGGGTAGAAGTTTTAGTGCTTCGACAAGCTCAGCCTTACGCTTGGACAGCGAAGTCGATGCGAAGCTGCCTGCAGCAACGTCTCCCAACTTCTCCATTCCTATTGCTAGAGAATCGGCCCAAGGGACGCCTAATGCACCGACAGCCTTGGCCACTTTTGATAGCCCTCCTGACAGCGTGCCGAACGCTCGGAGTTTCTTGGCGATGGCACTCTCTTTCAGAATCTGTTTGCGACGCAGTTGATCAAGCCCGCTGCCCAAAACCCAGGCTCGAAGCTTTTGCAAGCAAGTCGTGGTGTCGACAGTGTCGACCTCGGTAGGGTCGATCCGGGTCGCAGCGACGGCAAGTTCATCGAATAAATACTGCAGTAGATCGTCCCGGTTTCCCACGAGCCACGGCGAGAATTCGATGACTTCAGGCGCGTGGGGTGCCTGCTGGAGCGAGACAATGGTGAGGTTGATCAGGGTGGATTTCCCTGACCCCCACTTGCCCTCGACACCAAAGACAAGCCCATCTCTAGCCCCCTGGTCGAGGATGGACTGAGCTAGTTGGCTGGCAATCGGTGCAAACCCGAGGCGATCATCCTCAATTCGCTTAATGGGTCGATCACCGTCCATGTTCAAACCTTCCAAATCCTAGTTTGTATTGAGTGTTCTAATGTTCAGTTACTAATCCACCGTGCGATAAGTCCAATTCATTGGCTACTGGCACACGTGGCAGATGCTGGGCGATGGAGTTGAGCACGTCCTTGCTGATCGGCAGATGAGGCTTTATATAAGAAATTTATACCACTTTTATTGGGCCTGACATATATCGCTTAACCGGCGAGGGTGATTAGGATTAATGTGCCGACTTTGGTAACTCAACTTTGACGATTCGGAACCGAAAGCGCGGTGATTGCGAACCGCTCGATTGGGAAACTTGATTCGTGCAACCTCGCTTGCGAGCGTATCGCTGCCTCACGGCGCGAAGACCGGGCCGGTGGGAGTCTTGCCACGATACGCGGCACGTGCGGTTGGGTGCTGGAATGAACAGGTTTTTCTTTTTCCCGAAAGAGCGCTAACCGTTGACCCAATCTTCCGCCGTAGTTATGGTTTTCTGTGGAGCCGACGACAAATTGAAAATCCAAATTCTCTCCGATGAAATGGCCAGCCGCATCGCCGCTGGCGAGGTGGTCGAACGGCCGGCTTCGGTGGTCAAGGAGCTGATCGAGAACTCGCTCGACGCCGGCGCCACGGAGATCTTTGTCTGGCTGGAAAAGAGCGGCACGGCGCTGATCCGCATCACCGACAACGGCGACGGCATGGCGCCGGAAGAGTTGGCGGTGGCGGTGGAGCGCCACGCCACTAGTAAATTAAGAGATGACGACGATCTGTTTCGCATCGCGACTTTGGGGTTTCGCGGCGAGGCGTTGCCGAGCATCGGTTCCATCGCCAAGATGGCGATCTCGTCGCGGCCGGCGGCTAACGCTAGCGGGGCGAAATTGGCGGTCGACGGCGGCAAGAAGGGCGAGGTGCAAGCCGCCGCCGCCGCCGTCGGCACGACCATCGAGATCAAAGATATTTTTTTCAACACGCCGGCGCGGCGCAAGTTTTTGAAGGCGCCGGCCACCGAGCTGAGCCATGTCTGCGACGTGGTCAATCGCTTGGCCTTGGCTAATCATCAGGTGCATATTCGCCTCCAGCATGACGGCCGCACGGTGGCGGATTATACCGCCGTCAAACAAGCGCGCGACCGCTTGCAGCAGGTGCTCGGCGTCGAGGTGGCGAAGAACTTAAAGCCCTTCAGCTACAAACAGGGCGAGATGGGGGTCAGCGGATTTTTAAGCATCGCGCCGACTTCCTTTCCCAACGCGCGTTATCTGTTTACCTTCGTCAACCGCCGCTACGTGCGTGACAAGGTGCTCACCCACGCGCTGCTCCATGGCTACGACACACTGCTCATGAAGGGGCAGTACCCGGCGGTGGTGCTGTTCCTGGAAATTCCCTTCGCCGAAGTGGATGTCAACGTCCACCCAGCCAAGTACGAAGTGCGCTTTCGGCGCCAAAGCGATGTCCATGAAACCGTGTCGCGCGGGGTGCGCGGCGCGTTGCTGCGCGATGCCAAAGCGCCGGGGGAGACGGCAAGCTATGCTGCACCGCCCCGTCCATGGCCACAGGCTTATTCATTTCCATCCAGCGGCGGTCCGACGGTGAACGAACCGCAGCTCAATTACGTCGCCCAGCGCTGGCCCAGGGATGATTCGGTTGAGCCGCGTCAGGCGATGATGCCGACCGCGGCCCATCGGCCGGCGGGCGGCTTTTTCTCGGCGCTGACTATCCACGATCAAATCCTCGGCTGCTATCTGGTTTGCACGGCGACGGACCGGATGATTCTGGTCGACCAGCATGCCGCCCATGAGCGTATCGCTTTCGAACGGCTGCGCCATCAATTGCAGGCCAATGCCGTCGAGCGCCAGGATCTGCTGATTCCTCAGAGCGTCGAGCTCAACGCCGGCGAGATGCTGATGCTCGAACAGAAACTGGACGTCATGGAAGCTCACGGCTTCATGCTCGAACCGTTCGGGCCGGGCTCCTTCGCGATCACTTCCGTTCCCGCGCTGTTGCCGGAGGGCGACTATACTCAATTGGTACGCCAAATGGTCGCCGAGTTGGCCGAGGTCGATACTTCTTCGCGCTTGCGCCAACATCTCGAAGACCGCCTGGCGACCATGGCTTGCCACAGCGTGATCCGCGCTAATCGCAAACTTGAGATGGAAGAAATGCGCGCGCTGTTGCGCGATCTCGATCAGGTGGAGTTCGCCACCCAATGTCCGCACGGCCGGCCGGTGTTGGTGGAGTTGAGCCGCGACCAGCTGGAGCATATGTTCAAGCGGGTTCTCTGACCGGCGTTCCGATGAAACCCAAAATTCTCATCATCCTCGGCCCCACGGCGGTGGGCAAGAGCGAGTTAGCGTTGACCCTGGCCGAGCGATTGAACGGCGAGATCGTCAACGCCGATTCGCAGCAGGTGTATCGTTACATGGACATCGGCACGGGTAAGCCGTCGCCCGCCGATCGCCAGCGCGTGCGCCACCATCTGATCGACGTGGTCAATCCCGATGAAGAGTTCAACGCGGCGATGTTTCGCCACCTGGCCAGTGAAGTGATTCAGCAGATTTCGGAGCGCAAGCATAACCCGATCGTCTGCGGCGGCACCGGGCTTTATTTAAAAGCGCTGACCCGTGGTTTGTTCGAGGGGCCGGCCCAGGATATCGCGCTACGCCGCGAGCTGGAGCAGGAAATCGCCGAGCATGGTTTGACTTCGCTGTACCGCCGCTTGGTCGACATCGACCCGACGGTGGTTTCGACGATTCATCCCAACGACCGTTTGCGCACGGTGCGCGCGCTGGAGGTTTTTCACCTGACCGGCAAGCCGATCAGCCAATGGCAACAGGAGCATCGCTTCGCCGAACAGCCCTTTGAAGTGCTCAAGATCGGCTTGAACCGCGAGCGCGGCGAACTTTATGACCGGATCGACCGGCGCAGCGCAGCGATGGTCGAGGCCGGCTTTCTCGACGAGGTGGGTAGTTTGGCGGCGCGCGGTTATTCGCTGGACTTAAAGCCGCTACGCAGCGTCGGCTACGCGCAAATGGGCAAGGTGTTAAGCGGCACCTTAACAATCGACGCCGCGCTGGACGAAATGCAACGGGAGACCCGCCACCTCGCCAAACGCCAGTTGACCTGGTTCCGCGCCGACCAAGAAGTGCGCTGGTTTCAGCCCAACCAAGCCACGGAAATTCTCGCCGTCGCCCAGGCTTTCTTCGCCGACTAATTTCAGCCGATCATCGCCGCGCATTCTTTGCTGAGCGGCGCTGACATGATAGTTTGATCCGTTCATGTTCGACGCCCTTCGATCCAATAGCAGCATGGGCGCGCTCGGCGCGCTCTACGGCGGCAGTTTGCTGTCCGGCGCCTGGACCATGGTGATCCCGACCATTCCGGTGCTCGCCAAACATTTTCAGGTTTCGCCCGGCGCGGCGGCGCAGATCGTCACGGCGATGGCGCTGGGCCGTTTCATCGGCACGCCGATCAGCGGCATGTTGTTGGACAAGATGGGCGTGCGCGCCGTGGTAGTCTGGGGCGCGGCGGTGGTCAGTGCGGCGGCGCTCACGGCCGCCTTGATGCCGTGGCTGGCCGGATTGTTGGCGCTCTGCTTCGTCATGGGCATGGGCGACAGCATCTGGGCCTTGGGCCGTGAAGTCGCCGGCGTCGACCTGGCGCGGCAAAATCAGCGCGGCCGGGTGCTGTCGACTTTGCACGGCACCCACAATGCCGGCACCGCGCTTTGTCCCTGGATCGGTGGTGTGTTGACCGAGCAGTTCGACTTTCACGCCGCGTTTCTCGCCTACGGTATGTTCGCCGCGCTGTCGGTGTTACTCGGTTTCGGCGCGCCGGTGGCCAAAGCGGCCCATGAGGCCGGACCGAAGACGGCGGCGATTGTCGGTTGGTCGCTGGCGGCCATCGGCGAACGGCTGCGCGCCATGGCGGCGCTGTTTTTGGAAATCCATCCGGCGCTGCGCTCGACCTACATCGCGCTGGTGGTGGCGACCTGGGCGAGCCATTCCTATCGAATCACCTTGCAGAGTATGTTGCCGCTCTACGCCGGCACCTATTTACACTTTTCGCCGTCGCAGGTCGGGTTGTTGTTTTCGATTTCCGGCGCCTTTGTTTTCCTGATGATCATTCCGTCGGGCATCATCATGGATAAGGTCGGCCGCAAGTGGGCGACCGTGCCGAGCACCGGTTTGCCGGCGCTGGCGTTTTTGCTGATCCCGTTCACCGATAGTTTTATCCAGCTGGCGATGATGTTGGCGCTCACCGGGGTTTGCAACGGCTTGTCCTTGGGCTCCATGTCGGTGTCGACCTTCGACGTCGTGCCGGCGCACGCGCGCGGCCGTTTGCAGGCGGCGCGCCGCATGATCGCTGAGATGGGCGGCACTCTGGCGCCGCTGGTCGGCGGCTTTCTCGCCACCCGTTTCAATCCCGGCGTGCCGTTTTGGGTCTATGTGCCGATCCTTTTGTTCGCGGCGGTTTATTTGGCGATGGCGGGGCGGGAGACGCTCGAAAAATGATCGTGATCGTGTTCGTGCTCGTGGCTCGTGTTCGTTTTCCGACTCTTTACGAGCACGATCACGAGTCACGAACACGATAAACTGACATGGATATTGCGCAGCCAAACCACTCAAGCCTACGTAGCCTGATCGCGCTGTATATTAGCACGTTCTTCTCCGGCGCCTGGGCGATGATCATTCCGACCATTCCGGTGTTGGCCGGGGAGTTCGGCGTGTCGGCGGGTGGGGCGGCGCAGGTGATTACTGGATTCGCCTTCGGCAAGATGGCCGGCACGGTGTTGGGCGGCGTGTTGCTCGACCGCAAGGGCACGCGCTTCGGTTTGGTCGGCGCGGCGGCGGTCGCGGCAGTGGCGTCTTTCTGCGCCGCCTGGGTGGTGTGGTTTTGGCTGCTGATATTTTTCGCCTTCATCCTCGGCGCCACCGATACCCTGGGCGCGGTGGCGCGCGAGATCGCCGCCATCGATCAAGCCCAGCGCAATCAGCGCGGCCGGATCATCAGCAGTTTGCATGGCACGCACACCATCGGCGCGGCGGTGTGTCCGTTCATCGGCGGCTGGTTGACCGAGCTATTCAATTACCGCGCCGCGTTCATCGGCTACGCCGTGGTCAGTGCCGCTTCAGTTTTCCTGGGTCTCCTGGTCACCGACTCGCCGGGGGAAGGCCATGGCCGTGCGCCGGCGCCCGCCGGTCAGATGGGTTGGAGTTTCCGCGCCATCAAGCAACGCATCGGCGCCGTGGCTGAACTCTATCGCGAGATCCGCGTCGACTTGCGCTCGACCTATTGTTCCATTGTGTTTGCTACTCTGGTCAATCAATCCCAACGGATCATCGTGCAAAGCATGCTACCGCTCTACGCGGTGCGCTATTTGCACCTGCCGCCGAGCCAGATCGGCATGCTGTTTTCGATCTCCGGCGTGGTGATCTTCGCGGTGATGATTCCCGCCGGCTTTTTGATGGACCGGGTGGGGCGCAAATGGTGTACGGTGCCAAGCACGGCGATTCCAGCGCTGATTTTTTTCCTGATCCCCATGACCACCAGCTTCATGCAGCTGGCCTTGCTCATCGGCATCGCCGGCGTCGCTCAAGGCTTGTCTCTTGGTTCGCTGGCGACCTCGACCTACGATGTCGTGCCGGCCCATGTGCGCGGCCGGCTGCAAGCGCTGCGCCGCACCATCGCCGAGCTAGGTAGCGGCGCCGCGCCGCTGTTCGCTGGCTACCTAGCGAATACGTTTAATCCCGGCGTGCCGTTTCTGGTCTACGCGCCGCTGCTGTTGCTGTCGGCGACCTTTCTCGCCTTCGTCAGCAAGGAGACGTTGGATAAGTAAGATACGGATTTGTTTCTCGCAAAGGCGCAAAGACGCCAAGTTCGGAATTTGATTTTTCTTTGCTTTGCGGCCTTTGCGTCTATGCGAGAGATATTCCGAATCCCGGTTGCAACTTGGCCCACGTGTTTTGACAGGTTCGGTTAAACAGGTTATGCGAACGGTACGAGGTAGCGATCATGGAATCAGCTGAAAATGAATTGATCACCCGTGTCGGTCCGGGCACGCCTGCGGGAGAGACCTTGCGCAAGTATTGGTTGCCGGTGGGGTTGTCGAGCGAGATCGATGCCACGGCGCCGAAATTAGTCCGCTGGCTCGGCGAGGAGCTGTTGCTGTTCCGCGATCAGTTTGGCCGCGTCGGTTTGACCGAGCCTAACTGTCCGCATCGCGGCACGTCGCTCGACTATGGCTGGATCGAAGCCGGCGGCATTCGCTGCTGCTACCACGGCTGGGTGTTCGATGTCACCGGCCGTTGCTTGGAGCAGCCCGGCGAGCCGGCGGACAGCAACTTCAAAGACAAGATTCGCCTCAAGGCTTATCCGGTGCGTGAGCTGGGCGGCATGATCTGGGCTTACATGGGACAAGGCGCGGCGCCGGAGCTGCCCAATTATCACTTTCTCTTGCGCGACGACGGCGAGCGAGTGTTTTCCAGTTACATCCGCGAGTGCAATTACATCCAGCAGGTGGAGAACGCGCTCGATCCGGTGCACGCGACAATTCTCCATGGCCGGGCCGTGCACGGCTTTCCCGCCGCGCCCGAATGGATGGAGACGCCGGATTTCAACGTCACCATGACCGACACCATGGCCTACTATGTCGCGCGGCGCCAAGGACCGGAGCTTGGCACCGAGTGGCATCGCGAGGTCGCCTACGTGCCGCCGATCATGGTGGTGCACCATGGCGGCAGCTTGCCCGGCGATCCCTTGGCCGAGATGGTCGACGTCGCCTGGCGCATGCCGATCGACGATCATAACACCCGGACGTTTACGCTGAAATTCTTTCCCAACGCCAACGGCAAGCGCGGCAATCCGGAGAAAGAAGCGCGGCCGAAACCGCCGCCGCTCATGCGCGGCACGCGCCGGCAATGGGACATGGCGTCGATCAACGGCCAGGACAACGCAGCCCAAGTGGGCCAGGGAAGTCTCGTCGACCGCAGCCGCGAGCACCTCGGCCACTCGGACCGCGGCGTGATTCTAGTACGCAAGCTATGGAAGGACGTCATCGAAGCATCCTTGCGTGGCGAAGCGCCGGCCAACTTGATTCGCAGCGCGGCGCAAAATCGTCTGGTGCATGTCGATGTGATTGAGAGGCTGGTCAAGGCTGAGGAGCTACGCGACCATGTGCCGAGTATCGTTTATGTCAGTTAGGTTTTTTGTCCGAGCTGTTCCCCCCTTTGGAAAAGGGGGGCTAGGGGGAATTTTGGATTATGCGCGGAAGAAAATCCCCCTCGGTCCCCCTTTTTCAAAGGGGGAGGTCAAGCTAGTTTTGCTCGCGGTGTTTCTGTCCGCGATTGTCGCTGGTGCCACACTTGCGCACTCCGGCGAAGCGCGTCCAGCCTGGCAGCAGGACTGGGACAGGACCGTCGCCGGCGCCAAAACCGAGGGGCAGGTGACCGTCTACGTGCATAGCACTTACGGGCCGGTGCTTGCCTCCGGCGCCTTTGAAAGAGCTTTCCCCGGCATCAAGCTGACCGTCGTCAGCGGCATCGAGAACGATCTCGAACGGCGCTTTACCACGGAGCGGCGCGCCGGCAAGTTTCTCGCCGATGTTTTCATGGTCGGCCTGCTGCGCAGTTATGATTTCATGCAGGCGAAGATGCTCGATCAGATCAAGCCGGTGTTGGTCTTGCCGGAGGTGGTCGACGAGTCGAAATGGTGGCAGGGTAAGCACCATTACAGCGATCCAGAGCGGAAATATCTGTTCCGCTATGTCGCCTCGGCGCAGTACGGCCAGATTTCCTACAACACCAAGCTGGTCAACCCCAAGGAGTTCACCTCGTTCTTCGATTTCTTGAACCCCAAGTGGAAGGGGAAGATTCTATCGCGCGATATCCGCACGCCGGGCACTGGCGGCAGTGCCATCCGGCTCTTCTATTATCATCCGGAGATGGGGCCGGAGTTCGTCCGCAAGTTATTCGCTGAGACGGACGTAACTTTGTTCCGCGACCGGCGCCAGGGTTTGGATTGGCTCGCCACCGGCAAGTTTCCCATCTGCTTTTGGTGCGAGGGCGTGGAGAAAGCCAACGACCAGGGCTTGCCGGTGGATATCTTTGGCCGCATGAAAGAGGGCGCCGGGCTGAGCGCTGGGCAAGCGATCTTGACGCTGGTCAATCAAGCGCCCCATGCCAACGGTGCCAAGCTGTTTATCAATTGGTTTTTGTCGCGCGACGGCCAGAACAATTTTCAGAGCGCGCTCAACAAGGCCGACGGCGGCGCGCCCGATTCCCTGCGCATCGATATTGCCAAGGACGATGTCGACCCGCGCAGCCGGCGCATCGACGGCGTCAGGTATTTGGACACCGATCAATGGCTGGCGATGAAGCCGGTATTGAAAGTTGTCGACGACGCCCTGGCGCAGGCGGGTAAGAGATAACTTTCATGAGACGCGCGATGATCATCCTGCTTGCGATTTGTTACGCCCTGACGGTTGCCGCGCCGGCGTTCGCCGGCCAAGCGGCCAACTGGAAAGCCGATTGGGAAGCGACCGTCAAGGCGGCGGAAAAAGAAGGCCAGCTGGTGATCTACGGCCCGCGCGGCCGCGACCAAGAGATCCTGTATAGCGAAGTGTTTCCGAAAGCCTTCCCGAAAATCCGCGTGCAGTACACACCGGGGCGGATGAGCCAATTCATTCCGCGCTTGATGGCGGAGCAGCGCGCCGGCGTGCGCCAAGCCGATCTTATCCTCGGCGGCACGGATGTTTTGCTCGGCACCTTCAAAGACAAAGGCTTGTTGCAAGCGATCCGGCCGCTGTTGGTGCTGCCCGAAGTGCTCGATCCCAGCGCCTGGTTCAAGGGCAAGCTCTTGTTCGCCGATCATGAAGAGAAATACATCGCCATGTACCGCGCCGTGCCCTACTACACGGCGTGCATCAATACCAATTTGATCAAGCCCGGCGAACTCAAGAGTTATTGGGATCTGGCCAATCCTAAATATAAGGGCAAGATCGCGTCGCAGGATTTTTCCAGCGGCAGCGCGCGCAACCAGATGTACGTGATCTACATCCGCGAGGATTTGGGGCCGAAATATTTAAAGCGGCTGGTCAGTGAGATGGATATCACGATCTCGCGCAACGTCGTCCAGCTGGGCGATTGGCTGGCGCAAGGAAAGTTTTCGATTGCGTTGGGCGGCGTCGACTGCCCCGACCTGGCGTTGAAAGGTTTGCCGGTGGCGCCGATTATTCTTGAAGGCTTGGCCGCCGTCGGCGCCGGCAACGATCCAGCGTCCATGCTCGCCAACGCGCCCCATCCCAACGCGTCGAAAGTCTTTCTTAACTGGATATTAAGCCGGGAAGGGCAGATAGCGTTTCAAAAACTGACCAAGGAAAATTCCCTGCGCATCGATATTCCCAAGGACGGCATCGTCGACCCGGAGCTGATGCTCGACCCCAAGCGGCAATATCTCTTCACCGGCCTGGAAGAGCATAAGAAAAAAATCAACGACTTCGAGCCCTGGCTGGAGTCGCTGGTGACGAAGAAGTAGCTAGCCATGTGCACGGCACGTGCCGAGCGGAAATTGTTTCTCACCACAGAGGGCACAGAGATCACAGAGGGGGAAGATTTCGAATCGGAATGTTTGACCGCAAAGAACGCAAAGTACACAAAGGGGATTCGGAAATGTAGGGGCGGGTTTTAAACCCGCCCGTTGGATGTTGGAACATTGCTAAGAGAAGGTTTGGCTAGTCCAAACTCGAAGCGTTATTAAATCCCGTGCTCAGAAAGGCGACCCATGAAACTAGCGACCTGGAATGTCAACTCGCTCAAAGTCCGTCTGCCCCATGTCTTGGAGTTTCTCGACAAGCATAAACCCGACGCGCTGTGTTTGCAGGAGATCAAGCTCGAAGATCCGAACTTTCCCATCAAAGATATCAACGCGGCGGGTTACCAAGCGGTGTTCGCCGGGCAGAAGACTTACAACGGCGTGGCGATCCTGTCGCCGACGCCGGCGGTTGATGTGTGCATCGGGATTCCCAGTTTGGACGATCCGCAGAAGCGGGTGATCGCCGCGACGGTGAACGGCGTGCGCGTAGTCTGCGTTTATATCCCCAACGGCGAAGCGGTGGAGTCGGACAAGTACCAATATAAACTTAACTGGCTGATGGCGCTGATCGTCTGGCTCAAGCAGGAACTGGCGGTCCACGGCAAGCTCGCGCTGTTGGGCGACTACAACATCGCGCCGGAGGACCGCGACGTCTTCGACCCGAAGCAGTGGGCCGGCAAGGTACTATTCAGCGACCCGGAAAAAGCCGCCTTCAAAGATCTTGTCGCCCTGGGGCTCGCCGACAGCTTCCGCATGTTCGACCAGGCCGACAAGTCCTACAGCTGGTGGGATTACCGCATGAACGGTTTTAAGCGCAACCTGGGCGTGCGTATCGACCACATCCTGCTGTCCACGGAGTTGGCCAAGAGCTGTAAAAGCTGCGCCATCGACACCGACTTCCGCGCCAAAGAGCGCCCCTCTGATCACGCCCCAGTGATCGCGGAGATTTAGGATAGGGAATTTAACCACAAAGAGCACAAAGGGCACAAAATAAAGTCATGGATAACATTAAAGCTCTTTGTGACGTTGTGCGACAGACGGCCTATGCGATTCATAAATACCATGGCAATGGTCATCTCAAAAAGGTTTATGAGAATGCTTTGGCGCATCGGCTACGCAAGTTAGCTTTGGATGTCGCGCAACAGCATCCGCTGTCGGTATTCGATGAGGACGGCGCAATCCTTGGAGAGTACATTGCTGATTTGCTGATCGATAGAGTACTGATTGTCGAGTTGAAGGCGGCCAGGGCAATTGCCCCTGAACATGAGGCTCAAGTGCTCGCTTATCTTCGAGGAGCACATTTGCAACATGCTCTACTGATCAACTTCGGTTCACCAAAGTTCGAAATCCGGAAATACGCACTCTAACCCGGGGTGATGATTGAGTCCTTATACGGTCGTAGATCTCGCGATTCCTTAGTCCCCAATTTTGTGACCTTTGTGCTCTTTGTGGTTAAATTCCACCTCTTATTCGAAGTTATACATTCTGGCGCAGTTGTCCCATAGCCATTTGCGTTTCATTTGTTCGGTGAAGGGCTGTTCGAGGAACGTGTCGATGGCGTGGGGGTATTTGACGTCGAGGTGGGGGTAGTCGGTGGAGAAGACCATGTTGTCTTCCAAGCCGTACTCGGGGATATGTTTGGCGACATGCTCGTCGCATTCCACCGCGCCGTAGCAGTTGCGCTGGAAATATTCCAGCGGCGTCATCGTCAGGTCGGGGTACTCCGCCACGCCGGTGGTTTCGGCGTATTCGCCCATGCGCCAGAGCAGCCAGGGTACCCAGGAGCAGTTGCCTTCCAAGAACGCGACTTTCAACTTCGGAAAGCGCTCCATCACGCCGCCAAAAATCATATCGCCGCAGGCGAGCATATTCGCAAATGGAAAACCGAAGGTGTTGAACATCGAGAAGGTCGAGCAGATGTGGAAGAACGCCGGTTGCGGCAGGTAGACCCGGCCGGCTTCGTGAAACCCTACCGGTAAGTTGAATTTCTCGCACTCGGCCCACAGCGGATCGTAGTAGGGATCGCTCCATTTTTTGTTATTGACATGGTTGGGCCGGATGAAGATGCCGCGGAAGCCGTACTCCTTCACTGTGCGGCGGATCTCCTCAACCGATCCGCTGATGTCGTGGGGCGCGACCATCGTCACGCCGAACATGCGCTTGGGATCGGCCTGGACAAAATCATGCAGCCAGTCGTTGTAGGCGCGCGCGATGGCGGTGGCGAAGTCTGGGTCGAGGCCGTCGATGCCGAGCACGGTCAACGCCCGGGTCGGAAACATCACGGCGAGGTCGAGCCCTTCGACGTCCATGGCTTGGAGCTGGGACACACCGTCGAAGTTGCGTTTGCCGGCGGCGCCGTACTTCTCCACGAAGAAATCCTGGCGGTACTTGGCCAGCGCGGGGTTCTCCGGTTTGCGCGGGATCGGTAGCACCTTGCCTTCGACCTCGACGCCGAGATCGCGGAAGGCGCGGTTCAAGCCGACCGGCGCGCGGTCGAGATATTTTTTGTCGATGTAGCGCTGCCATAAATCCGCCGGCTCGAACACATGCATATCGGAATCCATCGCTTTGAAACCGTTCTTGGCCATTACCGTTCTCCTTGAGTGAGTTCTTGCGTAGCTAGATTTTGGGATCTAGAGTTGTTGGTCTCGTCTGTTCACCACGAAGGCACGAAGAGCACGAAGTTCGGAACAAAGGATTGTCCGAAACCTTTGTGTCCATCGTGTCTTCGTGGTGAGAAATTCTCCATCGTAAACCCTGGTGGCTCCGGTCATTGCACCGGTGACAAATACTTCAGTTCGTCTTTCATCTTGGTCGGCAAGGACAGCACTTCGCTGACCCACTTTTCGCTTTCTTCGCCGGAGACATAGTTGATGTCGAGTTTTAGCCTATTTGCCTGGATAAGGAAATCGTTGTCGGCGAGCACCGCCTTAAAGGCGCGGCGCAATATTTCCAAGCGCTCCTTGGGTGTGTTGGGCGCGATGGTCAACGGCCGCGAGTACTCCATCTGCGCCATATAGGCGCGGTAGGCGCGCATGTGATTGTCGTCCTTGATCGCTTCGCCGACCAGGGTCACTCCCTTGGCTTCGGCTTCGGGCACCCGGGCGTGCAGGATGAACGGGATCAAGCGCTCGTCGCCCTTGCTGTCGATCATGTCCTTTTGGGTCGCCAGGACCGAGTCCCAGTTGGTGCAGTGGCCGTCGACTTCGCGGCGCTGCAGAGCGATCTTGATTTGCGCCGTGCCCTGGTAGCCCGACACGACGTTGAATTTGGCGCCGACCATCTTGTTCAACATCAGCGGCATGTCGATGCTGTGCGAGCCCGGACCGGTGCCGCCCATGCGCAGCGGCTTTCCCGACTTGACGATCTCGTCCATGGTTTTCGGTCCAGAAAAGCCCATGATCAAACAGACCGGCACGCTCTTCGACGGCGCGCCCAGCCAGCCAAACCTGCGAGCATCGAACTTGACGTTCTTGTCGCCCATGGCCTGGTTGAAAACCAGCGCGCTATTCCAGTTGGCGATCGCCAGGCCGTCGGGTTTGGCGTTGTTAAAAATATAATTGGCCGCCACTAAGCTGCCGGCGCCGGTCATGTTGTCGACCACGGTCGTCGGCCCGCCGGGGATATATTTGCCGATGTAGCGGGCGATCGTTCGCGTGTAGGTGTCGTAGCCGCCGCCGGCCGCCTGGCCGACGATGAAGCGGATGGTTTTGTCCTTGTAGAAGTCTTGAGCGAGAGCCACCGGGACATGCGCCAGTGCCAACCCAACCAAGAACGCCGCTGCCCAGCGCCAATCTTGCCGACTCGTTTTCATGGTTCGTTAGAATCGCACAGCGCCAGGCTTAGGTCAAAACCACCGGGCTAGCGCCCAGCGGTGGAGGTTCGCGAGCTGCCGTCGCCAGTCCTAATTGCGCCAATGGGTGCAATCTCCAACGATTCCCATAATCCTGTCTAATATTGAACAGACTCTCTTCTAGTTTCGGCGCAAGCTCCTTGGTCCGGGCATGTCACATGCTCGGCAGGGAGGTTTCCTATGGCGGCAGTGGTACCGATTGTGGTGATGTTTATTATCTTGTTTGTGATTTTCTATCTGGCCAAGCGTAGCGCGTACAAGAAGAAGTGACCGGTCAATTCGCGAGAGGTTAATACTTGTCTCAATACAAAGATCATCCGATATACGGCCTGGCATTCCACGGCGCTGGCGCCGACTGGCTGTGCCGCGGTTTGGTGTTCAATGCCGGCGACAAAGTCACCGAGATCAAGAAATTGGAGCGCGCCGAGTTGAGCTTCGACACCGAAGAAAAAGCCAAAGCCCACGCGCTGCAACTGTGCAAAACCTGGATCGACGAGCAGGCCGGGATTTTCGCCCCCACGGGGATTCCCGCGTTAGCGCCCCAGTAGCATCTTCCCAAGTGCGATCGGCTGACGTGTTTTCAACCAAGCGGATTCCTCCTCCCATTCCACGGGCGAATGGTTATTCGCCCCTTGCCTGACAGTTTTCATATTTCTGCGCACCAAATCGTTGATCGGTTAGTTAAGCCTTCTTGGGTCCGCGGAATCGGATTGACAGCGGCTGGCCATAACGTATAGCTAAATTCATAACTCAATAAGGAGATCGGCATGAAAGCTAACCTGGTTGGCGCTTTGGCGCTGTTACTCTGCTTTGCTTCGATAAACGAGCAGTCCTTTGCCAAAGACCGCTTGGTCATCGGCTACACCGCGATCACCGGCATCAAGGCCGGACTGTGGGTCGCCGAGGACGCCGGGATTTTCGACAGGCATAACATTCAGGCGGAGCTGCTGCTGATCACCTCGGCGTCGAAGATGGTTCAGGCGATGCTCGGCGGCGATGTGCCGTTCGCCGCCGCCGGCGGCAACGCCGCGGTGGACGCCAATCTGTCGGGCGCCGACATGGTCATGCTCGGCGTATTGGCGAAAGTCCCGGCGTTCTACATCATGGCGCTGCCGGAGATCAAAACCATCGAAGACCTGCGCGGCAAGCCGGTGGGCGTGACGCGCTTCGGGTCGTCCACCGATTTCACCATGCGCTATCTGCTGCGCAAACATGGCATGAATCCCGAACGCGATGTGACGATGATTCAGGCCGGCGATCTAAACGCAGCGGCGGCCATGCTCAAGACCAAGGCGATCTACGCCGCGCCATTTTCCAGCCCGGCCAATCTGCGCGCTCAGGAGACCGGCGCGCGCTCGCTGGTCAATATGGGCACCGCCGGGGTGTTCTTTCCGCACGACGCCTTGATGGCGCGCCGAGCGTTTATCAACGGCAACGAAGATTTTGTCCGGCGCGCCACCCGCGCCTATTCGGAAGGGGTGCATCGTTTGTTCACCGACCCGGCGGCGGGCAAGCGGGCGGTGCGCAAGTACGCCCGCACCAACGACCCGAAAATCGTCGACGCGGTCTATCAATACGCCATCGACTACGTCGAGAAAATCCCCTACAACTCGCGCGAAGCGGTGCAAGAAGTTTTAAACCAAGCGGCGCTGCGCAATCCCAAAGCCAAGGACGCGAGGCCGGAGAGTTTTTACGACGATAAATATATCAGGGAATTGGACGGGCAGGGGTTTTATAGAGCGCTGTGGAAATAATTGAGAATGGATAGACTTAATTGAGAATGGATAATGGAGAATTGATAATGGTCGGAGCGGTTTGCGATGGGCAGAGCTCCGGTCGTGACAGGAGGTCGATTATGAAACGGCTGATGGTGTCTTTCTTACTGTTGGGTTTATCGGTGAATGTGTCAGCGCGGCAAGTGGGCGCGGCGGAGACGCGGGTATCGATCGGTGTCACCGAGACCATGGATACGTTCAATCCTTACGCGGATAGCGTGTCGCTCATGTACAGCGTGTGGTGTCAGGTGTTGGGCTGTTTGGGCACCTACGATTTCGACAAGGGACAGCATGTCGGGCTGGTGTTGGAGCGTTGGGAGGTCAAGGATCCCAACAACTGGCTGTTTCATGTGCGCAAGGGGCTCAAGTTTCACAACGGCACGCCGGTGACCGCCCGCGACATCGTTCACTCCATGGGGCGCACGCGCAGCGACCCGCAGAGTAAACAGACGCAAAATATTTCCGCGGTGGCGAGCGAGAAGGCGCTTAACGACTACACCGTGCAGGTGACGACCAAGATTCCCACCGCGCCGCTGCTCGATTATCTGTTCGACCGGATCATCATTACGAGTAAAGACCTCTACGACAAGCATGGCGCGGAGATCGCCGACAAGCAGTATCCGTTTGGCGCCGGACCGTACAAGTTTCGCGAACTGATTCCCGGACAACGTCTAGTGATCGGCAAAGACAAATCCCATCCGATGTGGAAACAGTATCCCCAGGCGCCCGATGAGATCGTCTTTCGCATCATGCGCGAGCCCGAGCAGCGGGTGACGGCGCTCTTGAACAATGAAATCCAAATCGCCCAGTTCGTGCCGCCCCATCTGCGCGAGCGGGTCGAGCGCAGCGCCAACCATAAGATCGTCAAGTTTCACACCGCTGAGCTGATGTTTCTGGCGATGATGCCGAAGGTCAAGCCTTGGGACAACAAGCTGGTGCGCCAGGCGGTGGCCTACGCCATCGACCGCGACACGATTATCAATACCATCCTGCGCGGCGAAGCGTCGCGCCTCGACGGTCCCATCGGCGAGGGCCAATATGGTTACGATCCCAAGTTGCAACCGAAGTACAGCTACAATCCGGAGAAAGCCAAAGAGCTGTTGAAGCAAGCCGGTTATCCCAACGGCGTCGACGTCGAGCTGCAAACCCCAGTGGGACGCTACACCCTCGACAAGCAACTGAGCGAAGCGATGATCCCCATGCTCAACGCCGCCGGGTTCCGCGCCAAGCTGGCGACCCCCGAGTGGGCGACGCTGTGGGCCAACGTGCAGGTCGGCAAGGTGCCGTTCTACTACATGGGCCGCGGCGGCGTGGTCGATCCGAGCGCGGCGCTGGCGCAATATTTCGAAACCGGCGGCTCGCCGCGCATCGGCTACTCCAATCCCAAGGTCGACGAACTGTTGAAACAGGAACGGCAGACTTTCGATCCGGCCAAGCGCAAGAAGGCATTGGCTGACGCGATGAGCTTGATCACGGACGAAGCGCCGGCGCATTTCCTCTGGCGCCACCAGCTGCTCTTCGGCATGGCCAAGAACGTCGACTACCGGCCGCTGCCGAGCGAGCGGATCTTTGGCTGGAATATGAGGGTGAAGTAGGGGAGTGGAGTGATGGAGGAGATAGCCATGGCAGCGAAACCCGCGCTCCTACGGGATCTCAACAATTTGCCGGAAGCCGACCTTAAAGTGGTTGCAAGTTTGGTCAGCGAGCTGAAGAAATGCCGGGACAAAAAAACACCGGCAATCGCCAACGCTAAGGTTGTCGCCGGCAAACAAATGGCAGCCATCAAAAAGTGGGCGGGCCGCAAACTGAGCGATGGATTTTGCGGCAGAGATCATGACGCGGTCCTCTACGGAGACAGCAGCAGCTGAACTTCTTCCAAAGGAACTCATTAGCAAATCGCCAAGCGGCACATAATTCAACGTCGAAACAATGCATAGCGCGAAACTAAGTGTAATGCTTCGCGCGGCAGTGGTAGTTGTAGGAAAATCTCAATGGCTATCTTGAAGACTCAGGTCGTGGCGAAAAATTCCGGCGCGGCCTTTGAAGTGAAGAAGGGGCGGCGGATTCGCATCGCCGGGCGCAGCATTGTCGACTTTGTGGCGTTTAATCTCGGCGATCTTACCGAGCGCTTCGATCAGGCGCGCACCAAAACCAATCAGGTGAAGATTTTTATCAGCACCGGCGATGTGCTTTATTCCAAGCGCAACAATCCGATGATGACCATCGTCGAAGACAGCTTCACCGAGGGCCGGCACGATCTCCAAAAGGGCATGTGCAGCCGCAAGCGCTTCGAGATGGTGGCCCAGGGGCAGTCGAAACGAGTGTTTGCCGAGGGTGTCGATATCAATCCGAAAAAGGCCGAAGAGATTCCCAGCCATGGTTGCTTTGAGAACCTCAGCGGCGCGGTCGAGCCGTGGAACATCGCACCCGACGATGTCCCGAGTCCGTTCAATATCTTTCAATGCATGCGCATCGATCCCGATACCGGGATCATGTACGACACCATGATCCGGCCGAAGGATGAGGCCCATGTGGATTTCCGCGCCGAGATGGATCTCTTGGTGGCGGCGAGTGCCTGTCCGGAGTCGGGGCGCGGGCAGGCGATACGGGTCGAAATTTATGACCAGTGATCGGAGAGTTAACCACAAAGAGCACATAGGTCACGAAGGTTTGGAGCAGAGATTGACCGCAAAGAACGCAAAAGGCGCATAGGGAAATCTCGGATATTCTCCCGCAAAGGCGCCAAGTAAAATTTAAGGGACACTAGGATGGCTGGAACTTCTTTCACGTTTAACAACCCGCATGTCGAGCGGGTGATTTCTGGGCCGGGATCGCTGGGCAAGTTGGCGGAGGAAGTCGAACGGCTCGACGGCACGCGAGCGCTGGTGTTGATCTCGCCGTCGGTGGCCAAGACGTTTCTTTTGGACAAAGTTAAGACCGCGTTGGGAAGTAAATGCGCGGCGGTGTTCGACCAGGTCAAGCCGCACTCGCCGACGGATTCGATTGAAACAGCCGTCGCGCTGGCGCGGGATTCAAAAATCGACGTTCTCATCAGCGTCGGCGGCGGCAGCGCCATCGATACCGGTAAGGGCGTGGCGGCGCTGTTGGCCGAGGGCGGCGCGCTGCCGCGCTTCGGCGTACGCTTCACGCCGCCGAACAAAAAAGAAGTTCCGCCCATGCCGGCGCCGAAGATTCCCCATATCGCGATTCCCACGACGCTGTCGGGTGGCGAGTACAGTTACTCCGCCGGTATCACCGAAGGCGGCAAGAAATTCATCGTCGCCGATCCCAAGCTGGCGCCCAAAGTTGTTTTGCTCGATCCCCTGGCGGTGGCCACCGCGCCGGGCCGCTTGCTGGCGGCATCGGGGATGAATTCCCTGGCGCACTGCGTCGAGGCGGTTTACTCGACTGAGACCCAGCCGCTGACCGAAGCTTACTGTCTCACCGGCATCGGCTTGCTCGCGCGCTATTTACCGCGGGCGGTGGCGGATTCCAGCGATCTCGAAGCGCTCAGTCATGTCCAAGTGGCTGCCTGCTTGTCGGGCATGGGCGTGTACAGCGCCTGGACCGGCATCCATCATGCCATCGTGCACGTCATCGGTGGGCGCTACAAAGCGCCCCACGCGGAGATCCATGCCTTGATGCTGCCTTACGGCATGCGCTGGAACTTGGATGTGGTCGAGCGCCAATACCTGCGCATGGCGCGGGAGATCGGTATCGAAGCCGCCAGTGAAAAAGAACTAGCCGCCGCCGTGCCGGAATACGTCTACGGCATGAATCAAAAAATGGGCCTGCCGCTCAAGCTGCGCGATCTCGGCGTGCCGCGCGATGGCTTGAAGCAGTTGTCGGTGGACACGCTGGGCGATTACAGCATCCATACCAATCCCAAGCCAGTACAGAGTGCCGAGCAGGTGCTGGAGGTGCTGGAAGCGGCTTGGTGAGAAGATGTTCTCCCGCAAAGGCGCCAAGGCGCAAAGTTTCGGAATTGGAAATCTGGTCCTGAACTGTAGCAACTGTCTTGCAAGTCAAGCTTTCTGAAGAAAAGTATCAGACCAACAAGTTTTATGTTTGATCATAGAATTGAGAATCGTGAGCAGCTTGCGCATGCAAGCGATGAGAGCGACTTTGAACAGTTTACCCTTCGCTTTCAGCCG
>CAMDBU010000112.1 GCA_945889495.1 Syntrophobacter sp. SbD2 | reverse complement strand
TTTTGCTCTGTGGGTGCGACTACGTGACCAAGTCGCTGCTCATCGGCGCCGAGGACTCGATCGGAGAATATTTATGATCTCTCGTCACCGCCTCGCACTGATGCCTAGCGTTTTGTGAAAATCGGACTTCTACCACGGGCTGCTAGTGGCGGGCCGGGAAAAACTCTTGAAGCTTGCCGACGCCCCAGGTCAGCGAAAATTGGTGACCGCGCGCCGGCGCCACGGTGTTTACGGACGAGCCCTGGATGTCGGGGTCCGCTTGGCGACGGAGCTGCCGGGACGTCCAATGCTGACTCTGTCCTACGCCATCGGCAGCGGCGATCGCGATCCCCAGCGTGGCGCCGACCGCTCGTTTCGCCAGACCGGTTTGCAGAGCAACGACGAGGAGTATCGCACCTACGGCGAGTTGTTGCGGCCGGAATTGTCGAATCTGCGCATTCCCACGGTGGCCGTAGGTCTTCCCATTCTCTCCAAAAGCCATGTCGAGTTGGCCTTGCGCAATTTCCGCCAAGTGTACGCCACGCCGTTTCTTCGCGACGCGCGGATCGAAGCCGAGCCCTCCGGTATCCACCGCAATCTCGGCAACGAGTGGCTGCTGTCCACGGCGATCAAGGAATGGAAAAACTTCCAAATCGAAATTTTCGGCGCTACTTTCCGGTCCGGTCAAGCCTACGGCGCGGCTGCGAAAATAAACGCCTACAGCCTTTTTACCAAGATCTCCTATGAATTTTGAGCTCGGCTGAGCGCGTTAAGCCTAGCCCAGGGCTTTCCAATACAGCGCGGGATGGTGTAAGGGTCACCAAGGTGTCGAGTCGCCAGTAGCGATTCGAGTAATGTACCAACGGAGACTTCATGGCAGAACAAACTCTCACCGCGGTGGTTACCGACAAACGCAAGATCGAGATGCGTTACTTTCCGGTGCCCAAGCCCTCCAGCAACGACGCGATCTTGAAGGTCGAGCTGTGCGGTATTTGCGGCAGCGATTATCACTACTACGTCGAGGGCCACCATTGGCCGTACCAGCCGCCGCCGCAGATCTTGGGCCATGAAGTGGTCGGCCGCATCGCCGATATTTCCCCGGCGGCGGCCAGCCATTGGCAGGTCAAGGAAGGCGATTTGGTGATCGTCGAGTCGGCGGTCACCTGCCATCGCTGCCGCTACTGCACCACCGGTAATTCGTCCATGTGCTCGACCAAGCGCAGCTACGGCATGAGCGCGAGCATGAACGAACCGCCCTACTTGTGGGGCGGTTACTCGCAGTACATGTATCTCCATCCCGACGCGATTCTCCACGTCGTGCCGGCGGGCATATCCGAGCATGAAGCGGTGCTGTTCAGCGGCCTGGCCAACGGCGTCAAGTGGGCCCAGCGGGTGCCGCAGTTGACCCTCGGCGACTCCATCGTCATCCTCGGTCCTGGCCAGCAGGGGTTGGGCTGCGTGTTGGCGAGCTCCATGACTGGCGCCAATCCGATCATCGTCGCCGGACTTGAGCGCGACGCCAAACGTTTGGAGGTTGCCAAGAAGTTGGGCGCGACCCATACAATATATTCCGATAAAGCGCCGCTGTTGGAACAGGTGCGAAATATTACCGGCCCTGAGCTCGCCGATGTCGTCGTCGACGTGACCGGCAGCACGGCGGCGCAACAAGTGGCCATCGATTTAGTGCGGCGCGGTGGTACGGTGGTGCTCGCTGGACGGACGCCGAAAAAGACCCTGCCCTTCGTCATGGATAAGCTCACCGCCCGAGGGATCAAAATGGTCGGCGTGCGCGCCCATGACTCCGAAGACGTGCGCAAGGCGGTGGCAGTGATCGGCGCGCGCCGCGAGCAGCTGACCAATTTGTTGACCCACGAAGTATCGCTCAAGAACGCCGATCTCGCGTTACGACTGATCGGCCAGGAAGTGCCGGGCGAGGAAGCGATTCACGTGGCGATCAATCCTTGGAAAGACTGAAGATGGATGCTCGGAATGTCTCTCGCAAAGGCGCAAAGGCGCTAAGGTCGGAAGCCGACAAGAAATGTTTTCTTGAATAATTATCATCAGTCTTCTCCGAACTTGGCGCCTTGGCGCCTTGGCGGGAGAAAAATCCGAAGAAAAATCCGATAGAGGTATTTCGCCATGGATAAAACCGCTCAAGCCGCTGTCATCGTCGGTAAACGGCAATTCGAAATGCGCGAGTTCGCGGTGCCCGAAGTGGGCGCCAACGATGCGCTGTTACGGGTCGAGGCCTGCGGCATTTGCGGCAGCGATTATCATTATTACAAAGAACTCGACCATTGGCCCTATCTTCAGCCGCCGCACATTATGGGCCATGAAGTGGTCGGGCGCATCGGCGCCATCGGCAAGGAGGCCGCCCAGCAGTGGAAACTCCAGGAGGGCGATCTGGTCGCCGTCGAAGCGCCGGTGACCTGCCAGCGTTGCCGTTACTGTGTCACCGGCCAGGCGACGCTATGCGCGAGCAAGCGCAGCTACGGCATCAGCGCCAGCATGGCCGACCCGCCGCATCTCTGGGGCGGCTACGCGCAGTACATGTATCTCCATCCCAATACGATTCTTCATCCGGTGCCGGCTGGCGTGACGCCGCAGGCAGCGGTGCTCTACACCTGCGTGTCCAATGGTCTGAAATGGGCGCAGCGCGTGCCGGCGCTTGGGCCCGGCGATTCGATTGTAATTCTCGGTCCGGGGCAACAAGGGCTGGGCTGCGTCTTGGCCGCGGCGATCGCCGGCGCAGCGCCGATCGTGGTGGCCGGTTTGGAAGCGGATGAAGCGCGCTTGTCGGTGGCGAAAAAATTGGGTGCTACCCACTTGGTTTATTCCGAGCGCGCGCCGTTGGCCGAGCAGGTAAAAAATATTCTTGGGCCTGAAATGGCCGACGTCGTGGTCGATGTCACCGGCAGTGTCTCGGCCCAGCTGGCCAGCGTCGATCTGGTCCGGCGCGGCGGCACCATCGTGCTCGCCGGCCGCACGCCCAATCAGACGGTGCAATTCGAAATCGACAAAGTCGCCGCCCGCGGCATCGCCATGATCGGCGTGCGCGGCCATGAGTCCGACGACATCCGGCGAGCGCTCAGCGTCATCGCCGCCCGCCCCGACGCCGCGGCGCACCTGACCACCCACGAGATTCCACTCAAGGACGCCGACTACGCGCTCCGGCTGATCGGCCAGGAAGTTCCCGGCGAGAATGCCATTCATGTGTCGCTCAATCCGTGGAGTTTGTAGCGAATTGGTTCGAATGGTCTGGCGACAACTTCGATGCTTTCATGTCGTCATGCCGGCGCAGGCCGGCATCCATCTTCGGTTTGCTGACCATAACCCTGGATTCCGGCCTACGCCGGAATGACGGATCGGTTGTAAGGATTTGCGTCAGATTATTTGCGGGAGTGAAACATGCACGCGGCAATGTTTTCGCGGGTCAAAAGATATCTGTCGACTAAACTACTTGCGGCGCTTGGCATCTGTTCGGTAGTCCCGGTGCTTTTCGCCCCGGCCAACGCTACCCGTCTGCGTGCCGGTTTTGCCTCGCCGTCGCTCAACGTCGCGATCCTGTGGGTCACTCAGGAGGGGAGACTGTTCGAGAAAAACGGCGTCGATGTCGAAGCGCTTTACTTGGAAAGCACACTGGCGCAAAAGGCGCTGATCGCCGGCAACATCGATTTCTCCATGATGACGGCGATCAATATGGCTGCGCCCAAGCTCGCCGGCGCTGATCTGATCATGCTCGCCGGGTTCGTCAACCGCTTCACTTATCGCTTGGTGGTGCGTCCCGAGATCAATGCCATCGGCGAACTCAAAGGCAAACGCATCGGCATTCTTCGTTTCGGCTCGGCGGCCGACCGCGCCAGCCGCTTGGTGTTGGCTAGGTTCGGCCTCGATCCCGACAAGGATGTCACCTACGTGCAGACTCCGGGGGCCGATCCGGCGCGCATCATGGCGATGATGAGCAAGGTCATCGACGGCGCGCTGCTCAATCCGCCCTACTACAAACACGCGGTGGCCGGCGGCATGAAGATCCTCGCCAACATGGCGGAGATGGATATTCCAATCCAGCATATCGGTCTGGTGACCTCGCAGAAGTTCTTGCTGGCCAATCCCGACCTGAACCGGCGCATCGTCAAATCGTTTCTCGAAGGCATTCATTTGATGCGCAATAATCCCGACGCCAGCAAACGCGCCTTGGGTAAATACATGCGCATCACCGACCCCAAGGAGCTGGAGGAAAGTTACCAGCTACTCAAAAGCTTGATCCCGATCAAACCCTATCCGACCTTGGAAGGGTTCAAGACCGTGTTCGCCGAGCTCGCCGAAAAAGTCCCCGCCGCCCGAACCGCCAATGCAAAAGACTTTGTCGACACGCGGATACTCGAAGAGTTCGACCGCTCGGGGTTTATCGATGGGCTTTATAAGTGACGGCCGGCATGGGGAGATTCGTTGCACTGCGAAACTGGAGGCGCTCATGAAACCAATCGTTAACAAAGTCGATGTGCCGGCGGAGCACTACGACCGACTATTTATTCCCGTGGCTTGCGCGGTATCGATCACCACGGTGGACAGCGCGGGCCGGATCAACGGCGCGTCCTTCGCGACCTGCGTGCGCGTGCACCACGAGCCCACGTGCATCGCCTTCTGTGTCGACTCGCATAAAGATACTTATAAAAACGTGCTGGCGACCAACCAATTCGTCGTCAACATCCCATCCTTCGACCGCGAGATCTTGGAAAAAGTTCGTACTCTCGGTTTGCCCTTTCCGCCCGGTGTGAACGAGTTGGAAAAAGCCGGGCTGACGGCGCTGCCGTCCAAGGTCGTCAAGCCGCCGCGCATCGCCGAGTACAAGAGTCATTTCGAATGCCAGGTCGAGTGGACCAAAGAATGGTTCGGCACCCGGCTCATGGTGGTGGGGCGCGTGGTCGCGGCATCGGTGGACGAAGACTGCATCGACGCGAACGGCTGGGCGATATTGGAAAAGCTCCGGCCAGCGCACTACTGCGGCCAGGCCTATTCGGGCGACAACAAGTACCGCTTCGTGGCGTCCTACGAGATGATGGAAATCGATACCGTCTTCGACGGGCCGGAAGCGACGGCCAAAGACACTCGCAAAGCTTAGGTGGCTGGGTGAAGATTCGCCGAACGTTGGCGCCGTCTGTGGCGTTGAAGCTGGTGCTGCTCATGGCGCTGCCATTTGCCGCGCCTGGGTTTGCCCAATCTCAAGCCCGTCCGTTTTACCAGGGCAAAACGGTGAAGGTGATCGTCGGGCCATCGGGCGGTTACGATTATTGGGCGCGGCTGCTGGCCCGCCATATGGGGAAATACATTCCCGGCCACCCGAGTTTCGTCGTCCAGGCGATGCCCGGCGCGGGTTCGGTGATTGCGACCAACTACGTTTACAACGTCGCTGCGCCCGACGGCCTGACAGTGGGCATGCCGACCCAGCAGATCTACATGGGCGAGTTCGTCGGCAACGCTGAAATTAAATTCCACATGCGCAAGTTCCACTGGCTGGGCTCGCCGGACCGCAATCCGTCGATCCTGTACATGCGCGCGGACGCGCCGTACAAATCCATCGACGATATTATCAAGAGCAAGACGCCGCCCAAGTGCGGCGGCACGGGCTGGGAGAGTTCGAGTCTGATCGTCGCGCTGGAGGACGCCCTGGGCGCGAAGTTCGAGTTGGTTTTGGGCTATCAGGGCGCCAATGAAGTCGATATCGCGGTGGTGCGCGGTGAAGTGGTGTGCCGCGATCTCGGCTTGACCGCGCATTTTAGCCGGGAGCCGTTTCTTTCCTGGCATGCCAAGGGCTTTGACCGGCATCTGTTGCAAACCGGGCGTAAGCGCGACCCACGCGCCGCCGATGCGCCGACTATCTACGAATTGATGGACCGTTACAAAACCAACGACATCAATCGCCGCGCCATGGAAGTGCTGGCCGCCGGCGAAGGCTTTGGCCACCCGATGATGGCGCCGCCCGGCACGCCGCTCGATCGCGTGAAGATTCTCCGCGAATCCTACGATCGAGCGATGCGCGACCCCGAGCTCATCGCCGAAGCCCAGAAGGGTGGCTGGGTGATCGAGCCGGTGGCGGGCGCAGAGCTGCAAGCGCTAGCCGAGCGGTTGATGGTGCAGCCGACCGAGGTTGTGAATCAGGTTAAGAGGATTTTGCGGGCGAAGTAGGGTAGCGCGGTGGAAGACTGCCTTTGTCGATTCTGCATCCCAAACTAGATTCGACAAAAGCCCGCAGCTTGCTGCGGGCACAGAGGCGCTGCCTTCGATGTGGGGTTTCTCACGCTACACGGCGAAACGGTTACCGTGGCGAGGTTGGATGCTGCCCAGGTTCGTTCGATTCAGAGGAAAGAAATCGCTCACGCCCGGCTGTTGAAAGCTTCGTGGATTGGGACGATCACGATCTGGTCGTGTTATTGGATGAACAACATTTCGATGCAAGTTAGATTTGCAGCGACACTGCCATGCCGCGGTCGTCCAAAGCGAAAAAAGACTCCCGGCCCCTATTGCTCACCTTGATGACTTTCAATCACCCGCCGAATTCGTCATCCCAAAGGCTTCCGCCAGCAGCTCGTAGGACCGATGGCGTGGCGCGGGATCGTAGGTCCAGGTGACCACGACCAACTCGTCGAGGTCGAGACTTTTCGCGAGTTCTTTCAGTCGGGTTGTGACCTGCTCGGCATTCCCAACAATCGCTTTGCGGTGTAACTTCTCGGCTATGGCCAGTTCAGCTGACGAATACGGGCGGGTGGCTTCGTCGGGCGACATCAGCGCTTGGCGGATGCCGAGTTTACGGTCGATCATGGCGCGTTCGCGGGGTTTGAATTGGTACAGCGCTTCTTCTTCGCTGTCGGCGGCCAACGCCCAGACGCAGATCGTGCACAACGGCTTGGGATTTTTTTCGCTGGGACGATAATTTTTCCGATAGAGATCCAGCGCTTGCTCGACGCCGAAGCCGTCGCTGAAAAAATAAGCGAAGGCGTAGGGCAAGCCGAAGTAAGCCGCCAACTGGGCGCCGTAGTCTGAGCTGCCGAGGATCCACATCTCCGGCGTCGTCGGGCCAGTCGGTTGGGCGGTGATTTTCTGAAACGGGTGGCCTTCGGGCAGCGGCTGGCCGGACACCCACTGCTCTAGCTCTTGGACTTGCCGGGGAAATTGGTCGTGAACGTTCTGCGGATTGGGATTGAGCGCGTAGGAGGTCAACTGATCCGAGCCCGGCGCGCGGCCGATGCCGAGATCGATGCGCCCCGGAGCGATCGCTTCCAGGACGCGAAATTGCTCGGCGACCTTCAGCGCCGAGTAGTGCGGCAGCATGACGCCGGCGCTACCGATTCGAATCCGCGGCGTGGTCGCGGCGATGGCCGCCATGAGGATCTCCGGCGCGGTGCCGACGATGTTGCCGGAGTTGTGATGCTCCGAGACCCAGTAGCGATGATAGCCCAGCGCGTCGCAATGCTTGGCAAGTTCGAGGGTCTCGCGGATCGCCTGGGCCTGGGGGCGCCCTTTGGCCGCCGTCGATTGATCGAGGACTGAGAGTTTCATGGGTGGATCGCTTATTACCACAGTTTATTCTGGATGTATCGGGAAGAGACTTCAGGACGAATGATGCCGTACGGCAAGGTCACCACCCAACACCGCAATATCTCGCGCAAAGCTCGCAAACACCGCGAAGTCTATAGAGCAAATCACCTTGGGGTCTGGGGTTGGCATGCCTTTGCTTACTTGGCGGGAGAAACCCGTCTGCTAGCCCAGCCGCTCGCCTACCTTCAATTCAACCTGCTTGGCGAATTCCGCTCCACTGATCTTGGCGCCGTCGCCGCGCAGTTTCTTCACTGACAGTGTGCCGCCGTTGACGGCGACGGTGATTTCTTCGGTGCCGATGGCGGTTACTTGTCCGGCGGAGGGTGAATTATTTCCCGCTTGCAGCCGGGCGTCGAACAGTCGCACCATTTTGCCGTTGTGCATCGTGTGCGCGCCTGGCTGGGGATCGCAGCCACGGATCAGGTTGTAAACTTCCTGGGCCGGTTTGGTCCAGTCGATCTTGGCGTGGGCGTCGGTGCAGATCGGGTCGTAGTTGGCTTTGGACTCGTCTTGGACCATGCGCGGCGGGTTGCCGGCGTTGATCAAGTCGATGGCTTCGCCGATCGCTTCGACGCCCAAGGGAAAAATCTTGTTGAAATATAACGAGCCGGTGGTGTCGTCGGGTTCGACCTTGACTTCTTTTTGCGCCAGGATCGGTCCGGTGTCGATGCCTTTGTCGAGCCAAAAGACCGATAGGCCGGTGACCGCTTCGCCCTTGATCAATGCCCAGTTGATGGCGCTGGCGCCGCGGTATTTCGGCAACAGTGACGGATGAAAGCAGATGCTGCCCAGTCGCGGCACGGTGAAGACCTGCGGCGGGACGATTTGGGTGACGAAGGCGAGCACCGCCAGGTCGGCGTTCCATGCTACGAACTCATCGCATACTTCGGGGGCTTTGAAAGATTTATGCTGGCGCACTGGGATGTGGAGGTCGAGCGCTTTCTGTTTCACCGGGTCGAATCTGCCGTTGGGTGGATCGGGGGGGCAATAGACCGCGACAACTTTTTCGCCTTTGCCGACGAGCTTCTCCAATGTCTTCTCGGCGAAGGCCGCTTGGCCAATCAAAATTATCCGCATAGTTCTCCGCTCCACCTCGAATGATCGAGTGCTTTGGCTTTACGACCACGAACCACGAGCACGATCACGATTCTTCATCCGTCGATGATCTTATAGTCGCCGCCGAGATAACTCTTGCACAGACCGACGTAGGTGGTCGCGCCCATCTCGATCCACTTGCGCGCTTCGCCTTCGATTTCCTTTTTCACCTTCGCCGGCGTGCCGGCGGCGAGCACATGGGCGGGGATTTTCGTGTGCGGCACGACCACGGCGCCGGCGGCGATCAGCGACCCCTCGCCGATCTCGGTGTTCTCCAGGATGGTCGCGTTCATGCCGATGATGGCGCCGCGCTTGATGTCGCAGCCTTCCATGATCGCGCCATGGCCGACGGTGCAGTCGTCGCCGACCAGGGTCGCCATCTCGCCCGAATGGATGACGCAGTTGTCTTGAATGCTGGTGCGGGCGCCGATGACGATGGGAAAGCCGCCGAGATCGGCGCGCAATACCGCGCCCCACCAGATGCTGGCGTCGTCGCCGACCGTGACGTCGCCGATCAGCACCGCGGTGGGGGCGATGAACGCCGTCGGCGAGACTGTGGGGCGCTTGCCTTTGTACTCGATGAGCATGAAGAAAAATCCTCCGTGAATGTTGGTTCACGATAAGGGACACACCGGGGGAAATCAAGATTGTCGGCGTTGCCCAACAGGGTCGAGCCTATCGTTTGGTCGAGAGATGGGCTTGAACTCCACTGTCGAAATTCAATTGATTGACTGCATAAGCGCTGGGTTCGGCGCGCGCTTCCTTGAACAAGCGATACCGCTTTGTTAGGACTCATAGATCATTCTGCTTTTCGGGAGCGTTCATGGCTAAGCGTGAGTTCAAATTTGTCGGGCATAACGTCAAGCGGGTCGACGGCGTCGACAAGGTTACCGGCGCGGCGAAGTATGTCGGGGATATTGCCGTGCCGGGTATGCTCTACGGCAAGATTTTGCGCAGCACTTATCCGCATGCGCGGATTCGTTCTATTGACGCGTCGCGCGCCGAGGCGCTGCCGGGCGTGGTCGCGGTGCTGACGGCGGCGGACATTACCGACTTGAATCCGATCTACAACGGCCGGCCGGTGATCGCCATCGACAAAGTGCACTATGTCGGCGAGCCGGTGGCGGCGGTGGCGGCGGAAGATCTTGCGACTGCCGAAGAAGCGCTGGGTTTGATTCAGGTCGACTACGAAGAGTTACCGACGGTGGCCGACATCGAAGCGGCGATCAAGCCCGGAGCGCCGCTGGTGCATGAGGACAAGGGCAGCAACATCGGCACCCATGAGAAGGTCAACCGCGGCAACGCCGACGAGGGCTTCGCACAGTCGGACATTATCGCCGAAGACAATTTCACCTTTCCGATGGTCTATCACTACGCCATGGAGCCGCACTCGGCGATCGCTCACTACGATGTCAACGACGAGATCACCTGCTGGTCCTGCGCCCAGCATCCGTTTCAAGTGCGCGGCGACATATCCAAGGTCTTCAAAGTGCCGACCGCCAAGGTGCGCATGATCATCAACTATTTGGGCGGCGGTTACGGTAGTAAGTCCTACACCAAGTTCGAACCGTTGGTGGTGGCGCTGGCACGCAAGGCCAAGCGGCCGGTGCGGATTTGCAACTCAGTCGGCGAATCGATGGTGACCGTGCGCCGACATGGCGCGCGGGTGCGGATCAAGACCGGGGTCAAAAACGACGGCACGATCATGGCGCGGGAAGCGGAAATCTATCTCGACACCGGCGGCTACGACGACAACGGGCCGCAGGTGACGGCGCGCTCGGCGACGCGCATCTTGGGACCTTATTGGATTCCCAATATTCGCACCAACGCCTATCAGGTTTACACCAATACCGGTTCGGCGGGCTCCTACCGCGCCATCGGCGCGCCCCAGGTGATTTTCGCCGGTGAGTCGCAGATCGAAATCCTCGCCGCCAAGTTGGCCATGGACCCGGCCGAACTGCGCGCCAAGAACTTACTTAAAAAAGGCCAGGAGCTGCGGCCTGGCTTGAAAGGCATCGACGCCAACCTGGCGTCGAGTTTGAAAACTCTGGTGCGCGCGAGCCATTGGAAGCAAGCGCGCAAAAATAAAAACACCGCGGTGGGCATGGGTTGCGCGATTACCAACGCCGGCGCGACGCCGGTGTCGGTGGCCATGATCCGCATGCAGTCCGACGGCATTGCTAATATTGCCGCCGGCAGCACCGAGATGGGGCAGGGGGTGCGCACGACCTTGACCCAGATCGCCGCCGAAGAATTAACCCTGCCAATGGAACAGTTCCGCATGCTCGGCGCCGATACCAAAGTCACGCCCTACGATAGTTCGACGGGATCGAGCCGGTCGACGACGCTGATGGGCACGGCTGTTCAAAAGGCGGCGCGGGATTTGCGCCAACAATTGGTCAAGATCGCGGCGCAAACCATGGGCGTGAAAGAAAAGCAGATTCAAGTCGCCGACGGCGCGCTGATCTGCGGCGAGTCGCGGCTGACTTTCAAAGAGGCCTTCGAGAAACGCTTCGGTAAAGCTTCGGGCGGCGAGCTGATCGGCCAGGGCGCCGCCGGCCCGGACATCACCGACAATAAATTGCCGGTGTTCTGGGAAGTTGGCATGGGCACCGCCGAGGTCGATATCGACCGCGAGACCGGCGAAGTGAAGTTGAAAAAATTTATCTCGGTGGCCGATGTCGGCAAAGCGATCCATCCTGAGCATTGCGTCGCCCAGGAAGAGGGCGCGGCGATGCAGGGCATCGGCCACACCTTTTTCGAGCAGTTAATTTACGACAACGGCCAGCTGCTCAATCCCAACCTGGTTGACTACCGCATTCCATCTTTCTCCGATGTGCCCGAAGAGTTTCACACCGAGCTGGTGGAGAACGGCGACGGCCCGGGACCGTTCGGCGTGCGCGGCATGGCCGAAGGCGGCATTCTCTCGGTGGCGCCATCGGTATGCAACGCTATTGACCGCGCCACAGGCGTGCGCATCCGCGACTTGCCGCTGACGCCGGAGCGGGTGTGGCGTGCGTTGAAGGACGCCGGCAAGTAATTGTGAACTAAACACCCACCACAAAATACACGAAAGGTACGAAGTTTGGAGTCCAGAGTTTCCCAATCCTTCGTGTCCTTCGTGCTTTTCGTGGTGTGAGTGAATTCCATCAAAGGACTCAAATGACCAATTCCACCGCCATCGCGGACTTTACCATCAAACCGGCGACCAAGAAGGATGTGCCGGTGATCCTTTCGTTCATCACCAAGCTGGCCGACTACGAGCGCTTGTCCCACGAAGTGGTGGCCACCGAGGAGCTCCTCGGGCGCACCCTGTTCGGCGCGCGGCGCAACGCAGAAGTGGTGATCGGTTATTTCAACAACGAGCCCATCGGCTTCGTGCTGTTCTTTCACAACTTCTCGACCTTTCTCGGCCAGCCGGGGATTTACATCGAGGATTTGTTCGTCGAGGAAAAATTTCGCCGGCGCGGCTTTGGCGGCGCGCTGTTGACCTATATCGCCAAGTTGGCGGCCGAACGCGGCTGTGGCCGGCTCGAATGGTCGGTCTTGGATTGGAACGAACCGGCGATCAATTTTTACCAGAAGCTCGGCGCCACGCCGATGAACGAATGGACGGTGTTCCGCGTCACCGGCGAGAGCCTCAACCGATTGGCTGGCCGCGCCGACTAATCCGATCCCCACTCAACCCTGGCTCGCGCTGTTAAATTAATTGCTCTGATACGGTATCGAGATGGTGATCTTGGTGCCGGCGCCGGGGGCGGAGTCGATGTCGAGAGTGCCGCCCAGTGTCGCGACTCTTTCTTTCATGCCTTTAAGTCCATAGTGGTTGCCGCCTTCGGTGGCGGCCGGGATGAAGCCGACGCCGTTGTCGCTGAGTTGGGCGTGGTAGCCGGTCGGGCCCCGGCCTAACGATATATGGATTTCCGACGCGCGGGCGTGGCGCACGGCGTTGAGCACGCCCTCGCGCAGAGTGAAATACAACTCTTTCTCGACGGCGATGGGGATGTCGTGGGCGTCGATGGCGCAATGCAGATCGATTTGAAAGCCGCTGCGCGCGCTGAAGATACTCAACTCTTCCTTGAGCCGGCGCTCCAATGAGCCGGCCTGCATGAGTTCGCCACTTTGGTTCTCAGCGAGAATGTTACGGATCTCGGTGATGGCGCGATCGAGGCTGTTTTCGATTATCAGGATTTCTTTATCCAGTACCGCCGGATCATGCTGCAAATGATGATGGCAGCTGTCCAACCGCATGCGCGCGCTGGTGAGCAGTTGTAAGGCGCGGTCGTGGAGCTCCCGCGACAGCCGTAAGCGCTCGTCGATGATCGCCGCGGCGATGGCGTCCTGCGGTTGGGCTTTTTTGCTTTTCATCGGCGAGTGTTTCGTTGGCTCCCTGGCCCAGCGAAATCCTCCAACAATCGATCGCTAAGCGCCCAGGTGGCGGCGCAGGAACTCTAGCGTCCGCGGCCAAGCATCGGTAGCCGCGTTGGGGCGAAAACTCTCTTTGGTATTGTCCATGAAGGCGTGGCTGGCGCCGGGGTAAGCGTAGAGTTCATGGGCTTTGCCATGCTTGGTCAATTCGGCGGCGAGTTTCTCGCGGTCCTCGGGTGAAGGATTTTTATCGTCGTCGCCAAAGTGTCCTTGAATCGGACAGTGCATCTCGGCGCTACGTTCGAAGGGCGACGGAATATCGCGCCCCCAGGCTCTAGCGGTGTTGCCGGGGTAGAAGGTCACCGCGGCTTTGAACGCGGGGTTGGTCGTCGCCGCCAGATAAACCACCCGGCCGCCCATGCAGAAGCCGATGATGCCGATGCGATTGCCGTCGACGGCAGGGTTGGCGCGCAACAATTTTATCGTCGCCTCGATGTCGTTCATCACCCGCCGGTCGCCCAAGCGCTGACTGCGCGTGCGCGGATCGTCTTGGCAGTCCGGACCATCGCGATGGTAGAGATTGGGCGCCGCGGCGACGTAACTTTCCGCGGCGAATTTCTGCGCCATGCCCTGGATGAATTCATCGACGCCGGTTTGATGCTGAATCACCACCAGCGCCGGAAACGGTCCGGCACCTTCGGGTGCGCTCAGGTAAATCGGCATAGCGTTGTTGTCGGACTCGGTTTGTTGCCAGCTGGATGTTGCCATGAATCGGTTCCTCGAATTTTGTTATCCTGTAACTTAGCTAAGATTTGCCGTCAAGTTACCACCGGGGGCGGCGGTTGTTAATCGAGGTGGTCGACAATCTGCCCCAGGCTGGCGACGTAGCCGGCGCGCCCGTTGGCTCGACTGGGATCGCGGTCGACGATGAGCGCGCGCAGGCCGGCGTTGTTGGCGCCGTTTAAATCATGGCTCTCGCTGTCGCCGATATGAATCGCCTGAGCCGCGCTCAATTGCAATCTGGCGAGGGCGAAATTGAAAATCTCCGGCCGCGGCTTGGCGTAGCCCACCGCGCTGGAGACAAATATTTCCGCGAAGCTTTTGCCGATGCCCAAGCCGTCGAGTATCCGCACCAGGCGTGAATCGAAATTGGAAATCACCGCGAGCTCGACGCCGCGTTGTTTGAGCGCGGCCAGGGTGCCTTCGACTTCGGGATAGAGCAGCCAGGCCTCAGGTTGGGCGTAGTAGGCGAAGAGCTCGTCGAAATAATTATCGAAGTCGGCGAACTCGCCCCAGGGTTCGAACACCTGGGCGACCACGCGCTTCCACCATCGCTTTTCCAGGACTTGAATCTCTTCCGCCGCAGCGCCGGGAAACGCCAGCGGCGGTGCGTCGTCGAAGCTCACGCGAAAGCGCTCAAAGAGCTCCGTAGGTGTCACCGACTTGCCGTACTTGGCGGCGATGGCGGCGTAGCTGTCGCCGACCCGGCGCGCCGGCTTGATCAAGGTGCCGGCGGCGTCGAAAAACACCACCTTTGTCCTCGCTGCGCTCGGAATTTCAGATTTCATATCTCAGATTTCAAATGGCTCTTGAATATGAGTCAGGCTCGATTTGGAACCTACCATCCTTTATAATTGAAATCGATGGAGAAAAAGGCCGCGTTAGTAATCGTCGACGTGCAGAATGATTTCTGCCCTGGGGGCGCGTTGGCCGTTGCCGATGGCGATCAGGTAGCGGCACTGCTGAGCGACTATGCGGCGAGCTTCGCGGCGGCGGGTGTGCCGGTGTTCGCCACTCGGGATTGGCATCCGGCGCGCACCAGCCACTTCAAAGTTTACGGCGGTATCTGGCCGGTGCACTGCGTACAGAATACCTTCGGCGCCGAGTTTCATGCCGCGCTGCGACTTCCGCCTGGCGCCGTCGTCGTCTCTAAGGGCAGCGCGGCCGATGTCGATAGTTACTCGGGCTTTGACGGCGTCGATGGCGGCGGCGCGGGCTTGGCTCAGTTGCTGCGCGCCCAGGCGGTCGACGAGATATTTATCGGCGGATTGGCCACCGATTACTGCGTCAAGCAAACCGTGCTCGACGGCTTGAAGCATGGCTTCTCCGTGGTGCTGTTGCGCGATGCCATCCGTGGCGTGGATTTGGCGCCGGGCGATTCGGCGCGGGCGTTGGATGAAATGCGCCGCGCCGGGGTGCGCACGCTTGCCGCTATCGGCGAGCTCCGGCTGTGATTCCATTCGCGCTCAATTACTGACATTCTATTTCGAGTTTAATAGTCCGCCTGCAGTGAAAGGATTTTCATGATCAGTGATTTCAAATTTAGCCGGGAGCTCAGCGCCGCCGAGCAGGCCGCCAAGGACGCCGGTGCCGCAATCATGGCGCTGTTTCGCGGTAAGTACGATATTCAAGAAAAAAGCAAAAACAATCCGGTGACCTCGGCGGATCTCGAAGCCAACCGGATCATCCGCGAGCGCATCGCCAATACTTTTCCCGACGACGGTTGGCTGTCAGAGGAAGATGCCGATAGTGAGCGTCGTTTGGGCCTATCGCGAGTGTGGGTCGTCGACCCCATCGACGGCACCAAAGAGTTCATCGAAGGGGTGCCGCAGTTCGCCGTCTCCATCGGTTTCGTCGTCGACGGCATCGCCCAGGTGGCGGTGGTTTACAACCCGGCGCAGGAAGAATTCTTCAAAGGCGCGGCGGGGCAGGGCGCTTATTTGAACGACCAGCCGATCCATACCACCGACCGCTCGGCGATCGACGGCGCGCGGCTCTTGGTCAGCCGCTCCGAGCCGGCGAAAAAATTTCAAGTCTATGTCGACCACTGCGTCATCGATCCGGTCGGCAGCATCGCCTATCGGCTCGCCAAGGTCGCCGGTGGCGACGGCGATGGCACGCTGACCTTTCGCAACATCCACGAGTGGGATATCTGCGCCGGCGTCTTGATGGTGGAGGCGGCGGGCGGCATAGTCGTCGACGGCGAGGGTCAGCCGATGCGCTTTAACCGCCAGCCGGCGCGCCATCGCGGCGTGATCGCCGCCGGCGCCGCACTGACGCCGGGCCTGCAAGGGCTGTGGGCGGCGGCGATGAACGACAAAAAATAACCCGATCGCGAAAAACAATATGGCCATGGGTCAATGTGGATATTGCGGCGAACGCGCCGGTCTGTTTGGCAAAGTTTGCGCCGAGTGCAAAAAACTCCTCGCCCGGGTCGCCGAGCTGCGCGGTAAGGTCGGCTTCGGCGAGTTCCTCGACGGCCTGGCCGAGACCGGTATCGCCAAGCCAAAGATCCTTAAATTTCTCGACGCCGATCCCGACGGCAAGGGCAGCGTGCGCGATCAGGTGACCGCCGAGATGACTACGGAACTGATGAAAGTGATGGGCATCTCCGGCCGCCAGACCGCGCCGGAGGTCAAGCGCATTCGTAACAGCGTCAACAAGGAGTCCGATTAGTCCGCGTCGCCGCCTCGCCCATGGCCATCACGATCTATCTGTCGCTGGTATTTCTCGTGGTTTACTTGATCGGCCTGGCGATCCGGCGCTGGCGTTTCGTCCATGACCGTAATTTGATGGCGCGCGAGAGCCGCGGCGGCGGCCGGGTGGTGGCGCGCGTCGATGAGTTGCAGCCAGGGGCGGTGAAAAAGTTCTGGTTGATTTGCCAGAAGTACCGGCTCGATGGCATTCTGATCAATCATGGCGGCAGCTTCTATGCTTACGTCAATCGGTGCCGCCATATGCCGACGCCGCTGGATTTCGTCCGCGATGAATTTTTCAGCGATGACGGGTGCCACTTGCAATGCTATACCCATGGCGCGCTTTACGATTTCGCCAGCGGCGTCTGCGTTGCGGGGCCGTGCAAGGGTGAGTCGCTCTATCGTTTGCCGGTGCGGGTGGATGGCGCCGACGTGTTGGTGGGTTGTCCCGATGGCGATTTGAGGCCGATGGGAGAATAGGATAGGAGAATTACCATGGATGGAGCCAAGAAACCTTCAGGCAAATTGGTTGGGGCCGTGGGCGAGTTGGAGCATGGCAAGAGCAAGAAGTTCACCATGAAACGCGCCGGGCGCGACTTGGAAGCGCTGCTGGTTAACTTCGATGGCACTCACTTCGCCTACCTGAACCGTTGTCCGCATACTGGCATCACGCTCGACTGGGTCAACAATCAATTTTTTAGCTCGGACACCCGTTATCTTATGTGCGCCACCCATGGCGCGGTCTTCGAACCGCCCACCGGCGAGTGCATCTGGGGTCCCTGCGTCGGCCTGTCGCTGCAACGGCTGCCCATCGAAATCGCCGATGGGCAGATCTACGCGAAGTTGCCCGGCGCGGAGTAGCGCCGACCCACATCACCACAGTTGGATTCAAGGAGACCTCAATGGCCGATTGCCTGTTCTGCGGCATTGCCGACGGCAAGATCAAAGTTAATTTGGTTTACCAAGACGACGCGGTGTTGGCGTTCAAAGATATCTCGCCCAAAGCGCCGGTGCATATTCTGATCATTCCGCGCAAGCATATCGCCAGCGTGCTCGATCTCGATTCGAGCGACGGCGCGGTGATCGGTCAGATCTTTCAAGTGGCTGGCCGGCTGGCGCGCGAGCAGGGTGTCGCCGACAGCGGCTTTCGTGTGGTCGCCAATTCCGGCGCCGATGCTGGGCAAAGCGTGTTTCATCTGCATTATCATCTGCTCGGCGGCCGGCAGATGGCTTGGCCGCCGGGCTAACCGCGGCGGTTGCCCGCATTGAAGCAACGGCGCGAAACTGTTAACAACTACATTCGAATTAGGAAGGTATTCTAAATGGTTCAAGCGACTCAACTACGGCCGGGGATGATTATCGTTCATGCCGGCGAGCTTTATCGTGTCACCGCGGTGCACCATCTGACGCCGGGCAACAAGCGCGGCTTCATGCAGACCAAAATGAAAAGCCTGCGCACCGGCATCGGCACCGAGTATAAATTCCGCTCGGAAGACCGCGTCGACCAGGCGATCTTAGACAATCGCCAGTTTCAATACCTCTATGCCGAAGGCGACATGCACACCTTCATGGACACCGAGAACTACGAGCAGATCACGCTCAGCGCCGATACCATCGGCGATTTGTTGAATTACTTGTTGCCGGAGTCCATGGTCGGCATCGAATTCCACGACGGTAAACCGGTGGGTATCAATCCGCCCTCCACCGTCGATCTGAAGGTGGTCGATACTGAACCTTCGATGAAAGGCGCCACCGCCAGCGCGTCCTACAAACCGGCCAAATTGGAGACCGGCGTCACCGTGCTGGTGCCGCCCTTCGTTCAGGTCGGCGACAAAGTCCGCGTCGATCCCACCGACGGTTCCTATCAAGAGCGGGTTAAGTAGCTTGGATCTTGGCGACGACGGCGCGCACCTGGGATTCCAGATCGGCCAAGTCGCCGTCGTTTTCGATGACGTAGTCGGCTAACTTCCGTTTCTCCGCCAGACTCATCTGTGCGTCGATGATTTTCTGCGCCGCCGCGCCATCGATGCTGTCGCGCTGCTGTAAGCGCTGGCGCTGAATCTCCAAATCGCAGGCGACCAGGATCACCGGGCGCAGCCACTCATGAATCTTACCCTCGAACAGCAGCGGTACTTCGTAGACGACCAGTTCGAAGCCGGCGGCGGTGTGCTCGCGGATGCGCTGCTCGGCCAGCGCGCGCACTTTGGGGTGGATGATCGCTTCGAGCTGTTTGCGCGCTTCGAGGTTGTTGAAAATGATCGTGCGGAGCTTTTGCCGGTCGAGGTTTTGGTCGGCTTCTAGCACTTCATCGCCGAAGGCGGCGACGATCTCTTTCCAGCCGTCATGGCCCGGCATTACCACTTCGCGTGACAGTTGATCGGCGTCGACCACCGCCGCGCCCATCTGCCGCAAGATTTTCGCCGCCGTGCTTTTGCCCGAAGCGATGCCGCCAGTTAAGCCAAAAAGTTTCACGTCCCAGTGATGGCAAATTCGCTAGAGGCTTTCAAGCAAACGGTCTAGAATGATTGCATAGCTTGGCCGACCGGAGAAACCACATGCCGCAAGTGAAAATCTACACCACCGACTGGTGCCCCTACTGTAAAGGAGCGCTGGCGCTCCTGCGCGCGAAATCAATAGACTTCGAAGAAATCGACGTCACCCACGATCCGGAAAAACGCGCCGAGATGGAGCAACTGTCGCACCGCCTCACCGTGCCGCAGATCTTCATCGACGGTAAACCGATCGGCGGCTACGACGACGCGCGTATCCTCGATGCGACGGGGGAGCTGGATAAACTGTTGGGACGTTAGCGACTGAAGCTTGAGTGGGGAAATTGGCGGCGGCGCGCGGATTCGAACCGCTGCATCGAGGCAAAAAACGTAAGCACAAAGAGTGATCGCGCGTGATCGGTTTCGTGGGAAATCAATCACTTGCGCGAAGTGGCTTGTAACCGAGTGCTACGGCTTTTCACCTGGTTTTGGCACAAAACCGGAACGTTTTTTTGAGGACTGCTCCCTTCAGCAATCTTTCAAACCTGAGTGTGGTCGTCGACTCGATCAGGGATTCGACAACTTAGGAATAAAGTCTTCCAACATTTTCTTAATCCGCCGTGCTGTTTCACCCAGTGTTTTCGGATCGCAATCCAATAACCACGAAAGACTATTCACTAACTGGCGTACCTCTTCTTCGTTGTCGCCGATCTTGCGGCTTGTCCAAAGCAAATTCCAAGTGGCGCTGATTGTCTCGGGATGCTCCTCTCCTGACACGCGTCGTCGGATTTCGAGAACCTGTTTTTCGAGAGTTCGGGCACGGATTAAATCGGATTGGTTGCAATAGATAGTAGCCAGGTTACTCATTGTAGTGAGGGTGTGGCTATGTTCTTGGCCCAATACACGGCGGTGTGCACTGAGAGCTTTTTCACCGACCGTCCTAGCTCCCGCCAGATCCCCGTCGCCACTGAGGATGTCGGCGAGAATGCTCATCGAGATTATCGTATCTGGATGATCCTCACCCAATTTACGGCTGCGGGCATCAACAGTCTTTTCCTGGAGGGTGCGGGCTTCCGTGAATTTCCCTTGGGCTTTGAGAATCAATGCGCGGTTATTACTCGCAGTGAGAGTATGCAAATGTTCTTGTCCGAAGACTCGGTAGCACATTTCGAGTACTTTTTGATTGAGGGCATTCGCGCCAATCAGATCACCTTGGCTCCTGAGTGACTCAGCAAGGTTATTCATGGATGCTACGGTGAGAGTCTGTGAAAAATTCGGCAATCGATAGAGTTGACGCACCTACGCAAGCCAGGTGCGGTGGCTCAAGAAATCTTCACTACCACGCAGTGTTACCCGGCGGCTTCGGACAATACCAAAAAGCAAAGCCTCGCGGTCTTCAGTGGC
>CAMDBU010000111.1 GCA_945889495.1 Syntrophobacter sp. SbD2 | reverse complement strand
GCGGCTTCCACCATCGTCAGCTCATTACGTAACGATCGTTGTATGATGTCTAGTCGTTTCTCGTCTCTCATCGTCAGGGTTCTCATCCTTCCACCCTGACATATTCACGTTGCCGTTAGACCCTGACAGATTCACTTTGCTACAACAATCTGACAAACTTCGCCTTGACAGCGCTCTAGCGGCGGGACTAAATTTGCCCCATCGTTAACACCAACCCATAAGGAGGGTCCCATGAAAGTTTTAGATGTTTTGGAAATGTCCAAGGGGCGCAAGAGAGGCCAGCGGCGTATTGATTTATTTCGCCGGGAGAATTTGGAAACCTGGATACTGATCTTTCCTCCAGGCGACGTGCAAGTCATGCACAACCATCCGTCGGACAGAAGCTACTATGTTTTGACCGGCAAAGGCATCGTCAAAGGGCGCGACGAAGTCCACGAAGTCTCCCAAGGGCAAATCATCAGCATCCCGGCCCATGAATTCTACGAAGGATCGAACCCAAACGACGAGCCGATGATCTTGTTAGGCAACAGCCACAAAGCCACGGCGGAGGACGTCACCAAAGCCGGCGGCCAGAGAAACGAGATCGACGCCAAAACCGGCAAGCGGGTAATCTTCCAACATGGCGGCGGCCAAGACATGGGCGTGCTCGCCGACTGGAATTGATTCGGAGAATTCTCTCGCAAAGACGCCAAGACGCCAAGTTCGGAAATGTATTTTTCTTACCTTAGCGCCTTTGCGAGAGGAACTCTTTTCTTAATCCTTCTCATCCCCACCGCTCCACTCCATCGCCTACGCGGCCCCAAGCAAGAGTTTCGTCGTGACAAAGCGAGACGCATTGCCAATTCGGTCACGCTCCACGTAAGTATTTTCGACGGAGTTATGTTATTATTACTGCCATACTTCGATGCGCGGAAAATCCATCCCATCCGATTTAGCGCCGGCGCCCTCGCCCGTGGCGCGGTTATTTTTCTTTCTTAACTTCAAGCGGCTTAAAGTCTGGCTTGGTTGGCTCGCGCTGGTGCTGTTCGTTGCGCTATGTGGGTTGATCGAGATCCAGACATCGCTGCTGCAATCTTGGCTGTTCACCAGCACCAACGAACGGCTGTTTTATCGCCTCAAAGATGGACCGAGCGGAGAAATTATCTTTCCGCGCGCCGCGCCATTCGACGAGCGGCGTGGCTACTCCAAGCTGCCCGGCTATCAAAACCGGCTACAATCCCAGGGCTATAAGATCACCAAACAGGCGCGCCAGTCGGAGACCATGCTAACGCTCTTGGAGCGCGGCGTCTCGCCGCCCTACTTGGAGCGGCCCGATGCCGGCCTGGCGATCAACGGCGCCGATGGCGCGCCGCTATTCCGCTACGCCCAGGCCGATTTTCTCTTCGCCAAGATCGACGACATCCCGCCGCTGCTGGTTAAAACTCTCTTGTTCCTGGAGAACCGCGACCTCGACCGCCCGGCCAGCCCTTGGCAAAACCCGGTGATCGAATGGGACCGGACTTTCAAAGCGGCGCTCTACTATGTCGGCTCGAAGTTGCAACTGCCGGTGCCGGTGCAGGGCGGCAGCACGCTGGCGGTGCAGTTGGAAAAGTTTCGCCATTCGCCCCATGGCCGCACCGACAACCCTTCGGAAAAGTTACGCCAGATCGTCGGCGCCAGCTTGAAGGCCTATCAAGAAGGCCCCAATACCCGCGCCTGGCGCGAGCGCATCGTCGTCGACTATTTGAACACCGTGCCGTTGGCGGCGGCGCCGAGCTACGGCGAGATCCATGGCCTCGGCGAGGGGCTTTACGCTTGGTTCGGTCTCCAGCTGCGCGACGTCGTCAAAGAGCTGCACGGGACCAAATCCACGCCGGCCAAGGTGCGCGCCTTCAAACATGCCTTGGCCTTGTTGATCTCGGTGCGCGCGCCGTCGGTCTTCCTGGTCGACGAGCGCGCGTCGCTGAAGGAAAAAGTCGATCAATTCACCCGCCTGATGGCGCGCGCCGGCGTCATCGACGATGACTTTGCCGCCCGGCTGCAAGAAACGCCCATCGAGTTTCTGCCCAGCGCGCCGCTGCCGCCGCAACCGTCGTCGGGTAAGAACAAAGCCGCCAACGCCATCCGCGTCACCATGATGGAAGCCTTGGGCGTCAACAATCTCTACGACTTGAATCGCCTGCACCTGCAAGTCGACAGCACCATCGACGCGCCGCTACAAAAACGCGTCGCCGATTTCTTCGCCCGCTTGGCCGACCGTAAAGTCGTCAAAGCCTATGGCCTCGACGGCGAGCGTTTGATTGAGGACAACGACCCAGCGAAATTGATCTATTCGTTTCTGCTCATGGAAGCGACACCCAACGGCAACCTGGTGCGCGTCCAGGCGGATAATTTGGCGGCCGCTCTGGATTTCAACAAGAGCGTCAAGTTGGAGCTCGGCAGTACCGCCAAGCTGCGTACCCTGACCCATTACTTGGAACTGGTCGCCGAGCTGCACAAAGAATTGTCCGGGCTCGACGCCAAGGAGCTCAAAGCGCGCGGCGACGCCGGCCGCGATCCCTTGACCAAGTGGGCGGCGGAAACTCTGCGCGTTGACAAATCTTTGCAGCTGCAACCGTTCCTCGACAAAGCCATGGCACGCAAATACTCCGGCAGCCCCTGGGAAGGCTTCTTCACCGGCGGCGGGCTGCACCATTTTGAGAATTTCGACAAGAAGGAGAACGAACGCATCTACGAAGTCCATGACGCCCTGCGCAACTCCAACAACCTGGCGTTCATCCGCATCATGCGCGATCTCGTCAGCTACCATCGCACCCGGTTGGCCTACGATGCCGACGACGTGCTCGATGATGCCGACAACCCGACGCGTCGTCAGATGCTCCAGGAAATCGCCGACGAGGAATCCCGCATCGCGCTGCGCCGCGGCTATCAGAACTACGCCAAGCAAACCCCGGAGGAAATCGCCAAACGGCTCGTCGGTAGTAGAGGTAACAGCGAGCGCCGCCTGGCGATCCTGTTTTTCGCCTGGAAGATCGGCGCCGACGAGCCGGCGTTGACCGCCTGGTTGGAAAAACATGACGCCAAAAGCGCCGACACCGATGTCGCCAAACTGTTTCGCGCCTACCACAACCCTCGCCTGACCCTGGTCGACTACGCCTACCTGCTCGGCATGCACCCGCTCGATCTCTGGTGCGCCGGCGAGTATCGCGACAACGCCGAGCTACCTTGGGAAGACCTTTATAAAAAGAGCGCGCAAGCGCGTCCCTTCGGCTCCGCCTGGCTGCTCAATCCGCGCAATCACCGCGCCCAGGATAATCGCCTGCGCATTCGCATCGAAAAAGACGCCTTCGCGCGCATGACGCCCTACTGGCAACGGCTCGGTTTTCCGTTTAAGAATTTGAATCCAACCTACGCCACCGCCATCGGCAGCTCGTCGGACCGGCCCACGGCGCTGGCCGAGCTGGTCGGCATCTTGGTCAACGACGGCGTACGCCGGCCGGCGACCATGCTGACCAAAGTCCATTTCGCCGCCAACACGCCCTATGAGACTCTCTTGGAAAAACCGTTGGAGCAAGGCGAACCCATGCTCGCCCCGGAGATCGCCCGCACCATGCGCAAAGCGATGGCCGAAGTAGTCGAGCAGGGCACGGCGCGGCGCTTGAGCGGCGCCTTCCAACGCGCCGACGGCACGGCGCTCACCGTCGGCGGCAAGACCGGCTCCGGCGACAACCGTTTCGAAACCTTCAGCCGCGCCGGTGCGGTCACCAGCTCACGCGCCACCAACCGCACCGCGACTTTGGTGTTTTACATCGGCGAGCGCTACTACGGCGTCATCACCGCCTTTGTCCAGGGCCAAGAAGCCGGCAACTATCGCTTCACCAGCAGTCTACCGGTGACCCTGCTGAAACTCCTGGCGCCCTCGATCAGCGCCAAGTTCGACAATCGAAAGCTCGACGACATCCCGCCACCCGTGCAAGAAACTCCCGCCGACGGCAGCACAGAAGCGCCGAGCAGCGCGCCGAGCGCGCTCCGATAATCTGAAATTTGAAATCTGAGTTTTGAAATTCCTGACGCCGCGCACGCGGCGTCAGGTCCCCCGCCGATTGCCGAACAGCTGAATATGTAAACGCGGCGTGTAGCTGTAGCCATATTCCTTACACCACTCGACGATCCACTTGGCCTTGCGCAGCAACTCTGCGGGCTTGATGCCCTGCGCCATCAGCATGACCTTGGCGGCATCGACGTTTGGTAACTGCCCAACCACGGCGCGCACTTCGGCGATATCCTCTAGCCGATCGACGACGAACTTGAGCTGGTAGTCGTAGCCGGCGAGATATTTTTCCATGACGGCGTAATTGAGCCGGCGCTTCTCGTGCATGGCGGCGAACTCACCTTGAGCTTTCTTCCACGGCGTCGAGTTAGCGAGCTTGGGACTCATGGAGATCAAGTCCGCCGCCAGCGGCTTGAAGATCGTCGCCGCGGTCTCGATGGTGATATGGGCGCCGAGCTGTTTGAGTTGATGCGTCAGCTCTTCAATATCCGGTGCCAACAGCGGCTCGCCGCCGGTGATCACCACATGGCGCGCTGGATACTTCTCAATTTCGCTGAGAATATTTTTCACGCTCCAAGTCTTGCCCTCGGGCTGCCAGGAAGTGTACGGCGTGTCGCACCAGCGGCAACGCAGATTGCAGCCGCTGGTGCGGACGAACACCGACGGCACGCCAAGCAAACGTCCTTCGCCCTGGATCGAGTAAAAAATCTCGCTGATGCGCATGGAAGCAAATTAACAGACCGCGCAACTCCGTGAAAGCGCGGGAAATCAATCTTGATTCGATCCGACTCTGTGATAGACGTACCAGGTTGGCAGCCGGTGAATTCAACTTGCTACCTTCAACCACATGGCTCCGCTTCCAGGACCGAGCGATAAAATGTCCATCAACGGCAAAGTCATCCGCATAATCGGCGCCAAACAGAATAATTTGAAGAATCTCGACATCGAGATTCCGCTCAACCAGCTCACTGTGGTCACCGGCGTCAGCGGCTCGGGTAAGTCGACTCTGGCCTTCGATATTCTCTACGCCGAGGGCCAGCGCCGCTACGTCGAGAGCTTTTCCGCCTACGCCCGGCAGTTCCTCGACCGCATGGACAAGCCTGATGTCGAGAGCATCGAAGGCATCCCGCCGACCATCGCCATCGATCAGAGCCGGCCGGTGCGCACCTCGCGCTCCACCGTCGGCACCATGACTGAGCTGCACGATCATTTCAAATTGCTCTTCGCCAAGATCGCCGTGCTCTACTGCCGCGGCTGCCAGCGCGTCGTCGAGCGCGACAGCGCGGCAACGGTGCTGCAAAAGCTCGGCACGCTGGCGGAAGGCACGCCGGTCGTTTTGACCTTTCCGCTGCCGGCGTCGTCGGTGAGCTGGGACGAAGTGCGTAACGGCCTGCGCCAGGCGGGTTTTCATCGCCTGCTCATCGATCGGACGATCTGCGAACTCGACGACCTCGCCAAAGCGCCGGCGAAAAAGCAAACCTTGGAAGTGGTCATCGACCGCTTCGGCTTCCGGCCGGAAAATAAAAAGCGCATTACCGACTCCTTGGAGCAAGCGTTTCACTACGGCAAGGGCCGGTTGAATCTGTTTTTGCCGCAGGAAGATTGGCGCCGCGAGCCGTTTAGCAATCATCTCCACTGCCCGCACTGCGATATCGCTTACCGCGATCCGGTGCCGAATATTTTTTCCTTCAATAGTCCGCTCGGCGCCTGCGAGACCTGCAAAGGCTTCGGCCGGGTCATCGATATAGACCTTGATCTGATCATTCCCAATCCGGGCAAGTCGCTGGCCGACGGCGCCATCAAACCTTGGCTCAACCGCAAGCGGCGCACCAAGCGGCTGCTCGACTTTTGCGATGGTAAAAAAATCCCGACCAAAACTCCCTGGGGCGAGTTGACCGACGCGCAGCGCAAACTGGTCGTCGACGGCGCCGGCGAGTACCGCGGCATCCGCGGCTGGTTTAAGCGCCTCGAGCGGCGCAGCTACCGTATGCATGTGCGCGTTCTGTTGGCGCGCTACCGCGCCTATTTGATGTGCCCGGAATGCAACGGCAGCCGCCTCAAGGCCGACGCGCTCAACTATCGCGTCGACGGCAAAGACATCGCCCAGGTAAACGCCATGAACGTCGGCGTTGCCCATGAATTTTTTACCCAGTTGAAACCGCTGGGCGCCCTCGATCAAGTATCGAGCCTGATCCTCGACGAGATTCGCCGCCGCACCGGCTATCTGGTCGGCGTCGGCTTGGAATATCTCACCCTCGACCGCCAATCGCGCACGCTGTCGGGCGGCGAGTTGGAGCGCGTCGATTTGACCACCGCCATCGGCTCGTCGCTGGTGAATACGCTTTATGTCCTCGACGAGCCGTCCATCGGCCTCCACCCGCGCGACAGCCGCCGGCTGGTGGAAATCCTCCAGCGCCTGCGCGCCAACCAGAATACCGTGGTGATCGTCGAGCATGATCCCGAGATCATCAAGGAATGCGATTACATCCTCGACTTGGGCCCCAAGGCCGGCGAGCAGGGCGGCGAAATCATGTTCGCCGGCAGCTATGAAGATTTGTTGAAGGACGAGCATTCGCTCACCGCCGCCTATCTGAGCCAGCGCAAATCGATCCCGCTGCCGGCACGGTCGCGCAAGCCGCTGTTGCAACGGTCATTAAAAATCAAAGGCGCGTCGGCGAACAATTTAAAAAACATCGACGTCGAAATTCCTCTCGGCATGCTGGTCTGCATCACCGGTGTCTCCGGCTCGGGCAAATCGAGCCTGGTCGACGAAGTGCTGACGCGCAATCTGAAAAAGCTGAAAGAAGCGCCCAGCGCTGCGGTCACCGACTGCGCCAAGATCGACGGCGTCGAAAAAATCTCCGAAGTGGTCCTGGTCGATCAATCGCCGGTGGGCACGACGCCGAGATCGAACCCAGCGACCTACATGAAAGCCTTCGACGGCATTAGAAAACTTTTCGCCGGCGCCGAACTGTCGCGGCTGCGCGGCTACACGCCGTCGACTTTCTCGTTCAACGTCGAGGGCGGCCGCTGCGAGACCTGCCATGGCGAAGGTTTTGAAAAAGTCGAGATGCAGTTCCTCTCCGACGTGTACACCTCCTGCGCGGAATGCCATGGCAGTCGCTTCCGCGAAGAAGTGCTCGAAGTAAATTATCGCGGCAAGAGTATCCGCCAGGTGCTCGACCTCACGGTCGGCGACGCCCTGGACTTTTTCAAAGACAGCAACGAGGTCAAGAACGCCCTCGAACCGCTGCGCGCCGTCGGCTTGGAATACCTGCGCTTGGGCCAGCCGGTGACCACGCTATCCGGCGGCGAGTCGCAGCGTTTGAAGCTCGCCGCTCATATGGCGCGGGCGAAGAAGGCCGGCACGCTATTTATCTTCGACGAGCCCACCACCGGCCTGCACTTCCACGACATCGACCGCTTGCTCTGGGCGTTCAACGAACTGATCGAACAGGGCCATTCCGTCGTCGTCATCGAGCATAACTTGGAAGTGATCAAGTGCGCCGACCATATCATCGATCTCGGCCCCGAGGGCGGCGATAAAGGCGGCGAGATCGTCGCCACCGGCACGCCGGCACAGATCGCCGCCGAGGAACGCTCCTACACCGGCATTTATCTGCGTCCCTATTTAAACAAATCGGCTTCGCCCTTCGCGCCGGTGTTGAAAAACCAGGTCGGCACAACGCCGGCCTTGCCCTACGATGTCGACGATCGTTCCATCACCATAGTCGGCGCCAAGGAACATAATTTAAAAAACATCAGCGTCAATATTCCGCGCGACCGTTTCATCGTCTTCACCGGACTCAGCGGCTCGGGAAAATCTTCTCTCGCTTTCGACATAGTCTATGCCGAAGGGCAGCGCCGTTATCTCGACAGCCTGTCGGCCTACGCCCGGCAATTCTTGGAAGTGATGGCGCGCCCCAACGTCGACTATGTCGCCGGCATCCCGCCCACCGTCGCCATCGAGCAGCGCTTGAGCCAAGGCGGGCGAAAATCCACCGTCGCCACGGTGACGGAAATTTATCATTACCTGCGCCTGCTCTACGCCAAGATCGGCAAACAGCACTGCGTCAACTGCGCCAAACCGATTCACTCGCTGACCCGCAGCCAAATCTTAGACCGCATCTCGCGCTCCTACCGTGGCAAGGATGTCATGGTGCTGAGCCCGCTGGTGCGCGGCCGCAAGGGATTTCACAAGGAAGTCATCGCCGGCGCGATCAAGTTGGGCTACAAGCGCGCCCGCATCGACAGTAAGCTCGTCGACCTGCGCGCGCCGGAACTGAAGAACGGCCTGGAACGTTTCAAGGAACACAACATCGACATCGTCATCGGCAAAGCCAAGGCCGGCGGTAACGAAGTCGAAACCATGGTCGACCAGGGTTTGCGCTTGGGCAACGGCGTCATTCATCTGATATCGGAACGGGGCGAGCAGATTTTCAACCAGCGGCTGTTTTGCCTCACCTGCGGCATCGGCTATGAGCCGCTCGACCCGCGGCTGTTTTCGTTCAACAGCCAGCAGGGCGCTTGTAAGGATTGCGCCGGCATGGGTTTCACCTACGACTTCGATCCGCAGTTGATCTTCGCCGATCCGCGCCGCTCGGTGAAAGACGCGCTCAGCGGCATATCGGGCAGCTCGTCGGTCAACGGCTCGGAAGTCGGCCGCGCCATGCAGCGGCTATTGAAACAGATGGCCGACGATTTCGACATCGACATCGATCAACCCTTCGCCAAACAGTCCAAACAAACTCAAGAAGAAATCGTCGCCGGCGGCAAAGGGCGCGGCGCCTTCGTCGGCCTGGTGCCATACTTGAAGGAACTGGCCGACGCCGGCGATGAACACTCGGCCAACGAGCTCGACGAACTGATGACCGAAGTGGCCTGCGCCGCCTGCCAAGGCCGGCGTTTGAATCCGCGCGCCCAGGCGGTGAAAGTCGCCGGCAAAACTATCTGGGAAGTGGCCGGCTATTGCGTCGACGATGCGCGCGCTTACTTCGCCAAGCTCGATCTCGACCACTCCGACATCGCCACCGCCGCCCGCGACCGCGCCGTGTCGGAAAAAGTGCTGAAGGAAATCCAGCAGCGTTTGAATTTTCTCTCGGAGGTTGGCCTACCCTACTTAACCCTCGACCGGCGCGCCGACACATTGTCCGGCGGCGAAGCGCAACGCATTCGTTTGGCGGCGCAGCTGGGATCGAATTTACGCGGCGTCTGTTACATCTTGGACGAACCGACCATCGGCCTGCATCCGCGCGACAACGACATGTTGTTAAAAACCTTGCGCCGCCTCGAACAGCAGGGCAACAGCGTGCTGGTGGTGGAGCATGACGAAGCGACCATTCAGTCGGCCGATCTAATCATCGATCTCGGCCCCGGCGCCGGCGTTCATGGCGGCAATGTCGTTTCCATCGGCACCCCGGCGGAGATTAGGGCGAATCCCAACTCGCCCACCGGCGCCTATCTGCGCTCGGAGAAAAAGCGGCTCGGCCCGGCGCGCGAGTTGAAGAAAGCCGCGTGGCTCACCATCCATGGCGCCAAGGCGCATAACTTGAAAAATCTCGACGTAAAAATTCCCCTCGGTATGTGGAGCTGCATCACCGGCATCTCGGGCTCGGGCAAGAGCACGCTGGTGCGCGACGTGCTTTACAAGGGAATTAAACTGCGGCTCGGCCAATTCGCCGGCCGCCCGGGAGAATGCAAAGAGATCGCCGGCTGGCAGGCCATCGAGCGCATCGTCGAAGTCGATCAAACGCCCATCGGCAAGACGCCGCGCTCGGTGCCGGCGAGTTACATCGGTGTGTTGGACGAGATTCGCAAGCTCTACGCGCTCACGCCGGAAGCTCGCTTGCGCGGTTACACGGCGAGCCGTTTTTCCTTCAACGTCAAAGGTGGCCGCTGCGAGGAGTGCGCCGGCCAGGGTAAGATTCGCAAGGAGATGAGTTTTCTCCCCGATGTCTTCGTCGACTGCGACAGCTGCAACGGTCAGCGCTTCAACGAAGAGACGCTGAACATTCGTTACAACGAAAAAAATATCTTCGAGGTGTTCTGCATGACCGTGGAAGAAGCGGTGCCGTTCTTCCACGCCTTTCCGAAAATCAACCGGCCGCTAAAAATCTTGGACGATATCGGCATGGGCTATATCAACCTCGGCCAGGCTAGCAACACGCTGTCCGGCGGCGAAGCCCAGCGCATCAAACTCGCCTACGAGTTGGGCAAGGAATCCCGCGGCACCACGCTATACGTCCTCGACGAACCGACCACCGGCCTGCATTTCCTCGACGTCGAAAAACTCATTCACATCCTTCATCGCCTAGTCGACATGGGCAACACCGTGGTCACCATCGAGCATAACCTCGACATCGTCAAAGACGCCGACTATTTGATCGATCTCGGCCCCGAAGGCGGCGCCGCCGGCGGCCAGCTAGTCGCCTGCGGCGCGCCATTGGATGTGATCAAAGACGGCAAGAAGTCCTATACCGCTAAATTTCTGCGCGAATACTTGAACGGCGGCGCCGCTCCGGTGAAGAAGAAAGCCGTGCGCGCCCGCGCGAGCGTGTAAAGTGGCGGCGCGCATCTTCACCCTGCTCAGCCACGGCCTGTGGCTGCGCTGCCCGCGCTGCGGCATCGGCCGGCTCTACGGCAAGCCGTTTAAGATGAACGAGCACTGCGCCCACTGCCGGCTCAAGTTCGAGCGCGAACAGGGCTACTTCATCGGCGCCATTTATATCAATTACGCCGCCACCGTCGCCATCGCCGTCCCCGGCTTCTTCGTCCTCGACCTTTTTACGACCATCACCGTCGACCAACAGCTCGCCTTCTGGATCCCCTTCGCGGTGCTCTTCCCGCTGCTATTTTTTCACCATTCGAGAAGTTTGTGGTTGGTCTTCGATCACTTCTTCAATCCGGAAAAACAGCTGTTCGGGCTGCCGCCGAAGAAAAATGGCTAGTCGGACTGCCAACGATAGCAGATAGCCGGCAACGCCCCGCCAGCAATCAACAACGCGCCTTCATAGCCATCGCCAGGAGTCAGCTCACTGAGCGACCAGCCCGGCACGCTGGCGCCGATACGCACTTGTTCCGGCGCGCCAAGCGTGATTTCCACTTCATCGAGCTTGCCAGACAATCCGGTGCCCTTGGCTTTGAGGAACGCTTCTTTGCTGGTCCAGCATTTGAAAAATGCTTGGCGCTGCAAGTTTGCTGGAAGCCCGCGTAGCGCGGCGACTTCGCGGGCGGTGAAAAAGCGCTCGGCGATCTCCTGAAACTTGAATTCAGGTCTGGCGTACTCGATGTCGACGCCGATCTCGCCAAAGCGATTTACCGCGACCAAGGCCATTTCATGGGAGTGGGACAGATTGAAATCGACGCCGTGCGCCGCCAGCGCCGGCGCTAACTTCGGCTTGCCGTTGGTGCCAAGTTCGAACCATAGCTGCGCTGGATCAAGCGGCAAATAGCGGGCGAGAATTTCATGCAGCGCGATATGGGCGATCAAATACCGCCGCCGGTGCAAGTCGAAATGAAAGCGCGCCACCCGCTCGCGCTCATCCGGCGACAGCAACTCGCGCCCGCCGTCGAGATCGACCCTGGTATCGTCAAGCCGCACCGCCCAAACATGGACGTTGCCATCGAGCGTGGGAAGTTCAACGGGCGCCTTGGGCCAAGTGGTCATACGGGAATCGGATTCGGACATTACTCTCGCCAAGGCGCAAAGACGCGAAGTTCGGAATTGTTCATGACCGGTTTTGCCAATCACGTTGAACCTTGGCGGAAGATAATCCGAATTCCTTCTTTGTGACCTTTGTGCTCTTTGTGGTTAAATCTCCGACTCCGACCGTCGATTCGGCGTGCCGGTGACGATCACCCGTTCGCCGTCGCGGGTCACCCGCAGGTCATAGGGTCCGTCGAAATAGATCATCGTGCGCGGATGTTCGTACACGGTGGTCTTGTGCGCGATCTCTTCGACGTAGATGGTGAAATACTTCCCCGCCGGCAAATTGACCGTCTCGGTGTGCATGATCACACCGTCGAAAAAAACTTCGATCCAATTGCGATTCTCGGTGACGGCGAGAATAATCCCCGCCGCGCTTTTGAACGTCGCCAATAGCTCTTCGCCGCTATCGATGACTTTGGTTTTCTTCATTCGGCGGGGTGACAAGACGGGCGGGTTTAAAACCCGCCCCTACCAATCCCAATTCCTGTTTTGTGTACTTTGTGCTCTTTGTGGTTAAATCATCCGATTCCGATTTTTCCACTCTGTGATTTCTGTGCCCTCTGTGGTGAGTTTTTTCTTAGTTCCCCAGCAGCGTCGCCGCGTCGCGGATGGTTTTCCCAGACGAGGTGCGCGGCAGGGATTCACGAACGACCACGCGGTCGGGCACTTTGAAGTTAGCCAAATTAGCGCGCAGGAAAGTCAGCAGCTCTTTTTCGACGATGGTCGCGCCCGGCCGCGGCACGATCGCCGCGCCGATCACCTGGCCGCGCTTGGCGTCGGGGATGGCGAAAACAATATTCTCTTGGACGCCGGGATAGGTGTAAATAAGAGTTTCCACTTCGGCGGGATAGACGTTCAAACCGCCGGTGATGATCATGTCGTCGCGCCGGCCGAGATGATAGTAGTAACCGTCCGTTTCCATCTTGCCGACATCGCCGGTGTAGAGCCAGCCGTTGCGGATGCGTTGCGCGGTGGCGTCGGCGCGGCGGAAATAACCCTTCATGACATGGGGGCCGCGGGTGATGATCTCGCCGGCTTCGCCGAGCGGAACTTCTTTGTCGTTCTCATCGACGATCTTCACTTCCACGCCGGGCACGGCGCGGCCGATGCTGCCCATCTTGGCTTCGGCTTGGTCGGGATCGACCAAAGTAATCATCGGCGAAGTTTCGGTGAGGCCGTAGCCCTGAATCACTTTGATATGCGGCTGGGCGGCTTGAAAGGCGCGCAACAGCGGCATCGGAATGCTCGTGCCCATCATGGCCGCGATCTTCATGCTGCTGGTGTCGTAGCTGGCGAGATTTTTCACGCCGAGCAGCAGTTGGAACACGATCGGCACGCTTTCGAAAACATTGACCCGGTACTTTTGAATGCCTTCGAGCAAAGTCACCGGGTTGATCTGATCGAAGATCACCAGCGTGTAACCTTTTCCCGCCAACTCGTTGCACACCACCGGGCCGACGATATGCGACATCGGCAGCACGCAGCCGCGCATGGTTGACGAATCGCATACCTTCATCTCGCCCATCACCTTGGGATACTGCACGAGATTGCGATAGGAGAGCTGCACGCCCTTGGGCTCGCCGGTGGTGCCCGAGGTGTAGAGAATCAACGCGTCGTCGTCGGCTTTGAAGCTCGGCAAGCTCGCCGGGCCGGCGTCGCTGAAACGGCTCTCGAAGCTGCGCTCGCCGGCGCCGCCGGCGATCCACGCCGGAATCGCCGCCATGGCTTTGAAAATCTCTTCGACTTCGCCGTAAAGCGATTGGTGCACGACTAACAATTTTAAGTCGGCGTCCTTGAGCACGCCTTCGAGCTCCTTGCCCTTCAAACGCGCGTCGAGGATCACCGTCACCGCGCCGATTTTTTGCGTCGCGTAGTAACTCAGCGGTATCGCCGTCGAGTTGGGCAAGAGCACGCCGACCCGATCGCCCTGGCGAATGCCCTCGGCGCTGAGATGGCCGGCCAGCGCATGGACACGCCGGTTGAGCGCGCTGAAGGTCAGCTCCTCTTCCTTGGCGATAATCGCGGTCTTGTCCGGTTGGCGCGCCGCCGTCCGTTCGAGAACTTCCGCCGCGTAAAATCCTAGTGAATCGGTATGGTTTGCCATAACGCAAATGCCCTCTGAAATGGTTTGTACCAGCGCGACAGCTGCGCCAGCTCGCCGCGCTTGAGTTTTAATTTGCCCTGCTGAGTCGCCAGAAACGCATCGATCTTGTTGCTGAACACCGCCCGCCACCACTCGGCCTTGCCGCTGATCAGAAAAGCGCCGTCGGCTTTTTCATTCAACGCGGTGATCTCACCGCCGACGAACTCGACCGTCCAAGCCGCGTTGTTTTCTTCCATATGCAAGGTTAGCGACGTCGTCAAGCTGGTGATGTCGCCGAACTGGCGAAAGTCGGCGTCGCCGTTGGCGCTGTCGACCAACGCCGCCATATGCTCGCGCGTGAACAAGCCAAAAGCTTGTCCAGTGGCCGGGTTAACCACGGCCGATTCCGTCGCGGTAGCTTCGGCCTTACCGGCCGCGCCAATACCGTTTTGGAAAAACTGGCAGTGCACCGCTTCTTCGAGCAGATCGGTGTAGAGAAACGCTTCTTGAAAGGTCTTGCCGATAGCCACCGTGCCATGGCCTTTGATGATCGCGACGGGATTGTACTTGAGCGCTTCCACCACCGCGTCCGGTTTAGTCACCGTCGGCGTGTCCTGGGGAATCACCGGCACTTTGCCGATGGTATATTTCTCCTCGTAGCTGAGCGGCGCGAAGCTGTCATGGGACAGCGAGAATGCCAGCACCATGGGCGGATGGACATGGACGATCACCTGGGCATCGGTGCCGGCGTAGACCGCCAGATGCATCGGCGTTTCGCTCGAAGCGCGCTGGCTTTTACGCACCGGCTGGCCGTCGGCGCGGATGCGCACCAAATCTTTCGCCGTGAGAAATCCCAGCGGCGCATGGCCACCGGTGATGAGAAAATCGTTTTTACCGACACGGCAACTGAGATTGCCGCCCCAGCCGCTGATCAGCCGGCGCTCGAAGAGCAGCTTACCCCAGCGAATTATTTCACTGTCGATATTCGCCATAAATCAACCTTTTAATAATCCCCAGGGCACCACTTCCGCGCCCACCGCTCGGACCGTCACGCCGGCCGGACAAATCGACTCGCCGAGAAAAGTCGCCGCATCCACATCCAGCGCCGTGCCTTTGTCCTCAGCGCCGTTAAAAAGCTCGATGGCGACGCCATGCAAGCGCGCCAACTGCACCGCCAAGAGCGAACCGCAGATCCCCAGCGGGCCGGCGGCTTCCAAGCGGTCGTAGAAAAAGCACAGCTTGGCGATCTCCCCCTGCGCGAACAACGTGCCCATCATGTTGTCGGAAATGATCGTTGTCGGTGCGTTGCGCTTGAGCAGCTCCGGCACAACCATTTGCGCGCCCCATAACTGCGGGCGCATTTCCGGAACCAAAATCGCCTCGGCGCCCTCGGCTTTCAACGCGCTCAAGAGAAAAGAAAACTGATTCGCCGGCGGCACGCCGTAGAGCAAAAGATATTTGCCCTTGCCGTCGACCGCAAGCGCATCGGCCAGCGCGCCGGTGTGATACTTCTGCCGGAAACTTTCCGGCGTGTAAATACCGTCAAAGCCGATGAGCTGCGTGATGAACCGTGCTGGCGTCACATCGAAGGACGGATAGCGCGCCTGCAGCTGCCCCGGCGCGCCGGGAACCAATTGCCGATCGTGAAACGTCAGCAGCTCCGCCGCCGGCCGCTCTTCGATGGGCACATCGGCGCCGCGCTTGAGCGAACGCGGATCCTGCACCAAGGCGTAAAACGGCACGCCGTATTCCCGCGCCAGGCGCGCCATCGGATAGGTGCCGACCTTGTTGATGACATCGCCATTCTGTGCCACCCGGTCGGCGCCGACGATGACGGCGTTGACTTCGCCCTGCGCCAGTATCTGCGCCACCGCGCCGTCGGGGATCAAAGAAACCGCGACACCGGCCTCTGCCAGCTCCCAAGCGGTCAAGCGCGCGCCTTGCAGGTAGGGGCGGGTTTCGGTGGCGATGACGGAAAACTCTTTGCCCAGTTCTTTACAGTAGTCCGCCACCGCGACCAATTCGCCGCTGACATTACAATGGGTCAACAACCGCGCCGAGTTGGGTAAGAGCTCCGCCGCGCGCTTGGCCCGGCCACTACGGCCGCGGACGATCTGTTGGCCGCGCTCGCGCGCCTGCGCGGCGATGGTCGCGCCGGCGTCAGCTCCGGCCGGGAGATTGTCGAAAAAACCGTCGACGATGGCGCCCAGACCGCGGAAATCGAAGGTCGGCCGGGCGTCGCAAAACTGCTGGGTCAATCGCCGTAACTGGCCGCGCAGCGGCGCCGCGTCCGTTTGATGATAATTCTCCGCCACCAACGCCGCGCTGTAAAAAAACGTCAACACCTGGCCAAAGGCGCGCGTCTTCATGTCGCGCACGGCGGCCAACGCCTGGGCGACCTCGGTGACTTCGATGTAGTGGATCTTTTGCGGAACCTGAATTTCGTCGAGGATTTTGAAACCGCCGTCTTGCCAGAGCACCGGCTCGAACAGCGGACTTTGGACGGCGCTCATGATTGCGACTCGGCCATGGGCGATGGTTATAAATACTTCAGCGCTTGGCGCGCCACTTCGATGGTTTTTTGCTCGGCTTCGAAGAACGCCGGATCGCGGAAACCGAACTTGCCGTAGAGACATTCGTCGGATACCGCCAACACCGCGCCGGCCTTCTTGCCGCGTACCTGGGCGATGGTCAAAAACGTCGAGGTCACCATGTCAATGCTCGAGATGTTTTGCTGGTTCAATTGCTCGATCAGTTCCGGTGTCTCTTGAAACAGCGCGTCGGTGGTGAAGATCCAGCCCAAATGATAGCGAACTTTTAAATCCTCCGCCGCCCGCTTGAGCGCCGCGACGATGCCGCCATCGGCCACCGTGGAGAAGTTTTCGGCGACATAGTAACGCGACGTGCCGTCGCCGCGCAGGGCGCCGGTGACTATCACCAAATCGCCGATCTTGACGTTATCTTGCAGCGAACCGCAGCTACCGACGCGGATCAAAGTTTCCGCCCCGGCGCCGCAAAGAATCTCCGTCGTAATCGCCGTGTCCGGCGCGTAGCGGCCGCCGTTGCCGATGCTCACCCGCTTGCCGTCGAGCCCGCCGGTATGCATCTCGTAGTCGAGAAAAGTAAAACTCTTCTGCGGCTGGTCGAGCAGCTTCAGCATCATCTCGCTGCGCTCTTTCGGCCCCGGAACGAGCGCATAGGGTCCCAACGAGTTGGCCTTGAGCCCAAGCATGTTGAGCATCCGTTGCGGTGTAAAGTGCGGTTCTTTGACCATCTGATTTTGTCCGGCCCTCTGTGGTCTCTGTGCCCTCTGTGGTGAAACTTCCCCAGCTCCGAACGAATTACAGCGCCGCTAAAATAAATTCCAGCAAATCCTGCGTCGGCAACCCGGCTTCGGGCAATTCGTCAAACGAGCGCTGGCATAGCGCGCTCGAGGTCAGCATCAGCTCGGCGCCGCTAGCGCGCGCTTCGCGCATGCGGTCCGCCGCGTTCCACTGCGCCATCGCCGGATCGGCCTCCGGCGCGCCGCCGCCACCACCGCAGCACCAGGACCAACGTTGGTTGCGCTCCATCTCGACCAGCTGCAATCCGGGAATCGCCCGCAAAATCTGCCGTGGCGGATCGTAAACGCCGCAGCCGCGGCCGAGATGACAGGAGTCGTGATATGTCACTTTCTTGCCAATCGTCTTGGTAAACTTGAGCTGCCCGGTCGTGAGCGCCTGGGCGACGAACTCGACGCCATGGACGACCTCGAAGCCGCTCGCCTCCTTGGCGTACTCGCGCCAAATCCGTTGGCAGCTGCCGCAGGCAACGACAACCTTGGTCACGCCCGCTTGCGTCAAGGTTGCCAGATTGGCGTCTTTCAACCGCTCATACTCGCGCCGGTAACCGAGATCGAAAGCGTAAAGCCCACAGCATTTTTCCTGGTCGCCGAGAATGGCGAAGTTCTCACCGGCCGTTTGCATGAGTTTAGCCAACGCGACTGCGCCGCTCCGGCCGCTGGCGCGCTCGGCTGAGCAGCCGGCGAACAGCAAAGTTGCCGCCTGGCCTCGGCCGAGTTGCGTTAAACCTAAGCCGTCCGCCCAGGCACCGCGCGCGGTTTGTCCCCACGGGCTGTCATGTTGTTTGAGGCCATCGAAGATCGCTTGATGCGCCGGTAGCGGCCCTTCTCTTTCAGTAATCTCCTCGCGCATCGCCACGGTGATGTCCCAAGGACCGTAACCATCGCCGCGCACGCCGCAGAGCTCCTGGCACATCAAGCAATTGGTGCAGGCGGCCATCACTTCTTTGAGTTCCGGGGTGATCGTATCGAGGCCGTGAAACACCCGCTGGGCCATCAGCCAGCGCGACTTCGGCGTGTGGCGTTGAAATTTGTAATACTCGTAGGGCGGGCATTTCTCTTTGGGCCCCGGCACATCCTCCATCGGATTGGCCGGCCCATGGCCATAGCAGGAACCGCACAGCACACAGCCGCTGCTGCGCTCGTCGAGATCCTTGGCGTAAAGCCACTTTTTCACCCGCTCAAGACCCAGCGGTTTGTTGGTTTGATCTGCCACTGAATTTTTCGCTGAGGAAAATTAGTTAAAGCCTAAACTGTTATAACTTGCCAATACACAGTGTCAATCGAGCCGCGCTCCGTCCGGCTCCGGAATTCTGACTACTGACTTCTGGCTACTGATTTCGATGAGAGTTAAGAACCGAACCAACGCTAGCGAAGCGCCGCGCGCCCCTCACTTCGCCGCCGGCTCATGATCGAGCCGGCGCAGTAGCGCTGACAGCAGTTTCTGATCGGCCTTGCTCAGACCGGAAAAGATCTCGCCGACGCATTTCTCGAACAGTGGGATGGTGCTCTTATAGAGCTTGGCGCCGCGCTCGGTGAGCATCACATGGACCACTCGGCGGTCTTTCTCGTCACGCCGGCGGGCGACGAACTTCTTGTCCTCGAGCCGGTCGACGATGCCGGTCAGATTGCTCACCGTCACCAGCATCTTGGCGCCAATCTCGCCGAAAGGCAGACTGCCGGCGTAACCGATGGTCGCCAGCACGTAGAACTGCGGCGGCGTCAGGCCCAACTCGTCCAAGTCGTCTTCGAGCTTTTTATGCGAGCGTAAATTGAAACGGAGAAAGCGAACCCAAAGGCTGGTGCTATAGGAAGTAAAAAAAGGCCGCTTGAGTTCTGCCACGGCGATAACTTTAGTCGCACCCTGGGGAAAATGCAAATTAGCCCCGGCCTATATCTCGCTTAAACGCTCGGCTTTCTTACCCTGGCAGCGCACCGCCCGCTCCGCCCACTCGCGCAACCGGTCGGCATCCTCGATGATATCCGGCGGCACTTGGTAGTAGCTCTTGAGCGTCTGCTTGGGATTGGGGCGAAACGGTTTCATCTTGCGTTTGCGGTACTCTTCCACCGTCGACTCATCGATTTTGAAATACAATTTACCCTTGTGAAGGATGCCAAAGAAAGTTTCGTCCCGGTACAGCCCATGCCCTCCGAACATGCGCCGCGCCTCGACCAGCTCTAAATCACGCAATTGATCGACGACGAATTCCTTGAACGATTCGTCGCGCTGGTTCATCTCCAACCCCGAAAAATATTGAATAGCATGCTTATCCGATCGCCAGCGCGACAATGCCCAACACCATCGCCCCGGCCGCCGCCAACCGGCGCGGCCCCTCCCCTTCGGACAGCAAGCGCGCGCCCATCGCCGTGCCGATGAGAATACTGATCTCGCGTGCCGGCGCGACATAGCTCACCGGCGTAAAGCGCATGGCGGTGAGCACCAGGATATAAGCCAGTGGGATCAAGATCGCCACCGCGATCGCTTCCCATTTATGTTCGCGCCATTCGCTCACCGCTTCCTCGGAATAACGCAGTGCGAAGGGGGTCAGCAAAATCGCCCGGCCGACATTGGCGCCCCAATCGAGCACCAGCGGCATGATCGCAAACCGGCTCACCGCCTGCTTGTCCCATAAAGTGTAAGCGGCGATAAACAGACCGGTGATCAGCGCGTAACCGATGGCATCGCGATTGCCGTCCCGGCTGAGCTGCGCCAGGTTGCCGGTCAAAACCACCACGCCACCGATAATCAGCAGCCCGCCAGCCAGCGCCAGCGGCGACGGCCGTTCGCCGAGAAAAGCGATCGCCGCCAGAGTCGACAGGAGCGGCCCGGTGCCGCGCGCCAGCGGATAGACCAGGGACAAGTCGCCCACCCGGTAGCCTTGATTGAGCAAAAAGAAATAGCCGGTGTGAAGCGCCGCGCTGCCGGCGATCAAGCCGATCTCGACCATGGTGAACTTTAACTGCCAGATCTCGATGATGGCGATGGTCGCCGGCGCGTAGAAAAACGCCGACAAAACCGCGACGATCCAGGTGAAGGTGCCATGGCCGCTGGCCTGTTTGTTGATCAGATTCCAAGTCGCATGCAGCACCGCGGCAGTGAGAATCAGCGTGAGCGCCAAGCCATTCATGAAGGAGCCAGATTACCGAAAGCGCGCCGTCAATCAATCACAATGATGGTGTTGTAGCAAAGTGAATCTGTCAGGGTCTAACGGCAACGTGAATATGTCAGGGTGGAAGGATGACAACCCTGACGATGAGAGACGAGAAACGACTAGACATCATACAACGATCGTTACGTAATGAGCTGACGATGGTGGAAGCCGC
>CAMDBU010000110.1 GCA_945889495.1 Syntrophobacter sp. SbD2 | reverse complement strand
TGTGGCAAAACGACGGGGAACGAGGCTAACCGAGCGTCAAAATAGATCGCTTGCCGCCCCAGGACGGGCATCTGGTTATTTTGTGAAGGAAAATATTGTGCAAACAGTAACTACAATTTCAAGGGTGAGTTTTTAGAGGTTCCCTTATGGAGGAAAATGCCCAAACCGGCGATCTCCGCCAGGGCGCTCTGCATCACCCGGTTCACCACCGGGTCGTCAATCTGCCGGGCTTTGAATTCACTTTTAAAATATTCGAGAGAAAAGCCGATCACCGAAAGCGAGTTGGCGACTTCATGGGCGAAAATCGCCATCCGATGGTCGTTCAACGAGGTCGCACCAAGCGCGAGCTCTGGGAACTCGAGCAGGGGCCGCGTCGGCGCCCTCGCGGTCGGCGCCGGCTCTAAGCTCACGACACTGACCGGAGATGAGTGCTGATAAATTTCGCTGCTTTCGAGTTCATCGCCTTGCGGTTCGATAAAGTTTACTCCTGATAAAATAGCAAAAATTTAATTGTTGATTCCAGTCTCAGTTTTGGCAAAACAGCGATCGAGGAACAGTGCCAGCGGGCCGCGCCGCTGCTGGCGCAAGAGCGCGTCAAGCTCGCCCTTGTTGAGCCAGATCCCCTGGCAATTGTCACAACGCTCTAGAGTGAAACCTAGGACCGCATGTTGGTGAAATCGCCCCGCACATTTGGGGCAGGTCGCTTGCGCGGCATCGCGCCGCGCCGCTTGGGCTTTGTGAAACTCTAGCCGCATGTCGGTGAGCAACTCATGCTCCTTGGCGGCGAAATAGCCATCCTCATGGGCATGCTCATCGAAATTTTCACCGTCACTGTCCGCTGGGCTTTTCATCATTCGATCTCCCGCGCCGACTCTAGGCAGGCTGGCGCGCCGGCGCTACCGGCGTATCCCGGACCAGCCACTTCTCGCGCATGATTTTGTCTTGCACGCGCAGCAGCCCCTCGGTCAATGCTTCCGGCCGCGGCGGACAGCCGGGCACGTAAACATCCACCGGGATAATCTTATCGACGCCTTTGCAGACTGAATAAGCGAGCTGGAACAAGCCGCCGCAGTTGGAGCAGCTGCCCATGGAGATGACGTATTTGGGATCGGGCATCTGATCGTAAAGCAACTTGGTGCGCTTGGCCATTTTGTAAGTCAGCGTGCCGGCGACGATCATCAGATCGGACTGCCTTGGGGTCGCCCGCGGCACCGCGCCGAAGCGATCGACATCGGCGCGCGGCCCGCCGGTCTGCATGAGCTCGATGGCGCAGCAGGCCAGGCCGAACAGCATGTACCATTGCGATGAAGCGCGGCCCCAATTGAGCAGTTCGTCGACCTTGGTGGTAAATACCGTCTCAGGAAGTTGGTTTATTAACGACATAAAATCCTCCGGTCATGGTCGCGGGCACGGCGCTATCGAGCGCTGGTCATCGAGCCAGTTCTTGGCGTCTTGCACGGCGAACGCATCGGCTTCGGTTTGGCTAACGCAGACCTTGTCCAAGCGGTCGTGACTGACCGGCGCCGGATCGGCGTCGGGATTCTCCGCTTGTAGGACAAATCGTGGAATCCATCCGCTGCTCTCGGTCGGCTGAAAGGATTCGCCGCGAATGCGGAAGTTCTTGTAGGAAGTGTCATGCTTCATGGGTTGTCGCCTGGCATGAAAACCGATGGTCGGAAAAATCCAGTAACCTATGGCGGACGACGCGCCGACTCACTGGGCCGCGCCAGTAAACGACCATTGCCTTGGAGGGATGAGGAGGAAAGGCTTACTTGAAGGATTTCAAGTAACCGCGAAGCGGAACCCTACGACTGTAGAGATGAGTTGAAGCCTAGGCGATAGCGCGCCTGATAGCAAGGCTCAGGATGAAACTATGCCCTGGGCAAAACCACCGCCAACCCAACGCGCTGACGGCGAGTTACGATTCGCTCGCCGGCGCGGTCAGCGAGCGAAAAGTCACCGGCTTACCCAAACGCTCGTCGAACAGACCCAGTTGCAGCGAGCGCAGGCTGGCGCCCAGAGTCATCGCTTTGACCACTTGAAAGGCGGGGATTTCGTCCTGGCATTGCTGCAAGTTGTAGTTGGGAATATTCGGCCGCACATGATGGATATGGTGCAGACCGATATTGCCGCTGAGCCACTGCAAAATTTTCGGCAAGTGCATATAGGAACTGCCCTCTAGGGCGACTTTCAACGGATCCCAAGCGCCATGGCGCACCCAGTAGGCGTCGTCGAATTGATGCTGGACATAGAACAGCCAGACGCCCAAGCCGCCACCGATGACGATGATCGGCAGTTGGATCAGCAAATAAGTTTGCCAACCGATGGTTAGACTCGCCGCCATGGCCACCGCTAGGAGCGCCAAATTGGTGCGGAGCACGCCGCGCCGCTCGCGCTGGCCGGCGCCGCGGGTGCAAAAGCGCTGAATGATCAGAAACAGCAGCGCCGCCCCCGGGCCGAAAAGAATAAATGGATTGCGGTAGAACCGGTAGGCGAACCGCTGCCACAGCGGCGCGGCGAGATATTCGCCGGTGGTCATGGTCCAAATATCGCCGACGCCGCGGCGGTCGAGATCGCCGGCGGTGGCGTGATGGCGATTATGTGCCAAGCGCCAATCTTCAAATGGCGTAAAGGTCAAAACGCCGGTGACATAGCCGAGCAGGGCGTTGGCGCGCGCCGACGCGAAGAACGAGCCATGGCAACAATCGTGGAACAGGATGAAAATGCGAATCAGCAGTGCCCCCGCCGCCAACGCCAACAGCAGGGTCAGCCAATAGGGATAACCGCGCCGGACCAGGACAATCATCGTTGCCCACAGCGCCAGATAGGGGACAAACGTATTGGCCATCTGCCACAGCGATTTGCCCAGGCTTGGCTGAGCATAGGCGGTGGTCGACTGATACCATGCCGCCTTGGTCATGTTGGATTCGGCCGAACTGTTAGCAGTGGACATAAGCGGCCTCCCGATGCTTGAAGCGACGAATCGACGAGAGGCCGAGTTGGACAACGACGGTTACCGTCACGGCAATGAGCTTGATAAGCGATTCCTCCTGGGTGAGATGACAACCGCGGCGCGGTTCTAAGCTCTTTGAGTCAAGGGGCCTCAGCCGGCTTTGCGCGCCTGCAAGGCTTTTTCGATCTGTTCTTCGACCGCGCCGCGAGTCTGTCCCAACACTTCGGAGATCTCGCAGACCAGTAGCTTCTTGGCCCGTTCCAAGGTCTGCCGTTCATGGGGCGCCAAGGTTTTGGTCTCGTGCAAATCGCTGAGCGACTCGACAATCTGGATCAAATCGGCGGCGGCGCCGGAGGCGAGCAGCTTGCCGTTGTCGAGGGCCCGCTGTTTCCAATTGCGCGCCGTCGACGGCGGCGGCACCGACTTGCCGGGCTGGCTCAACCGGCCGAGCAGTTTGGGGATCTCGGTTTTTTGCAGCAACTGGCGAATCCCCAGGCCGGTGATTTTATCCACCGGAATGAACAACTCGCCGCCATTGTCTTCCAGCGGCGCCAAGCGGTAGAACGCAGTCGACGTGCCGCCGACCTGCTTGTTCACCACCGCTCCGATCACGCAAGGGCCGTGGCTCGGCAAACTAACTTTTTCGCCAACACTCAAAGTCATGAGATTCTCCTCTGTTCATCCAACGGGTCGCGCCAAGCCGCCCAGGCCGGGGTTCACTTCGCGCCGTAGCCAAAGAAAACGACGAGCGCCGCGCCAATTCAAGTCAGCGCCGCCAACAAAACCTAACTCTAACTGCTACTCGATTCGCCGTTGGCGGCGGCCTGCTCGGCCTCCCTCTCCATTTGCAAGATATCGACATCCAAACTATTTTCGCCCGGGACTTTTTCGTTTTTGCGTTCCAGCCGGCGCGCCAATTTGATCTTATGTTTTTCTTTACGGGCGTTTTCCTTCTGCCGTTTTTGAAATGTCTCGGTACCCATAAGCGCTCCTTTTGTTAATTGAGAATAACCTCGACCGGGTCGCCATTATGTTCCAGCCAGTCGAGCATGGCGCGCACGCTGCCGGTGGCCATGCCGATGCTGGTATCCGCCGCGCCATAATAAAGATGCACCGTATCGCCATCGGCGCCGATGGTGTAGCCGCAGGGAAACACCACGTTATCGACATCGCCGCGCTGCTCGAAGAGTTCCTGGGGGCCGAACATCCACTCGTTGCTACGCTTGATACAACGCTCGGGCGCGTGCAGATCGAACAGCGCCAAGCCCAGACGGTAGATCGAACCGGCGGCGGTTTGGCGCACGCCGTGGTAGATCACCAGCCAGCCCTGCGCGGTTTCGATGGGCGGCGGCGATAGACCGATCTTGTTGGCGTCCCACCAGGAACCGCGGCGCGCCTCCATCATCAATTTATGATTGCCCCAGTGCCGCAGGTCGGGTGAAAACGACATCCACATGTGCGCCCGCGGCGCGCTCACCGGCCGGTGGATCAAAGCCCACTGGCCGTCGATGCGAAAAGGTAGCAAGGCCGCGTCTTTGTCCTCCGGCGCCATGATCACGCCGTAACGTTCGAAAGTCTTGAAATCTTCGGTGAGCGCCAGCGCGACCCCCGGCCCATCGCGCGAGAAGGCGGTGTAGACAACGACATATTTCTTAAGTTCCGGGACGTAAGTAATGCGCGGATCCTCGATGCCCCAGATCTCTTCGGGAAAGTTCTTTGGGTCGGCCAACAGCGTCGGCTCGCTCTCGATGCGCCAGTGATCGATGCCGTTGTCGGAACGGGCGACGGTGAAATGGGAATGGCCGCGGCGGTCTTCGACGCGGCATAACAACAAGGTCGTGCCGTCGGCCAAGCGTGTCGCGCCGGGATTGAACACGCTATTGACCGGATAGGGCCAATTGGCGGCGCTCAGGATCGGATTGAGCTTATGACGATGGAATAGTTCCTGGTGCTGATTGTTCATCAAACTCCTGTGGTCACGGATACCAATGCGGTCTCGGCTAAACGCAGCTCCAGCATGGCCTGGAGATAGGCGAGCGAAGATTCCGCGCCTTGATTTTCATTGGTCCGGTCCGGATGCAAGCCGTCGCGGCAGCCGCCGGTGGTTGGATCGTAGATCGGCAGATTCAAATCGTTGCGGCCGAGAAACCAGTCGAAAGCCCGGCGGGCTTCCTTGGACCAGAGCTTGTCGCCGGTGAAGCGCTGCGCTTCGAGACAAGCCGAGACCATCGCTTGGGCCTCCACCGGCTGCTGGTCGAAGCGTGCCTTGGCGCCGCCGCGTTGATAAAAACCGTTGGAGCCGATGGCGACAAAATGGCCGCCGCTCTCGCCGCCGCGCTGCAACTCGGCGAGCCAGCTGAGCGACTCCAGCCCAGCCTCGGTCATGTCATTGTTGCCAATCGCGCGGCCGCACATGAGCAGAGCGTGCGGCAGCACGGCGTTGCAATAGGTCAGCGATTGTTCATACCAACGCCAGGAGTCGGAGCGGCTATGGCGATACAATTCGAGCAACCGCCCGGCCAATTCCTCGCGCACCTGGGTGATCGTGCGGTCGCCGGCAAAACGCTGCAAGTATTCATTGATACCGATCAAGGCAAAGGCCCAAGCGCGCGGGCTGGTGGTATCGCGGATCGCCGGCAAAGCTTTCTCGAACACCCAACCGGCCATGTTTTGCAGCGACGGCGTATTTGACCGGCCCAACACCGTGCCCAGCGCCCACAGCGCGCGACCCTGGCTGTCATCGGAACCGGTTTCCTCCAGCCAACTGCGCTGGTAATTCATGAAATTGCGGAAGCGGCCGGTCTTGGCGTTGAAGGCGTACCAGACAAAAGCGAAGTAGCGCGACATCAGATCGGCGGTCTCTTCGTTGCCGAGCTCCTCCAAGAGCGCGCTGACGGTCAGCGCCCGGGCGTTGTCGTCGATGGTGTAGCCCTCGTGATAGTTGGGCACGGTAAAGATCGCGTGTTGAAACATGCCGGTGTCGTCGGTCATGCGGCGCAGATGATCGAGCTTGAGCGGCGGCAGTTCCGCCGGCCGCTGGTCGAGCGGCTTGACGACGAAGCCCGGCGGCGTGAAATGGCGCCGCTCGGTGCGGGCACGCTGAAAACTTTCCATATAGCGGCGCGCCACCTGCGGCCAGATCATTTCCCGGCCGTAAAGATAAGCGCGCTTGCGCATGCTATGGCGCTTGGCGTCGTTGTCGAGCAGATCGATGACCTGCTCGGCCAGCGCCGCCGGATCGCGAAACGGCACCAGCGCGCCGCGCTCTTCGGCGAGCATCTCTTCGGCGTGCCAATAGGGCGTCGAAATCACCGCCTTACCAGCGCCGACGGTGTAGGCCAGCGTGCCCGACACCGCCTGGGCGGCGTTCAAATATGGCGTGATGTAAATATCCGCCGCGCCGATGAACTCGACCAGCTCTTCCAAGCTGACGAAACGGTTGTAAAAGATCACCTGGCCTTCGACATTTTTTTCCTCAGCCAAGCGTTGCAAGGAAAGCCGGTAGCTCTCGCCGTCATGGCGCAGCACATGGGGATGAGTCGCGCCGACGATGAAGTAGACCAAGTTGGGATGCTTGGCCAAGATCGCCGGCAAAGCGGCGATGACGGTCTCGATGCCCTTGTTCGCCGACAAGAGACCGAAACTGAGCAACACCGTCTTGCCTTCGACACCGAACAGATCTTTGTGAAAGCTCGGATCGACAAACGGCAGATCGGGAATGCCATGGGGGATCAGATCGATCTTCTCCGGCGCGATTTGATAGACCTCCTGCAGGAGCTCGGCGCTGCGCTTGGTCATCACCACCAGACGGTCCGACAGGCCGGCCACTTCGGTCAACACGCGCCGTTGCTGGGCATCGGGTTCGCGCAGGATCGTATGCAAGGTGGTCACGATCGGCATGCGCAGATCGCGCAAAAGCGCTAGCACATGGCTGCCGGCGCGGCCGCCGAAGATGCCGTACTCGAACTGCAAGCAAACCAGATCGACGCTGTTGATATTCAAGAAGTCGGCGCCGCGGCGGTAGGACTCTAAGTCTTTCTCGGTCAACTCGAAGCGCACCCGGGGCGGATAGGCGTAGCCGTCTTCGACGTCGTTCACCGGCACGGCGATGCAAGTGGTGTCGCTATGCTCGCCGGCGATCGCTTCGCACAGATCGGTGGTGAACGTGGCGATGCCGCATTGGCGCGGCAAATAGTTGCCGACGAAGGCGATGCGGTTAATCGCGGAATTTTTAAGACCCTGAGGCAATGGGAGATCGCTCCTAGCTGGCAGTATCGCCTAGCGGTTCTCAGTGATAGCCCGGCGCAAAAACGCGAAGAGGCGGTTACCTTGGGTACCGCCTCTTCGAGACTCGGGAGAAGTAAACCGAGTTTGTTCTATTGGAACGTTAGGTCAGTAGTCGTATGTCTGATTGTACCAGACAAGGATGATAAAGATAGCCCCTACTTGGTTTTGAGAACCTTGGCGGGCTGCTTGGCAAGCGCCGCTTTGGCCGCCGTCTGCTGTTGCGCGTGCTTCTGCTTTTCCTGCTTGTCTTTATCTTTTTTACTTTTATCGCCCATGTGAAATCTCCCAGCGCCAAAGTTCATCCGGCTTGGTCAATGAGGCGCGCCGGACTGACGGCGAAGTTTATGATTTGGCTTCCATTAGACTCTTGGCGCAACCTTCGGCGACCTTGCTGTCGGCCCGCTCTTCTCCCGGCAGGGTCGCCCAGCCATTCTCTTCAACGAATTTTTGCGCGTCCCAGGCGTCCTTGGCTTTGATCGCTTTGAGCTTCTCGTCTTTCTTGGCGTCCTGGTTGAAGCGCGCCACGCAGCTCGGTGTGAACCGTTTGGCCACCGAGTTTTCGGCGATCTCCTTGGCCAAGACATCGGCGGTGCCGCCGGTCACCCAACCGCCATAGTTAAAGCCGACGATCATCGCCAACACCGCGCCGCCGGCGGCGCTCCAGCCGCCTAGTTTTATCTTATCCCAATCCATAAACCCTCCTTTGTTAAATCACACCTGGAATCCATCGACTCAGCGATGCGCAGCTGTGACAAATCCAATAATCCGAGTAGCGCTGCGACACCGAGCACTCCTGGCAAACCTTGCAATAGCGATGGCCGCAGGAAGCGCACTTGGTGCCACCCGGCAATTCATCGACGCCATCGGTGTCAATCATTTTTGCTTCGGCAGACGCCTTGGTTTCTCCATTGAGCATAGTACGGTCACGCGAACCTTCGTATTCGCGACGATGATAGGCTTGGGGCAAATTAACTTCTGTCCAATAGTGAACAATCGTGAAAATAAATCCTCCGGCTCTGGAATCCTGGCCGAAGTCCGTCGAACCGTCGCGTCGGACCCTTACAGAGGCGCCACGATTCGGCTAAGATCGTGGCGATGGCGGCGATTATTTCGATCTCGAACCTGACCAAGACCTACGCCTCGGGCCATCCGGCGCTCAAACGCGTCGATCTGGAAATCCATCAAGGGGAAATTTTCGCCCTGCTCGGTCCCAACGGCGCCGGCAAGACCACCTTGATCAACATCGTCTGCGGCATCGTTACCCCCAGCGCCGGCACCATCCTGGCTGCCGGCCATGATATTCAGCGCGACTACCGCGCCGCCCGCGCCAAGATCGGCCTGGTGCCCCAGGAGCTCAGCACCGATGCCTTCGAGTCGGTGTGGGCGACGGTGAGCTTCAGCCGCGGTCTGTTCGGCCACGCGCCAAAGCCGGCTTATATCGAACAGGTGCTGCGCGATCTGTCGCTCTGGGATAAGCGCCAGAACCGCATCATGACCTTGTCGGGCGGCATGAAGCGACGCGTCATGATCGCCAAGGCGCTCGCCCATGAGCCGCAAATCTTATTTCTCGACGAACCGACCGCCGGCGTCGATGTCGAGCTGCGCCGCGATATGTGGGCGCTGGTGCGCCGCCTGCGGGAAAACGGCGTGACCATCATCCTGACCACCCACTACATCGACGAAGCCGAAGAGATGGCCGACCGCATCGGCGTGATCGACAAAGGCGAGCTGATCCTGGTGGAAGAAAAATCCACGCTTATGAAAAAGCTCGGCAAAAAGCAGCTGACGCTCAACTTGTCGGAACCGCTGGCGGCGATTCCCAGCGAGCTCGGCGATTGGCATCTAGTTCTAAACGGCGGCGGCACCGAGTTGGAATACACCTTCGACGCGGTGGACGAACGGGCCGGCATCCCGGCGCTGTTGCAGCGCATGAGCGATCTCGGCATCCGCTTCAAAGATTTGCACACGCGCCAGAGTTCGCTGGAAGATATTTTTGTCAGCCTGGTGAGCGACCGTAGTGGAGGTTAGCGCGGGAAGACGGAAAAGAATTTTCACCACAGAGCCCACAGAGATCACAGAGAAATTTCTCTTCCGAACCTCTGTGTCCTCTGTGCCCTCTGTGGTGAAACATCCGATTCCGATTTAACGCGAATAAACCCATGAGCAACCTAGCCTTCAACCGCCACAGCGTCTGGGCGATTTATAAATTCGAGATGGCGCGGGCGCTGCGCACGCTGTTTCAAAGCATCATCGCGCCGGTGATCACGACCTCGCTTTATTTCGTCGTCTTCGGCGCCGCCATCGGCGCGCGCATGACCCAGGTCGACGGCGTCCCCTACGGTGCGTTTATCGTGCCGGGGTTGATCATGCTATCGCTGTTCACCCAGAGCATCTCCAACGCCTCCTTCGGCATTTACTTCCCCAAGTTCACCGGCACCATCTACGAGCTGTTGTCGGCGCCGGTGTCGTTTCTGGAAATCGTCGTCGCCTACGTCGGCGCCGCCGCGTCAAAATCCATCGCCCTGGGGTTGATCATCCTCGCCACCGCCGCGCTGTTCGTGCCGGTGCGCATCCAGCACCCGCTGTGGATGATCGCCTTTCTCGTTCTCACCGCCGCCACCTTCAGCCTGTTCGGTTTTATCATTGGCATCTGGGCCAAGAACTTCGAGCAGTTGCAGTTCATCCCGATGCTGATCATCACGCCGCTGACCTTTCTCGGCGGTGCCTTCTACTCCATCGACATGCTGCCGCCGGCCTGGCGCACGGTCACGTTATTCAATCCGGTGGTTTACTTGATCAGCGGCTTTCGCTGGAGCTTCCACGAGTCCGCCGATGTCAGCGTAGAACTGAGCCTGGCGATGACCCTCGGCTTCTTCGCGGTTTGCCTGGCGGTGGTCGGCTGGATGTTCAAGACCGGCTATCGGTTGAAGAGCTGAGCGATGGCATAAGAATTATGCCGGCAAAGCCCGCCAGCCAAATCCACGGTTCACATAAAAGCACCGCAAGCCCCGCGCTATTCTCCGCAGAACATGCGGTGATTAGGCAGTTTATTCACCGCAAAGGATGCGGAGATTGGGTCTATGAAGTTACAAATCACCCGGCGATCCTGCACCGGCACCGCCGGAGCCGGTCCGAAAACCGAACTTGCCATAGCCAGAGATACTTCGCTCCCCTTCCTATCCTTGACATATCGACCCATTCAACTAAAAGAATGGATGATTCCTCCACTGAAAGCCGCGAAATATTCACTTGCCAGCGCGCTCTTTGATCGGCGGAGTAGAGACCGAAGGAAACCCGTGCTGAACCTGCTCGCCAAACATTTGTATTTCGCCACGTTGTCGGGCCTCCTATTATTTGCGCCGGCGGTTTATGGCCAAACCAGCAAAACCGCCAGCACACCGGAATGGGACAAGCTGGTGGCTGCAGCCAAGAAGGAAGGCAAGATCACCATCTCCCTGCCGGCCAGCGCCGAGTTGAAAAAACAAATCGAAGAGCAGTTCAAAAAACGCTTCGCCATCGAAGTCGAAGTCTTCACCGCCCGCGGCAGTTCCGGCGTGCGCCGCATGGCCGACGAATTCAAAGCCGGCGTGCGCCATTTCGATCTCCACATCGGCGGCTCGTCGTCGATTCTCACCGGCATGCACGATGAAGGCATCATCGACCCCATCGAGCCTTGGCTCATGCTGCCCGAGGTGAAAGACCCCAAGCAATGGTGGGGCGGCCATATGTGGGTCGACAGCGCCAAGCGCTTCATCTACATGTTTCAAGCCTATTTGCCCGAGAGCATTTGGTACAACAGCGACCTGGTGAAACCAGGCGAGCTACGCTCCATGGACGATTTCTTGAATCCCAAATGGAAAGGCAAGATCGGCTATCTCGATCCGCGCACCCCCGGCGGCGGCGATTCCAACTGGTCCTACATGTGGCAGATCAAAGGCGATGACTATTTGAAGAATCTCGCCGCCCAGGATTTATTCATCGGCCGCGACCAGCGCGTGCTGTCGGAAAGTCTGGCCAAGGGGCGACTGGCGGTGTTGATCGGCAATACCTACTATTCGTTTCAGCCCTTCGTGAAGGCCGGCTTGCCGGTGAAACCGCTGCCGACGCTCAAAGAGGGCACCTTCGGCACCGGCGGCAGCGGCAATCTGGCGATCATCAAGGCGCCGGCCCATCCCAACAGCACCAAAGTTTTCGTCAATTGGCTGCTCAGCCGCGACGGCCAGGAAGTTTTTTCCCGCGGCCTGGCCCAGGCGACGCGCCGGCTCGATGTCGACACCCGTTGGCTGAAAGAGCTGGGCACCATCGCCGCCAAGGACGCGGTTTCCGTCGAGGATTTTTTGCAGGTGGAAAATCAGTCGGAAGACAAACTCGACAAGGTGCGCAAACCGGCACAGAAATCCGCCCACGCGCTGCTCAAATAACGGCGGATTAAGAAAAGGAACGTTGTATGGCGAACGCGACAGAATCCAATTTTGAAATTTTAGAGGGCTATTACAAAAAGTATCCCGACGTGCCCAAGGAGACCATCCTCAAGCAGCATATGTTGAGCCTGGGCCACTGGTTCAGCGACGCGGCGCTCAATGCTTGCGCGGGCGCGCTGGTAAAATCCTACCGCTTGTTCTCCTACGATCTGGTGCCGATGTCCTATTTCAAAAGGAACGAGCACCGGCGCGTGCCCGAACATTTCATTCTCATGAACGGCCCCGACAATATGCGCCCGGTAGCGATCCAGACTTCGCTGGCGCCCGATTCGCCTTATCTCGTCGACATCGTCGACGGCCGGATGGTTTTAACCGTCGACGGCAATGTGGTGTGCGACGTGCGCGTGCCCAAGACGCCGGACTACTACTCGAAAAACTTGCCCGACGGCACGCCCTATCACGAGATCGTCGCCTTCGCCTCGTTCATCACGATCTTTCGCAACTGCCAATACTGGGGCGCCAAGGAAGAGTGTAAGTTCTGCGACATCAATGAGAACGCGCGTCAGATGAAACTATCGCGCGACTTCACGCTGTCGGCGCCGGTGAAATCGGTGGAAGATGTCGTCGCGGTCTGCAAATACGTCGCCGAGGACGCCAAAAAAATCGGCGCCGGCCAGGGCTTCGTGTTGAGCGGCGGCAGCATCACCAAGACCCTGCACGGCAAGAACGAAGCGGATTTTTACGTGCCCTATATCGAGGCGATCAAAAATCTCGACAGCAAGCCGCGCATCACCTTCGAGGTCAACGCCCGGCCGAAGGAAGAGGTGATACGCTACAAAGCGGCCGGCGCCGACAACATCCACTTCAATATGGAAGCCTGGGACCGGGAACTGTTCGCCTGGATCAATCCCGGCAAGGCAGAGCGCGTCGGCTGGGACAACTGGGTGCGCTGGATGGAAGACGCGGTGGAGGTCTTCGGTCCCGGCCAGGTGCAGCCGAGTTTCGTCTCCGGCATCGAGATGGCGCGGCCCCATGGGTTCAAGACCGTCGAGGAAGCGGTCAAGTCGGCCACCAGCTGCTTCGAATATCTCATGTCGCGCGCGATCATGCCGCGGCCGCAACAGTGGCGCCGCGAACCGTCCACCGCGCTGTGCAAAGAAGCCGAGCAGCCGCCGGTGCCGCTCGACTATTACATTCAGATGACCCGCAACTGGTACGAGACCTACTGCAAGTACCGCGACAAGCTGCCCAAGTTCGGCACCCGCAAGGGCGGGCTGTTGGCCGAACGCAACTTGCTCGGCCCGGTACATGGCGCCTACGGCGATTTCGCCATGTTGAAAGAGAATCTATTCCCCACCGACGTCGAGGAGCAGATCAACCGGCGCAGCGTACCCTGGGAAAATATCGACGGAGGCAGCCATGTTCAGTGAGATTTCCCCGGCAATGCAGCAAGTCATGCGCGCCATGGAGGAGCAGCTGGCGCGCGACCAGCGGTCGTTGCGTAGCGTCGACAGCGACGTCGCGCGGGTGCTCTCGATGCTGGCCCTTGCCGCGCCCGCCGGCGCGTTTCTCGAACTCGGCAGCAGTGGCGGCTACTCGAGTATTTGGCTGTCCATCGCCGCCAAGCTCAAAGGCGTCAAGTTGACCACGGTCGATCTCGACGAAAAGAAAGTCGCCTTGGCGCGTCAGAACGTCGCCAACGCTGGCGCCGCCGACCTGGTCGAAGTCCATCATGGCGACGCTTTCGACTTTGCCGGCCGTACCGAACCTTTGGCATTCTGTTTCTCCGACATCGAGCCCCCGGAGTTGAACGCAAAAATTTACGAACTGGTGGTGCCGCGCCTGGTGCCTGGCGGCTGGTTGGTGGTTGACAACGTCACCTCGCCGCGTCATCAGAAACAATTCATCGAGCGCGCCTACAGCGACCCGCGGGTCGACTGCGTGCTCCTACCCTTTCCCAAGGGCGACATGATCTGCCGGAAGTGTTGACGAGCGAGGGAATTCGGAATATCTCGCGCCAAGCTCGCCAAGGACGCAAAGAAAAACATAAAGTCTGACTTGGCGTGCTTGGCGCGAGGAATCACCGAACCGTTCGCCGGTAGCAGACAATTCCACCGGAAACCTATCTACTGAACCGCACTGGAGAAACCATGGCACCATCACAACGTAGCGGGCCGTTGTCGCGATTTCGCGTGTTAGATTTAGCCGGGCCGCCAGGGCTACATTGCACCAAACTGCTGGCCGACATGGGCGCCGACGTGATCAAGGTCGAGCCGACGGCCGGCGAAGCGTCACGGCGCCTGCCGCCGTTCAAAGACGATAGTCCGAACCCCGAAACCGGCCTCTACCATCTCCACTTCAACAGTAACAAACGCGCCGTCACGCTAGATATCGAAAGCGCCGACGGCCGGGAGATATTTTTAAGACTGGCGCGCCAGGCCGATGTGGTCATCGAGACTTTCTCACCTAACGACTCGGACCGGCTCGGTCTGCGCTATGAAGCATTGAGCGCGGTCAATCCAAAACTGGTCGTCGCTTCGATCACGCCCTTTGGCCGCAGCGGTCCGTGGCGCGATTATCAGGCCGACGATCTCGCCAGCATCGCGCTCGGCAACTTACTCTACATCGCTGGCGAACAGGGCAAGCCGCCGATCCAACCGGCGGGCGAACTGGCCTACGGCATGGCGGGAACTTACACCGCCGTGGCCATCGCCGTGGCGCTCTTTCACCGCGTCGCCAGCGGACGGGGCCAACAGATCGACACCTCGACCCATGAATGCGCCGCCCATATCGCCGGCTACGCGATCCCGCACTACAGCGCCAGCGGCGTCAAACCCAAGCGCGCCAAGCGCGACGGCCAGGAGGCCGATCTCTACGATCCCTTCGCGGTCAAAGACGGCTACGTGCGCTTTTTCATCGTCGCCCGCGAACAATGGCGCCGGTTGGTCGATTGGATGGGCCGGCCAGCGGCGATCTCCGGCCCGGAGTTTGAGAAGACCGTCTACCGGCGCCAACACCCGGCCATCGTCCAGGCGGCCATCGCCGAGTTCTGCCGCGGCTTTACCAAACAGGAAATGTACGAGGAAGGTCAAAAGCGCCGCATCAGCGTCACGCCGATCAACACCGCGGGCGAATTCGTCGAGTGCGCCCAGACCAAAGCGCGCGAGCTATTCGTCGAGATCGATCATCCGGTGGCCGGCAAGTACCAACAATTCGCCGGCGTGCCGCGCCTAACCGAATGCCCCGGCGCGATCCACCGCCCGGCACCGCTGTTGGGCGAACATAACCGGGAAATCTACGGCAGCGAGCTGGGCATGACCGATGACGATCTCAGCGCCTTGCGCGCCGCGGGAGTGATCTGAAGATAAACTGGAGTGATGGAGTATTGGAGTAATGGGCATCCGGAAACCCAACACTCCATCACTCCAATACTCCAATTGGTCAGAGGGCAGGTAAACGCTATGAACATCTTTCCCCTTACCGGCATTCGCGTCATCGAGCTCACCACCGGCGCCGCCGGGCCGACCGTCGGCCGCGTGCTCTGTGAATTCGGCGCCGAAGTGATTCGCTGCGAGACCCGCCTGCGCGGCGACGGCCATCGCGGCGAAGATCCCAAGCTGTGGAACAAGAAGCCCGACTTCATGAAGATCCAGCGCGGCAAAAAATCCTTTACCGTCAACATGCAGACCGCCAAGGGACGCGAGCTGGTGATGGAACTGGTGAAAAAGTCCGATGTGCTGATCGAAAATTTCGGCCTGGGCATTCTCGAAAAGTGGGGGCTCGACTACCCGCGCCTTAAAGAAATCAATCCGGCGTGCATCTTGATCCGGGTCAAAGGCATGGGCTGCACCGGCCCCCATGCCACCGACTTGAGCTACGGCCCCAACGTGATCAACAACATGGGCGCGAGCTATTTGTGGAACTATCCCGACACCGACACGCCGACCGCGGAAGCCAGAACCCAGCATCCCGATTTCATGGGCGGCGTCGCCGGCGCCTTCGGCGTGGTCGCGGCATTGTTGCAAAGAACGGTGACCGGCCGCGGCGACATGATCGACAATGCCCAGTTGGAAATCGGCGCCTCGCTGCTCGGGCCGAAGTATTTGGAATACACAGCCAACCGGCGCGATCCCAAACCGCAAGGTAACCGCAGCTCCGTGGCCGCGCCCTACGGCGCCTATCCATGCCAAGGCAGCGACCGTTGGTGCACCATCTCAATCTACAGCGACAATGAATGGGAAAGTTTTATCGCCGTGGTAGCGCGAGATTCCGGCGCCAAGCCCGACGACAAATTCGCCACCCACCTGGGCCGGCTGCGCCACCGCGATGAATTGGACCAGTGGGTCAGTCAATGGACTAAGCAGCTTGATCCCTACGAGGTCATGGAAGTTTTGCAAAGCGCCGGCGTCTGCGCCGCCGTGGTCCAGGAAGTCGACGATCAATTTCATCGCGACCGCCAATACGCCGCGACTGGATTCTTAGTCGAGATGAACGAACCGGAAGCCGGCAACATCACCACCGAGAATGTCCCGGTCAAGCTCTCCGAAACCCCCGGCGCCGTGCGCGGCCTGGCGCCGCTCATGGGCCAGCACACCCACGAGATCGCCAAAGGTCTATTGGGCTTGACCGATGAAGAAATCACCCAGCTCGAAGCTGAGCAAGTGTTGTACTAAGCCGTAGAACGAAGGTGGAACATGCTTCGACAGGCTCAGCATGAACGGATTTATCTTAACAAGTTCACACCATTCTCCGATCGTCCTGAGCCAAGTCGAAGGACTCCGAGGATGTTTGCAATGATTCTCCTGCTCAGTGCGCTGGTGATTTTTTCCAGCTCGACTATTTCCTCGGCCCAAGACACCCGGGCGAGAACCGCCGCCGAGCTTGCCCGCTACGCCGGCGCCGACCGCGAGCGCGTGCTGTACCAGGGCGCGCAGAAGGAAGCCAAGCTCGTCTGGTACACCACCTTGACCATGCACAAAGAGATCACCAAGGCCTTCGAGGCCCGGTTCAAAGGTGTCAGCGTCGAAGTCTATCGCGCGCCGGGCGCCACCGTGGCGACCAAGCTGATCCAGGAGGCCCAGGCCAAGCGCACCATCGCCGACGCCATCGAGTCGCCGTTTCCGACGCTGATGCTGCTACGGGAAAATAATCTGCTCATGCCCTTCAGCTCGCCGCATCTGGCGAGCTACCCGGACAACGCCAAGGACAACGCGGCGCCGGATGCGGTTTACACCGCGCTTTACCGCGAGTCTTATACCGGCATCGTTTACAATTCCAAGTTGATCCGCGAATCGGAAGTGCCGAAAAAGTTCGACGACCTGCTCAAGCCCGCGCTCAAAGGCAAGATGGGCGTGCCCAACGCCGAGTCGGCGCTGCGCGGCATCGGCGCCATGGTGGCGGCGCGCGGCGAAGGGTTTATAAAAAACTTGGCGGCGCAGAACATCAAACAATTTTCCATGGGCGCGCTGGGGCTCACCGACGCCATCGTCAGCGGCGAACTGCCGCTGATGATCACCGGCTTCAAGAGCAACGCCGACCTGGCGTCCTCCAAGGGCGCGCCGGTGGCTTGGCAACCGATGGAACTGGTGGTCACCAACGCCGGCGGCGCTTCGGTGCTGATGAACGCGCCGCATCCCCATGCGGCTCTGCTATTCGCCGACTTTCTCATCGGCCCCGAGGGGCAAAAGATGATGACCGAGCAATTTGGCTACGGCAGCGCGGCTAAAGACTACGGCTTTAAGAGATGGTACCCCGAACGAGGCCTGAGCCATCGCCAGTACGAAGAGCTCACCGAGAAATGGCAAAAGCAGCTAAGCGAACTGACGCGCAAGTAAGCCGCATGACTACACGGCTTGCGCAAATGTCAAAACACGCGCCCACTCGGAGTCGGATATTCCTCTCGCAAAGACGCAAAGGCGCCAAGTTCGGATAAGAAAAGGTAGAACTGATTTTCCGAACTTTGCGGCCTTTGCGCCTTTGCGAGAGATATTCCGAACCTCGCTTGCGGCGCTACCGCCCGCGCCCTCTTTAGTTCTTATCGCCATCGCATAGAATAACCGCCGGCGCCATTTAGAAATGGCGCCAGCCATTCGTCTAATACCAGCGGTACCGCTGGAACCGCGACGCCATGGTAAAGAAAACCAGGAATGATCGTCACTAAGAACAACGTCCCAAGCAGGCGTTTAAGAAACTTCCTTGTACGGCTCGCGAATTATTGCCGCGCCGCCCTCGACCCAAAGTTAACCGGGCGGCAACGCATCGTCCAAGCCAGTAAGGGACTTGCGACACTGGGCGGTGTCGGCTTCGCGCTGTTTACCGCCTTCGCCGTCGTTTTGATCCCGTTCACGCCGAGCATTTCGAACATTCGCAAGGCGAAAATCGACCAGCCCAGCGTGCTCGCCTCCGCCGACGGCAAGCTCTTGGCGACCTTCAAGCCGATGAACCGCCAGTGGGTCCGGTTAGAACGCATGGCGCCCCAGGTCATCGACGCCCTGATCGCCACCGAAGACCACCGGTTCTACCAACACCATGGCGTCGATCTGGTGCGCACGGTGAGCGGCGCCCTGCGCGTCTTCACCGGTAATCCCCAGGGCGGTTCGACGCTGACCCAACAGCTGGCGCGCAATTTATTTCCCGAGAATGTCGGCCACCAACGCACCATCACCCGGAAAATCAAAGAGACCATCACCGCGCTCAAGATCGAATACGCCTACAGCAAAAAAGAAATTCTCGAAACCTATCTCAACACCATGCCGTTTCTCTACAACGCCTTCGGCATCGAGATGGCGGCGCGGACTTATTTCGACAAGCCGGCGCAAAAACTGACGCTCATCGAAAGCGCCACGCTGATCGCCATGCTGAAAGGCACCGCCTATTACAATCCGGTGCTCAATCCCGAGCGTGCCCTGCAGCGGCGCAACATCGTGCTCGGCCAGATGGTCAAGCGCGGGGTCTTGAGCGAGGCCGAGTTCAAGCAACAAAAACTCCGCCCCATCCGCCTCGACTTCGAACGCCAGCAGGAAGATGTCGGCCCGACGCCTCATCTGGCGGTGCAGATTCGCAAGTGGCTGATCGACTGGGCCGACCGCAACGATAAAAATATTTACGCCGACGGCTTGATCGTCCACACCACCATCGACTCGCGCTTACAAGCGCTCGCCAACCAAGCGGTGAGCCGGCAGATGGAGGCCTTGCAAGCGGTGGCCGACGTCGAGTGGGCGATCAGTTCCAACCGAGTGCTGTCCGTGGACTCGGGCGCCTACCTCGAGCAGCGCCGCCAGGTGCAGCCCTTCGGTTATTTTTGGCAAACTCAAGCCGCCCTGCTCGACAGCTTTGTCCGGGAATCGCCGGCCTACCAGCGCGCGCTGCAATCCGGCGCGGCGCCGGAAGATGCGCTGGCGAATTTGAAAAGCGATAGAGAATTCATGCTCAAGCTGCGCGCCGACAAGACCCGCTTGCAGGCCGCCTTCGTCGCCATCGATCCGGCCACCGGCCATGTCAAAGCCTGGGTCGGCAGCCGGGATTTCAAGACCGATCAATTCGATCATGTGTCGCAGGCGCGGCGCCAACCAGGCTCGACCTTCAAGCCGTTCGTCTACGCCGCCGCCCTCGAACAAGGCATGGCGCCGGACAAACCGTTCGTCGACCGCGCCGTCGAGATCCCGCTGCCCGACGGCAGCGTTTGGCGCCCCAGCGATCTCGCGCCGCCGAGCGGCCAAGCGATGAAGGCGCGCGACGGTTTGGTCTATTCGAAGAACACCATCACCGCCCAGATCATGCAGGAAGTCGGACCGCGGAAAACCGCCCAGCTAGCGCGCAACATGGGCGTCAATCACAGCAAGCTCGACGAGGTCCCCGCCCTGGCGCTCGGCACCAGCCCGGTGACGCCGTTGGAGCTGGTCACCGCCTACAGCACACTGGCCGCCGGCGGCCAATACCGCCAAGCGATTTTCGTCACCCGGATCACCGACAAGAACGGCCAAATGCTCGCCAACTTCACCAGCGAAACCAAACGCGTGCTGTCGGACCGCAGCGCCGGCCACTTGATCAACATGCTGCGCGACGCCGTCGACCGCGGCACCGGCCAAGGTCTGCGCGCGCGCTTCGGCGTGCGCGCAGACGTCGCCGGCAAAACCGGCACGACGCAGAAAAACGCCGACGGCTGGTTTGTCTTGATGCACCCGCGGCTGGTGGCCGGCTCCTGGGTCGGCTTCAACGATCCACGAGTCGCCATGCGCAGCAACTATTGGGGCGAAGGCGCGCACAACGCCTTGCTGCTGGTGGGCGATTTCTTCCAGAATAGTCTCAACGCCCGGCTCATCGACGGCGCCGCCCGCTTCCCCTACGAGCAACCCAGCGACTCGTTCTGGGGCTCGCTCGTCGACGCCGCCAAGGAATGGTTCGGCAGTTTGTTCAAAGACACCCCAGGCGGCGAAAAAATCGACCCGCAGCCGCGCGGCCGACTCAACGATCCCGCCGAGCAGCAACGGCTAGAACGCCAAGCGCAAAAAGAACAGCTGCTAGAAAAGCTCCGGCAAAAACGTGAATCGTCGGAACGGCAGCAAACCGACAAAGAAATCTACCGGGGAGATTAGCTGGAGTAGATGGAAATCAAGCGAGGGATTTCACCGGCGAGAGCGGATCGATTCTCTTTGCAGACGGTATCACACCGCGAAAAAGTCCCAAGGGTGTCATCCTGAGCAAAGCGCTGATCGTTACCCGTAACTCCCCTTGCTGGGAAAAGGTCGAGAGGATGACGCAGCCGGTTGTTGAGCGGAATAAAATTCTTGGGCAAGCGAGAAACCGGTGACAATATCATGAAGGCGTTGCAAGCCACGTCCGAGGGTGATCGAG